>JBOGID010000067.1:0-20740 GCA_050742295.1 Acidimicrobiales bacterium | reverse complement strand
AAGGGGGCCGGTCGACCGGCCCCCTTCCCGCGCTGTGGCTGTTACTTGGCGCCGGTCTTGGCCGGGGCCTCGGTGTCGGTCTTCTTCGCCGGCTTGGGCGTCGAGGGCTGGCCCTTCCTCAGGGCGAGGGAGCCCAGGAGGAGGGCGATGGCGACGATGGCCAGGCCGCCCGCGGCGGCGAGGACGATCTTCGCCGTCTTGGACATCCCGCCTGCGCCCAGGGCCTCGAACTGCACGGTCGACGCAAAGACGTCCTGCACGCCGCCGCCGAAGCCGTCGGTGTTGAGGGTGGAAGTGGCGTCTTCAGCGCTGTTGCGGGTGTCGTCCCATGCGAACACCGCCAGTTCGTTGGTCGAGGCCACGCCGATGGGCGACACGACGTCGAAGTTCACCGCCCACACGCCGAACGTGCGGTTGATGGGCTGGTCGGAGATACGCACGTTCTTCGACCACGTCTGGCCGCCGTCCTCGGAGTAGGCGTAGTAGACGTCGTTAGCCCGGATACCGGGGTCGTCACGGATGTCCCACCAGGCGGCGTCGAGCCGGCCGTTGGGCGCGGCCGACAGCGTCGGCGTGAACTGGGCGACCTGGGCGTTGGGCGGGTCGTCGGTGATGTTCTTCGGCTCCGACCACGTCTTGCCCTGGTCGGTCGACGTCTGGACCATGATGTCGCCGTTTCCGGACGTCGTGGTCGTCGGGTTGCGCCCGAAGACGATGGCTAGGGTGCCGTTCTCCCCGCCGTGCTTGGTCCATGCGATGCGGGAGGCCGAGCCGACGGTGTAGTTCGTCACCTTGTTGGTGGTCCAGGTCTTGCCCTTGTCGGACGAGACCGAGACGAAGGTGGTGGGCGCCACTGGGCGGCTGTTGGGAACGTTGGCCTGGGCGTTCCGCCAGGCGGCATAGACGGTGCCCTTGTCGTCCATGGTCAACCGGGGGTTGCTCCCGCCGAAGTTGGCTTCCTGGTCGGGGTTGGCGGCCCGGGACCCGGCGGCCGGGATGGTGGTCGTGGTGGTGTTGGCGGTCGGCGACACGGTCGTGGTGGTTGCCGAGGTGAAGACCTCACGCCGCACGGCGTCGGTGAACATCCCGGTGCTCAGGTCGATGGGATTGCCGAACGTGCGGCCGCCGTCGTTCGAGACCGCCACCATCGGCCGCGACGGCTCCTGGTTGGGCGCCACCTTGTTGGGCTGGGTGCGGTTGAAGGAGAGGTAGACGATGTCGTTGGAACCGCTCTTGCGGTCGACGACGAGCGACGCGGGCCGGTGCTGCTCGACCGCCTCGCCCTCCTTGCCCCGGATGGTCTGAACGGGTGTCGTCTGCCAGCTCTGGCCGAGGTCATCGGTGCGGGCGACGAACATGGTCATGTTGCCGGCGCGGGGGCCGCCGTCGCGGTCGTCCCAGCCCGTGAAGGCGAGGTACACATGACCGTTACGGCCCACTGCCGACTGGGCGGCCCAGTTGCTCCACACGCAGTTGGCATAGTCGTCGGGCGCCGGCAGGGTCTGCCCCACTCCCCACGTCTCGCCGCCGTTGGTGGTGAAGACGAGGTGGCAGCGGCGGCTACGGAACTCGGCGACGACGCCGACGATCACCTTGGGGTTGGAGGGGTCGACCGACAGGTACGGCGACGTATAGAGCCGGGCCGGGCTCAGGTCGGTCTTGGTGACATGGAAGTTCTTGGTCGGCGCTGACGGTGTCGCCGCAGCCGACGCCAGGGCCGGAGGCACGAGCAGACCTCCGGCGACGAGCAGGAATAGGACGCGCCGTGAGCGCAGCATGCGGGGCATCACGCCTCTTGCCTCCCACCTTCGAGTTCCCTGCGAGATCGCAGGGCAGGAAATCATCCAGCCACGCGTCGTGGCCGGTCAATAGATGTGATGGACAGCTATCGCGACTAGGTCGCAGTGGGGACGATGACCTCCACCGTCGTCCCCCGTCCGGGCCGGGACGTCACCGTGATGTTGGCACCGATGAGGTCGGCCCGTTCCCGCATGCCCACCATGCCGTAGGAGCCGCGGTCCTCGGCCACCGCCATCCAGTCCCCGGGCAGGCCGCTGCCGTCGTCGGTCACCACGAGGCGGGCGCCCTCCTCGGTGGGCCCGAACACGAGCGTGACGCGCGAAGCCTCGGCGTGGCGAGCCACGTTGTGCAGCGCCTCCTGGGCGATGCGGTACAGGGCCATCTCCACGTGGGGAGGAAGGTCCTCGGGCGTGATGTCGACGTCGACCTCCATGCCCGGTAGCGACCGGGCCAGGCTCTCGAGGCCGGGGCCGAGGCCCAGGTCGTCGAGGACGGCCGGGCGCAGGCCGGTGATGGCCGAGCGGGCCTCGTCGAGCGCGCCCGTGGCCAGGTCTTTGGCCGCCGCCAGTTCCGAGACCAACTTGGCCGCGTCGACGACGACGGGGCCGGCGTCGGGATCACCCACCGCGCCCACGGCGTCCTCGGCGGCCAGGAGGTGGTACCAGAGGCTGATCAGGCGCTGGCTGATGCCGTCGTGGATCTCGCCCGCCAGCCGGCGCCGCTCCAGCTCCTGGGCCTCGATCGTGCGGGCGGCGAGTCCCTCGAGCATCTCCTCCCGCTCGGCCAGGCTGGCGACGAGGCGGGCGTTCTCGATGGCGCGGGCCATGAGGTTGGCGACGTCGGAGAGGAGGGCGACGTCCTGGTCGTCCCACACCGTGGTCTCCTTGGCGTGGACGTTCAACACGCCGACGACCCGGCCCCGGATCAGCATGGGGACCGACATCATCGACTTGTAGTCCTCACCCTTGAGGGCGGGGATGTACTTGTAGCGCCGGTCCTCCCACTTGTTGGGGACGACGGCCGGCATGGCCTGTTGGGCGACCCAACCGGCGATGCCCTCCCCCACCGCCAGCTCGACGGTGCCGACCACCTCGTCGAAGGGCGGCGTGGCGCCGATGAGCGTGACCCGGCTCCGCTCCTCGTCGACGGCGTGCACGAAGCACACGTCGGCCCCGGTGGTATCGGTCATCACCGCCGCGACACGCTGGGCCACCTCGTGGACGTCGAGATCGGCGGCCGTCGCCTCGATGATGCGGCGGAGGAGAGCCGTGTCAATTGTGCGGTCGGAACCGGCGAGTTCGGTCACTTAGTGAAAGATCCCTTCCCGGAGGGCGGTGGCGATGGCCTGGGCCCGGTCGGGCACCTCGAGCTTGCGGTAGATGCCCTGGGTGTGGGACTTGACCGTCTCCTCGCCGATGTAGAGGCGCTGGGCAATGGCGCGATTGGACAAGCCCCGTACCAGGAGGCCGAGGACCTCACTCTCGCGCTGGGTCAGCCCCAGGTGGGCGCCGGGCCAGAACTCGCCGCTCTGCAACCGGGCCGCGGTCATGGCCACCCGGCCGGCGAGGGTGGCGTCCACCGCGACCTCCCCTTCCATGACCCGGTCGAGGTGGTCGGCCAGCTCGGGGGCGGTCGTCGTCTTGAGCAGGAACCCCGAGGCCCCCATGCGCAGGGCCTGGTAGAGGTACTGCTCATCGTCGTAGACGGTGAAGAACACGACGCGGACCCGGGCGAACTGCTCCACCAGCTGCCGGCACAGGTCGAGCCCGCTGGCCCCCTTCAGGCGCACGTCGAGCAGGACCACGTCGGGCTTCAGCTCGCCGGCCAGTTGGAGGGCCTCGGTGGGATTGGTGGTGGCCCCCAGGATCTCGACGCGGTGGCGCTGGGACGCCAGCATCGACCGCAGCCCCTCCAGGACGACCTGGTGGTCGTCCACCAGCAGCAGGCGCACGGGCTGGCGCGCCGAGTCCACCGGTGGGGCCGAGTCGGTCACGGCTGCCTCATGCGCACGTTTGCCACCACAGTTCGTCAAACCTACCCCGGCTCCCCCGATCAACTCCCCTCCGGCGGGGATGCGTGCGGAGGCGGGTTGCCGTAGGGTCATCCGACTGGACCCCCGTCCCCGTGGTAGTTCGCGCCCGGAAAGGCCCCACATGAGCAATTCAACCCGCTTTGAGATCGTCCCCTCGGTCCTCCCCGCCGACTTCGCCAAGCTGGGCGACGAGGTGTCGGCGCTGGAGCGGGCCGGGGTCGACAGGATCCAGTGGGATGTCATGGACGGGCGGTTCGTTCCCAACCTGACGTTCGGGCCCGACGTCATCGCCGCCTGCCGCAAGCACTGCTCGGTGCCGTTCGAGGCCCACCTGATGGTCCTGGAGCCGCAGGAGCTGATGCACAAGTACGTCGAGGCCGGCTGCGAGCTGATCATCGTCCACGCCGAGGCCTGCACCCACCTGCACCGCACGCTGGCCGCCATCCGGGACCTGGGGGCCAAATCGTCGGTCGCCCTCAACCCCCACACGCCGATCGACGTCATCCGTCACGTGCTCGACCTCACCGACATGGTGCTGATCATGACCGTCAACCCTGGCTTCGGCGGCCAGGCCTACATCCAGACCATGGAGCCCAAGATCGCCGAGGCCCGCCGGCTCATCGAGGAGTCGGGCTTCCCCATCGACCTCGAGGTCGACGGCGGGATCAACGCCGAGACGGTGTCGGGGGCGGCGGCGGCGGGGGCCAACATCCTGGTGGCCGGGTCGGGCCTGTACAAACACTCCGGCGGGCTGGCGGCGGCCGTGACCGAGCTGCGCAAGCTGGCCGAAGACGCGGTGGCGTAGTCGTGAGCTCGATTCCCAGCATGGGGATGACAAGGGCCCTGCGGTCCAATGGGCAGTCGGCCACCCGGCCGATCATGCTCGCCATCGCCGGCGACAGCGCCGCCGGCAAGACCACCATCACCAAGGGACTGGTGGAGGCCCTCGGCCCCGAGCGCATCACGTCCATCTGCGTCGACGACTACCACCGCTACGACCGGGCCCAGCGCAAGGAGCTGAACCTCCCGTTCACCCCCCTGCACCCCGAGTGCAACTACGTGGACATCATGGAGCAGCACCTCCAGCTCCTGGCCATGGGGAACCCGATCCTCAAGCCCGTCTACAACCACAGGAACGGGACGCTCGACCGGCCCGTGCTGGTGGAGCCCCGTGAGTTCGTGATCATCGAGGGGCTGCTGCCGCTGTACTCCAAGCTGTCGCGGGCCTGCTTCCACGCCACCGTCTACCTCGACCCGCCCGAGCCCGTCCGCTTCCAGTGGAAGGTCAACCGGGACACGGGCAAGCGCGGCTACCAGGCCGAGGAGGTCAAGAAGGACCTGGGCAAGCGCGAGGTCGAGTCCGCCGCCTTCATCCGCCCCCAGCGGGCCAACGCCGACATGGTGGTGCGGTTCGGGCCCATCGAGGGCCGCGACGAGCTGCCCGAAGGCCTGGCCCACGCCTTCAAGCCCGCCCCGCCCGTGCCCGAGGCGGCCAACCGGCTCGACGACTTCCGCGACGACTGCGCCAAGGGGTTCGAGGAGTCGTGGATGGCGATGGAGCAGTGGGTGGCGGCCGACCGCACGCCGCTGTCGGCGACGCTCATGCTGCGCCCGACCATCGCCCACCCCAACCTCAACCGCATCCTCACCGACGACCACCGCGAGGCCATGCACCTCAAGCTGGCGCGCGACGAGTTCGACAAGCCGGTGGACGCCCTCCACATCCACTCCTACGCCCGCCGGGAGACGACCAAGGAGGTCGAGGAGGAGATCTGGAAGGAGCTGGGCGTGAGCGAGGGGATCCCCGAGTCCCTCGGGACGATCGACAAGGGCGTGCGGTCCGAGCCGCTCGCCATCACCCAGCTGATCCTGCTCTACCACCTGTTCCAGGCTCGAGAAGAGCAGTAGCCGACAGGTCGTTGAACGACCGCAGGACGGGCCGGGCGTCGTCGCGGCCGATCACGACGGTCGCCACCGAGGCCTGCTCGACGAACATCCGGCCGGCGATGAGGGGGCTCACGTCGAGGGCCCAGGCGATCGCCGCCTTGATGGGCGACACGTGGGTGACCACGATCACGTCCTCGCTGGCGAGGCGCGGCGCCAGCTCGGCGCACGCCTCGGCGACCCGTCGGTGGACCGAGGCCAGTGACTCGCCGCCGCCGGGCGCCCAGTTGACGTCCTGACCCCAGCGGGACCACAGCTCCCCTCGCACCTCGGCCACCGTCTTGCCGTCGAGGTCGCCGAAGTCCATCTCCACCCAGCGGGGGTCGACGGTGATCGGCCGTTCGCCGGCGATCGGGGCGGCGGTGAGCAGGGCCCGGCGCAGCGGGCTGGCGATGACGGCTGCGTCGGTGGGAAGAGCGGCGGCCAGGGCCTCGGCCTGGCGGCGACCCAGGTCGGTGAGGTCGAAGTCGGACTGGCCCTGGATCAACCCGCCGGCGTTGGCTTCGGTCTGTCCGTGGCGAACGAGGTAGAGCAATCAGACGACCCGGTCGCGCGGCAGCCGCCCCGTGCGGAGAAAGGCGGCTCGGATCTGCGGGTCGAGCAGGTTGAACGTCCGGACGAACCACACGATGGCGGCCAGTCCGGCCAGTTCCTGGAGGACGAGCACGGGCACGCCATGGTCGAACGACGGCAACGGGCCGTCGAGGGTCCGGCCGAGGAAGGGCCACCAGAACGTCTCCGCCCGTCCCCACACCCCGTCGGCCACGAGGTGGACGAACGTCCCCACGGGCAGGAACAGCCACCGGCGCCGGGCGTGGCGGCGGCCCCGGGTGACGAGCATGACCACGGTGAGCAGGGCGGCGCTGGCGACGAGCGTGTGGGCGACCCGGGCGCCGCCAAGGGGAGCGTCGAGGACGTCGGGCAGGAGGGCGCCCGCGACCAGCATGCGGTGGTCGATGGCAGGGTCCCGGAACACGACAACGGCGACGACGAGCGCGGCCCCGACGAACCAGAGCAACACTGCGAGGGCCTACCGGGACTCGTCGCGCATTTGGTGTCTCGGACCCCCACTTACGCGATCTCGAACGCGTTGGGTCACCGCACCAGCACCCGGCTGCACTGTTCGCAGCGGATGAGGGCGTCGGGAGCCTCGCGTTTGATGCGGTCGAGCTCGGTGGCCGGGAGCGTGAGGTGGCAGCCGGTGCAGCGGCCGTTGACCAGGCGGGCGGCGCCGATCCCGCCCAGCTTGGTGCGGAGCTGCTCGTAGAGGCTCGACAGGTCGGGCGGGATGGTCGCCGCCGACTGCTCCCGGGCCGCCAGCTCGGCCGCCAGTTCGGCGTCGATGGCGGCCTGGGCCTCGGCGATGGCGGCCCGCAGGCGGCCATTGTCCTCGTCGTGGCGGCTCTGAGCGGCCGTCAACGACGTGACCTCGTCGTCCAGCGGGTCGCGTTCGGTCATGGCCTCGAGGACCTCGTCCTCCAGCATCGAGCACCGGCGCCGCATCGAATCGATGTCGGCCTGCATGGCCTGGAGCTCGCGCGGGATGGTGACGGCACCGGAGTACATCCGGCCGTTCACCTCGGCGACCTTGGCCTCCACGCCCGCCAGTTCGTCCTCGAGGCGCTTCTGGCGCCGGGCGACCTCGTCCCGGCGGATCGTGAATTCGGCCAGCGTGCGCTCGACACCCGCCAGCCGCTCCTCGAGATCGCCCAGCTCGGCCAGCTCGGGCAGCGTCGCCCGGCGGTGGCGCAGCTGGTCGACTGTCGTGTCGTGCTCCTGCACATGGAGCAGGTCTTCGAAGACGGTCACCTACCAGTTCCTAGAGGAACGTGCTGATTCTCGCGCCGGCCGCTTCGCGGCCGGGCGCCTGAAAATGTCGGTTGCGGTCGGTGGTGCGCCACGCAGGCGCCCAAACCAGGTTCAATCAGCACGTTCCTACGGCGGGATCGTCGTGATGTCACGGGGGCGGGGTGGGCGGGACGTGCGGGTCGTTCGGGGGGTGTCATCGTCGTCGGGGACCGTCCCGAAGGGATCGAAGACCGTCGTCGGCACAGCCCGGTTGACCGACGTCGTGGGCCCGGCCTGGCCACCCTGGTTGCCGCCGCCGTTCTGGTCGCTGTTGTTCGACTGCGACGAGTCGTTCTGGCGCACGTCGGCGGGGGCTTCGTTGGCCAACAGGAGGGTGCGGGGCTGGCGGGCGGTGAGGTTCTCGGGCGCCGGGAACCGGGCCGGGGTCTTGCCCGCCTCGACGGTGCGCATGTAGGCGCCCCAGATCATGGCCGGGTAGGTGCCGCCGTAGACCGTGACCCCGCCCACGTTGGTCATGGGCTTCTGCCCGCCGCGCGGCGAGCCCATCCAGACCGCAGTGGAGAGGTCTTTGGTGTAGCCGACGTACCAGGCGTTCCAGTTGTTGTCGGTCGAGCCCGTCTTGCCACCCTGGGCGTTGGCCCAGCCGGGAATGGCGGCCGCGCCGCCCGTCCCCCGGGTGACCACCTGGCTCAGGACCGAGTTGATGGTGCGGGCGTTCTGCACCGAGATGGCCCGCTCGGGCTTGGGCTCGTTCTTGAACACGACCTTGCCCGCCGAGTCCTCCACCCGGTCCACGAAGACCGGGGCTCGGCGCTCGCCGTCGGCGGCCAGGGTGGCGTAGGCGGACGCCATCGACAGGGGCGTGACGTCCTTGCTGCCGAGGGTGAGTGATAGCAACGGCGGGCTCAGGTCCTCCATCACGCCCATTCGCTTGGCAACGTCGACGACCTTGGCCGGCCCCACCAGCTTGATCAGCCGGGCGTAGGCGCAGTTGACCGAGCTGACGGTGGCGTCGGTGAGCGTCATCACGCCACCCGCCCCGCCCTCGACGTTCTTGGGCTCCCAGATCTTCGCCTCCGACTCGGGGTCGTCGATCCGGCACGGATAGACGCCGCTGATGATGTCGTTGGGCAGGTAGCCCGCCTCCAGGGCGGCGGCCAGCGTGAACGTCTTGAACGACGAGCCCGTCTGGCGGCCGGGAGGATCGGTGGCGAGGTTGAACTTGACCGAGTCGAACCCGCTGCCGCCCACCAGCGCCCGCACCGCGCCGGTGGTGGGGTCGATCGATACCAGGGCGGCGCCGAACTCGCCGCCGGTGTCGGGGACGATGGCCGCCACCTTCTCCTCGGCGGTCCGCTGGAGGCCAGGGTCGAGGGTGGTGTGGATGTGGAGGCCGCCCTTGAACACGGCCCGGATGCGGTCCTGCGCTGTCGCCCCGAGCCGCTCGTCGGCCAGCAGGAGCTGCTTGACGTGCTCGACGAAGTAGTCGCTGCCCTGGGCCGGGCGCTCGGCGGGCGGGGTGGGCAGGGGCTCGCCCTTGAGCTGCTCGGCGTCCTCGGCGGAGACGTTGCCCAAGGAGAGCATGCGGTCGATGACCAGATCCCGGCGGGCGAAGGCCTCGTCCGGGAACACCCACGGGTCACCGCCGACGGGGTTGCGGATGAGGCTGGCCAGCAGGATGCCCTCGCCCATCGTCAGCTCCGAGACGCCGTGCCCGAAGTACAGCCGGCCCGCCGCCTCCAGCCCGTACTGCCCGTTCCCGAAGTAGACCGTGTTGAGGTACCGCTCCAGGATCTCGGGCTTGGTCATCTGCCGTTCCAGGCGGACGGCGAGGGCCGCCTCCTGGACCTTGCGGTTGAGGTCCTGATCGGGCGTCAGCAGCGCCGTCTTGACCAGCTGCTGGGTGATGGTCGACCCGCCCTGGAGGATGTCGCCCGACTGGATGTTCTCCACTAGGGCGCGGGCGAGGGACCGGAAATCGATGGGGCCGTGGTCCCAGAACCGCTCGTCCTCGGCGGCGAGGACGGCCTTCACGACGTGCTCGGGCACCTTGTCGAGCGTGAACAGGACCCGGTTCTCCTCGGCGTGGAACGTCGTGAGCACCGACCCGTCCTTGGCGTAGACCACCGAACGGGTGGCGAGCGGCGCCAGGTCGACCTGCTTGTCGGGACCGGCCACGCCGGCGGTGAAGAAGTCGCGCACCTGGGGCACGAGTACCAGCACCGCGACGGCCAGTCCCAGGCCCGCCACGAGCACGGAGATCAGGAACCGGGCGAGGAGCTGCACGGCGCGCATGGGTCGCGCGAGGTTACCCGGGCTCGCTGTGGGGGTTAGGGCAACCGGCGCGTCGGCGCGGCGGCTCGGGCCGCGTCGCGTTGGGCGTCGCGGGAGGCGGCGACCAGGTCGGGGGGCGGGTTGGGCACGTCGACGTAGTTGCTTCCCCGGGTGTAGGGCGCCGGTTCGGGGAAGCCGAGCACGGGCTGGTCAGCCAGGACGGCCCGCATGTAGGCGCCGAAGATCATGGCCGGGTAGGTGCCGCCGTAGACCCGGGGGAAGATCCCGACGTTGTACATCGAGACCCGGCCTTGGGGAGCGCCCATCCACACCGCGGTGGCGAGCTGGGGGGTGTACCCGACGAACCAGGCGTCGGCGTTCTCGTCGGCCGAGCCCGTCTTGCCCCCGACCTGGCGCCCCGGGATGGCAGCGGCCGTGCCCGTGCCGTTGGAGACGACCTGGGTGAGGACGGACGTGGCGATGCGGGCGTTCTGGGACGAGATGGCCCGTACCGGCGCGTCGGCGTGCTTCCACAGCATGGTGCCGTCCTTGCCGTCGACCCGTTCGATGAAGAAGGGGTCACGCCGCATGCCGTCGGCCGCCACCGTGGCGTAGCCGGTCGCCATCTGCAGGGGCGTCACCGGCTCGCTGCCCAGGGTGATCGACAGGTGGGGACCGAGGGGGTTGGTGATGCCCATGCGGCGGGCCACGTCGACGACCTTCTCGGGCCCGACGTGCTTGATGAGGCGGGCGTAGGCGCAGTTGACCGAGCTGATGGTGGCCGAGGCGAGGGTCATGGTGCCGCCGCCCTGGCCCTCGACGTTGGTCGGGGACCAGATGGGGTCGACGGCCAGGGGGTTGGCGATGGGACAGGGTGCTGCTCCCGAGATGGAGTCGATGGGCAGGATGCCGGCCTCGAGAGCCGCCATGAGCGTGAACAGCTTGAACGAGGAACCGACCTGGCGGCCGTCGCCGTCGGTGACCAGATTGAACTTGGTCTGGTCGAAGTTCTTGCCGCCGACCAGGGCCCGAACGGCCCCCGTCCCCGGCTCCACCGAGGCGAGGGCGGCGGTGAAGCCGCGAGGGTCCTCGGGGACGATGCGCTCGATGACGTCCTGGGCGACCTGCTGGGCGTTGGGGTCGAGGGTGGTAGAGACGTGCAGGCCGCCCTTGAACACGGCCTGGTAGCGCTCCTGGGCCGTCTCGCCCAGCCACTCGGCGGCCAGCAGTTCCTGTTTGACGTGCTCGGCGAAGTAGTCGCTGCCCTTGGCCTCGGGTTCGGGCGGCGGGGTCGGCAACGGCTCGGCCTTGACCCAGTCCGCCTCCTCGGCGGTGATGTGGCCGAGGAACAGCATGCGGTCGGCGACCAGGTCGCGCCGGGCCTTGGCCTCGTCGGGGTTGGAGAATGGGTCGGAGCCGCCCGGGTAGCGGATCAGGCCGGCCAGCAGGACGGCCTGGGGCAGGGTCAGCTGGGCCGCGTCGGTGCCGAAGTACCGCTGGGCCGCCGCTTCGAGGCCGTAGGCGCCGTTGCCCAGGTAGACGGCGTTCAGGTAGCGCTCGAGGATCTGCTCCTTGGTGTACTGCCGCTCCATCTCGAGGGCGAGGAACGCCTCCTTGAGCTTGCGGTTGACGTCCCGGGCGGACGTCAGCAGCTCGATCTTCACCAGCTGCTGGGTGATGGTGGACCCGCCTTCGGTGACGCCTCCCGCCTCCAGGTTGTTGACGACCGCCCGCAGGAGGGCCCGGGCGTCGAGGGCGCCGTGCTCGAAGAACCGCTCGTCCTCGGCGTCGAGGACGGCCCGCACCACGTGGGCGGGGACCTTGTCCAGGGGAATGGGGACCCGGTCCTCCTCGGCGTGCAGTTCGGCGAGGACGCTGCCGTCCTTGGCGTAGACGACGCTGCGGGTGGCGAGGGGCGACAGGGCGATGGGCCGGGCCGGGCTGGCGATGGCACCGTCCTCGGAGATGTCGGCCACGGCGTTGATGCCGACGAGCACGCCGGCGGCGATGGCCGTGCCGACCAGGGCGACGACGACCGTCCACAGCACGACCATGCCGAAGCCGGCGCCGATGGCGCCGACCACTCGGCGGAAGTGCCGCTCGACGGCGTCAGCAAGCTCAAGGTCGGGAACCGGCGCGGGCGGCGGAGGGGCGGGAGCGGGCGGCGGCGGGGGCGCGGCGGCGCGGCGGTGACTGGGGAGGGGATTGCTGAGGTCGGTGAACGCGTGGGCCATGCCGTTCGCTCAGCTACGCGCCGAACTGGCTGCGACCCGGTACTGCCCCAGCGACGTGTCGATGTTGCTCACAACGGCCCGGCTGGTTCTTTCCACCGCCAACGGTGGTTCAACCCTGACCCGAGAAGGTCAGCGGCCGGGCGGACTCAGTGGGTCAGCCCCACTCCTCCCCCAACATGGCCTCCAGTCGCTCCTTGCGGCGCGGCCGGTCGGCCTTCGGGGTCTGCTTGGCCCGGCAGCGGCCAGACAGCCCGTGCAGCCACAGGGCGGTCTGCTCGTCGTCCTCGGCCCCTGCCACGACGCGGGCGTAACACTCGGGGCAGCGGATGGTGGTCCTCGGCATCGGCTTCCTGTGGTACCTCGATCAAGCTTCCTGTGGTCTCTCGATCAAGCGTTGTACGTCCACGCCCCAGACTAGGATACGCCTGTTGGGGAGTTAGTGGCATTCGGCTTCGCGACTATCCCCTCAGGCGCGCCCCACCATGCGCTGCAAGAGGGCCCGCTCCAGCTCGTTGGGGAAGGGGATGCCCCGGTTGATGAACGCCCCCGAGAGCTGGACCTTCCCCTTCCGCACGAAGGTCAGGTCGATGTAGGTGCGCACCGCCACTCCCTCGGCCACGTTGTTGGCCTGGACCCGGAAGGCGACCGACTCGTCGCCGAACTGGGGGAGGTCGTAGCGCTCGATCATCGTCTCGGCCGCCGCCTGGGACCCCAGCTGGCGGGCGAACTCGGCGTCGATCTGGGCCTTGAGGCAGGGCGCGCCCTTGTCACCCCGTAGGGCGACGAAGTCGTCGCGGGCAATCTCCTCGGTGCGGACGACCTGCACGCTGGAACTGGCCCGGCGGGTGTCCTGGGCGCTGAAGTCGTCGGAATCGGCCGTTGCCACGCGGACCTGGTCAGGCCGGGGCCGGCCCATGCAGTCGGCGAAGGCGTTGTCGTTGGCCATGCTGACGGCGGCCGAACCGGCGGGCAGCGGCGCCGCCCGCCACTCGTCGGGGAAGTCCGAGATGCGGAGGTTGGCGTCCCGGGCGATGGCCTGTTCGTCCCGGGGGCCGCCGTCGAGGACGGGGTCGTCGACGTCCGCCGAGCCGCCTCCACCGCCGCCGCATGCCCCGAGCACGAGGCCGGCCGCGACCACCGCTGCGGCCCAGGCCGGGCGCCTCACCCCTTGGCTCCCCCGCTGAAGTGCCACGACTTCAGGTGGACGGTCGGGGCGAAGAACTGCGACTCCCCCGCCAGCCGCCCGTCGTTGCCCACGGCCACCACGTTGCCAGGTGCGAGGGCCTCGATGTAGGACTGCGTGAACCGGAGGTTGCGCACGGCCTTGGTGACCTGGCCGTTCTCGATCAGGAACGTGCCGTTACGGGTCAGGCCCGTGACCACCGTCGTCTTGGGGTCGAGGATGCGGGTGTACCAGAAGTCGGTCACCAACAGGCCCCGTTCCACACCGGCGACGATGTCCTCGGGCGTGCGCTCGCCGGGCTGCAGGAAGACGTGGTTCGGGATCGGCCCCGCCATCTCGCCCCCGGGCACGGCGTGGCCGGTGCTCTCGGTGCCGGCCTCGCCGGCTGTGCGCCGGTCGTGGCACAGCGCGGCCGAAACGCCCGATTGCACCAGGTCGAGCCGGCGGCGGGGGGTCCCCTCGGCGTCAAAGGGCAGGCCGATGATCCGCGGGTCGAGGGCGTCGTCGAAGATCGACAGGGAGGGGTCCATTTGCTGTTCGCCCAGGTGGACGAACGAGCGTCCCTCGGCGTGGTGCTTGGCGTTGAACCCGTGGCCGGTGATGCAGGCGAGGACGTCCACCACGCTGTTGGGCTCGAGAACGACCTCCCAGTCGCCCGGCTCGACGTCGATCAGCTCGACGCTGCGGCGGGCCTTGCCGGCGGCCCGCCTGCCGGTCGCGGCCCCGTCGAGGTCGCCGATGCGGGCCGCCACCTGCTGGCCCCCGGCGTCGGCATCCGCCGTGCGGTGGATGCCCTCGATCACGGCCCTGGTCGTGTGGCCCCACAGCTGCTGGCCCGCGGAGTTGGCGAACGCCACCTCGTGGCCGCCCGTCTGGCAGTAGCCGGCCGCCTTCAGGGCGACGCCGTCGCCGCTGTCGGCGCCCGCGGCCACGAACTGGCGCACCACCTCGGCCCGGGCCTGGGGAGGGGCGATGTGGGTGTCGGGGTCGTACACGCCGTCGGGCGTGGGCGGTGCCGGCATGGGCGGGGCCAGGCCCGGCCAGTCCGGGTCAACGGGGCGGAACCGGGCGGCGTCGAGGGCCCGTTCGACCATCGCGTCGAGGCCGGTGACGAGCAGGCTCGTTCCCGCGGTTGCGATCCGGCCGTCGGCGATGACCTTGACGCGGGCCCACTGGCCGTCCTCGGCCACGTTCTGGTGGATGAACGAGTTGGCGAAGCGGGTCAGGGCGCTGCGGCCCGACGACACGGTGACCTCCGCCTCCGCCCGCTCCCCCACCAGCTTGAGGATCCGGGCGCAGATGCCGAACAGGAGCGAGGGGTCGTGCTGGCCGGGCGCGGTCATGCCGTTGCCCCGGGCCGTCCCCGGACGCCCACCCGGACGTTGCGGAACCGGGCCGGCACCGCCGGGTGCCCGGTGTGGCCGTACTGCATCGGCTGGCCCTTGCCGCAGTTGGGCGTGCCCCAGAAGATCCACTCGTTGACGTTGCCGAGCATGTCCAGCGAGCCCCAGAACTGGGGCGTGATGCCCGTGTAGGTCGGGTTGCGGAGCAGGCGGCCCCGCTGGCCGCTCTTGACCTCGTAGCCCACCTCGCACCCGAACTGGAAGTTCAGCCGCTTGTCGTCGATCGACCACGACCGGTTGGTCTCCATGTAGATCCCGTCGTCGGTGGAGGCGATGATCTCGTCGAGGGACGAGTTCCCCGGCAGCAGGCCCACGTTGGTCATGCGCACCATCGGCAGGCGGTTCCAAGACTCGGCCCGCACCATCCCCCCTGGCGGCAGGCCGGTGACGGCGGCCGAGTCCCGGCCCGACAGGACGCCGACCCACGTCCCTTCCTTGACGATGTCCACCCGCTGGGCGGGTGTGCCCTCGTCGTCGTAGCCGAACGAGCCGAGCGAACCGGGCAGGGTGGCGTCGGCGGTGATGTTCATCAGCTCCGACCCGTACCTGAACGTGCCCAGCTTTGACAGGTCGAGGAACGACGTGCCCGCGAAGGCCGCCTCCCACCCGAGGATGCGGTCCAGCTCGATGGCGTGGCCCACCGACTCGTGGATCTGGAGGGCGAGCTGCTCGGAGCCGAGGATCAGGTCGGTGGTGGCGGGCTGGCACTCGGGCGCGCTGAGCAGGGCCACGGCCTCCTCCCCCACCCGCCCGGCGTTGGCGGCCAGGTCGATCTGGCGGATCAGCTCGTAGCCCTTGGTGGCGTAGGTCCCGCCGATCCCGCCGTAGGAGCGGCGCTGGGTCTCGTGCTCGCCGACGGCGGTGGCGCTCATGGTGGCGCCCGTCTCGACCAGGTGCTGGAAGATGCGGGCCCCCTGGCTGGACACGAACCATTTCTGGGTGTCCCAGCAGCTCAGGTTGGCCTCGGCGATGGTGACCCCGGGCACGCCGTGCATGGTGGTGGTCACGGCGATGAGGAGGTCGCCCTTCTCGGACACCGAGACGTCGAACGGGTGCTCCTGCCAGCCCGAGGTCCACTCCGCCTGGACAGGCTCGATGTCGGCGAGCTCGAGGGGCGGGCCGGGGACGAGGGCGGACGCCTTGGCGATGGCGGCGGCATCGAACCCGGCGGTGCGGGCCGTCGTCTCCGACGGCTCGGCCACGGCCATGAACCCCCACGACGAACCCATCAGGGCCCGGACCCCGATGCCGCCCGACTCGCCGTGCCTGAGGCCCTCCAGCCGGCCGTTGCGGGCGTGCAGGGACTCCGACCGGTTCAGCCCAAACCGGGCGTCGGCGTAGGTTGCGCCTGCCGCCAGGGCTCCCTCGACGGCTGCCTGCGCGAGTTCAAACACGCCTCCTCCGGAGGGGGCAGGCCCCCCTCCCGGCCTCCCCCCTGAGTCGTGCTCCGGCCGTACCGGCCCCCGCCGTTACCCCGTCGGCAGCCGCAGTGGGCGCCACCGGCGCCGAGGTCGGCCGCCGGGAGGAATCCGCGAAGGTTTTCAAGATCGCATGCCTTTCCCAGGCAGAGCAGTTAGGCCGTCGAGGAGGCGCTCGACCCGGCCGCCGCCAGGATGGCCTGGGCCGCGGCCAGGCGTGCGATGGGTACCCGGAACGGCGAGCACGAGACGTAGTCGAGCCCGGCGGCGTGGAACAGGGTGATGGATTCGGGGTCGCCGCCGTGCTCACCGCAGACGCCGACCTTGAGGTCGGGCTTCGTGGAGCGCCCCTTGCGCACGGCGTCTTTGACCAGTTCGCCCACCCCACCGGGGTCGATGGTCTCGAACGGGTTGCGCTTGAGCAGGCCCTGCTCCAGGTAGGTGGACATGAGGCGGCCCTCGACGTCGTCCCGGCTGAACCCGAACACCATCTGGGTCAGGTCGTTGGTGCCGAAGGAGAAGAAGTCGGCCTCCTCGGCGATCTCGTCGGCCCGTATGGCGGCCCGGGGCGTTTCGATCATGGTGCCGATGGTGACGTCTATGCCGGAGGCCGCCTGGCCGACCGCCCCTTCGACCCACCGGCGGGCCAGGGCCAGCTCCTCACGGGTGACGGTGAGGGGGATCATGATCTCGATGACGGGGTGCCCGCCGGCGGCGGCCCGCTCGGCGGCCGCCTCCATGAGGGCCCGCACCTGCATGGCGTAGAGGCCGGGCTTGATGACCCCGAGCCTGACGCCGCGGGTGCCGAGCATGGGGTTGAACTCGTGCCACAGCTGGGCGGCGGCGTAGACGGCCTTCTCGTCGTCGGCCAGGCCGGTCGTGGCCTCCTTGACGGCCAGTTCCTCGACCCGGGGCAGGAACTCGTGGAGGGGCGGGTCGAGCAGGCGAACGGTGACGGGCAGGCCGTCCATGGCCTCCAGGATCCCGAGGAAGTCCTCCTTCTGGGCCTGGCGGAGCTCTTCGAGGGCGGCCGTCTCCTCCTCGGGCGTGTCGGCCAGGATCATGCGGCGCACGATCGGGAGCCGGTCGCCCAGGAACATGTGCTCGGTGCGGCACAGGCCGATGCCCTCGGCCCCGTAGCCCCTTGCGACGGCTGCGTCGGCACCCGTGTCGGCGTTGGCCCGCACCGCGAGCGTGCCCCGGCGCACGTCGTCGGCCCAGCCCAGGACGGTGTTGAACTCCTCGGGCGGGTCGGCCTGGCTCAAGGTCACGGCCCGGCCCACGACCCGGCCGGTGGTGCCATCGAGGGAGATGACATCGCCCTCGTTGACGGTGGTGCCGCCGGCCGTGAAGCTCTTGCCGCTGATGCGCACCGACTCGGCGCCCACCACCGCGGGCTTGCCCCAGCCGCGGGCGACGAGGGCGGCGTGGCTGACGAGCCCGCCCCTCGCCGTGAGTATGCCCTCGGCGGCGGCCATGCCGTGCACGTCCTCGGGCGAGGTCTCGTTGCGGACGAGGATGACCTTCTCGCCCCGGTCGGCGGCCGCTTTGGCCTCGTCGGCGGTGAAGTAGGCCTTGCCCACGGCCGCGCCGGGTGAGGCGGCCAGGCCGGTGGCGATGACGGGCGGGTTCTTCTCCCCGAACTGGGGGTGCAGCACGTTGTCGAGGTTGTCGGGTGTGACCCGCTGGACGGCCTCCTCGTGGGAGATGCGGGTGCGCTCGTCGGCGGTCATCTCCACCGCCATGCGCAGGGCCGCCACCGCCCCCCGCTTGCCGACCCGGGTCTGGAGCATCCAGAGCTTGCCCTGCTCGATGGTGAACTCGGTGTCGCACATGTCCCGGTAGTGCCGTTCCAGCCGGTCGAAGATGTCGAGCAGCTGCTGGTAGGCGTCGGGGAAGCGCTGGCGCATGTCGTCCAGGTTGAGGGTCTGGTGGGTGCCGGCGACCACGTCCTCCCCCTGGGCGTTGACGAGGAAGTCGCCCTGGGGCGTGGCCTCGCCCGTGGAGGGGTCCCGCGTGAAGCCCACGCCGGTGGCCGAGTCGTCGTCCCGGTTGCCGAACACCATCGACTGGACGTTGACGGCCGTGCCGAGGTCGTGGGGAATGCGTTCGTGGTCGCGGTAGGCGACGGCACGGGGACCGTTCCACGACCGGAAGACGGCCTCGATGGCCCCCCGGAGCTGGTCGGCGGTGGCCTGGGGGAAGGTGTGGCCCGTCTGGTGGAGCACCACGTCCTTGTAGGAGTCGATCAGCTCCTGGAGGACGTCGGCCGGGACATCGGCGTCACTGGACGCGCCGCACGCCTCCTTGGCCTTGGTGAAGATCGTCTCGAACTCGTGGGCCGGGATGTCGAGCACGATCCGGCCGTACATGGAGACGAACCGCCGGTAGCTGTCGTAGGCGAACCGCTCGTCGCTGGTCTGCTTGGCCAGGCCCTTGACCGAGTCGTCGTTGAGCCCCAAGTTGAGGACGGTGTCCATCATCCCGGGCATGGAGAACTTGGCGCCCGACCTCACGCTGACCAGGAGCGGGTCGTCGGCGTCGCCGAGCCGCTTGCCCATGCGCCCCTCGAGGGCGGCCAGGTGGTCGGACACCTCGTCGGAGAGGCTCTCGGGCCACCCGCCGTCCATGTAGGCGCGGCAGGCGTCGGTCGAGATCGTGAACCCGTGAGGTACGGGAAGGCCCAGCACGGACGTCATCTCCGCCAGGTTGGCGCCCTTGCCCCCCAAGAGGTGCTTGAGGTTCATGGGCGGTTCGGCGTGCTGATGGTCGAACGCGTAAACGTACGTCAAAGCCGGGGGTCTCCTTGGGCGATGGCTCGGCGTTCGAGCCTAGTTCGCCCCTTCGACCCGCTCCGCCGGGTGAAGGTGACGGCTGGGGAGCCGCTACTTGCGCTTGCGGCTCTTACGGATCGGCGCGTGGGCACCCGACGGTGCCGGCTTGCCGTCGGGGGTCGACTGGCGCACGTACTCGCCGTTGGGGCCCCAGCGCACCCAGACCGAACTCTGCACCTCGGTGCCCGGTCCGTAGCCCTCGCCGCGCTCGTCGGGCCGTCCGGAACCGCCGACTTCGTAGCGCGCCCAGCGGCTCGGCTGACCACCGGTGCTCCACGGGCGCTGCCAATCGCCACAGGCAGGGCACCGTCTCATGTTCTTCGCAACAGGCTTGCCGCACGATGTGCAGTTGTGCCCTATTGGGCTGCGTGTACCGAAGCTGGGCTCACTCACAGTTCACTCCTGTCTCGACTAACCCCGCTCTTCGCTTGCCCACTGTAGCGATCCAACAGCCAGTTGTCAGCTAAAGGCGCGCCCGCAACTCGTCGAGCAGGCGGTCGATCGGGACCCGCTCCTGGGCCAGCGTGTCGCGGTCTCGGATGGTCACCGCATGGTCGTCGAGGGACTCGAAGTCGACCGTCACGGCGTAGGGCGTGCCGATCTCGTCCTGGCGGCGGTAGCGGCGGCCGATGGCCTGCGTCTCGTCGTAGTCGGTCGCGAAGTGGGGCCTCAGCCGTGTGGCGATGTCCTTGGCCAGGGGGGCCAGCCGTTCGTTCTTGGACAGGGGCAGGACGGCGACCTTGTACGGGGCCAGCCTCGGGTGCAGCTTGAGGACGGTGCGCTTCTCGTTGTTGACCTCGTCCTCGGCGTAGGCCGCGAGCAGGAACGCCATCATGCTGCGGCCCACCCCCGCGGCCGGCTCCACCACGTGGGGCACGTAGCGCTCGTTGGTGGCCTGGTCGAAGTACTCCAGCTTCTGGCCGGAGAACTCGGCGTGCTTGGTCAGGTCGTAGTCGGTGCGGTTGGCGATGCCCTCCAGCTCCCCCCACCCCCACGGGTAGAGGAACTCGACGTCGGCCGTGCCCGCCGAGTAGTGGGACAGCTCCTCGGCGTCGTGGTGCCTGAGCCGGAGCTGGTCGGCGGGGATGCCGAGGTCGGTGTACCAGCGGAGGCGCTCGTCGCACCAGTACTCGAACCACTGCTTGCCCTGGTCGGGGGGCACGAAGAACTCCATCTCCATCTGCTCGAACTCGCGCGTGCGGAAAATGAAGTTCCCGGGCGTGATCTCGTTGCGGAACGACTTGCCCTGCTGGGCGATCCCGAACGGCGGCTTCTTGCGCGATGTCTGGAGGACGTTGGCGAAGTTGACGAAGATGCCCTGCGCGGTTTCGGGCCGGAGGTAGGCGATTGAGGCCTCGTCCTCCACCGGGCCCACGTGGGTCTTGAACATGAGGTGGAAGGGCCGGGCCTCGGTGAGGTCCTTGGACCCGCATTTGGGGCACTTGCCTCCAGCCCGTTCAGGCACGGAGCCGGCGATCTGGTCGGCGCGCCAGCGCTCCTTGCAGTTGCGGCAGTCGACGAGGGGGTCGGTGAAGGTCGCCAGGTGTCCGCTGGCCTCCCAGACCTTGGGGGCCATGAGGATGGCGGCGTCGAGGCCCACGATGTCGTCGCGCTCTTGGACCATGGCCCGCCACCACTCGTTCATCACGTTGCGCTTGAGCAGGACCCCGAGCGGGCCGTAGTCGTAGGTGCTGCGGAACCCGCCGTAGATCTCGCTCGACGGGAACACGAAGCCGCGTCGCTTGCACAGGTTGACGACGCGTTCCATCACATCGACTTTGGCCATGAAGAACTGATCGTATCGGGAGA
>JBOGID010000066.1:0-7471 GCA_050742295.1 Acidimicrobiales bacterium | reverse complement strand
CCCTCGGGAGTCATGCGTCATGAGTAGCACGAACGTCTTCCGAAGTGGTGGATTGCTGAGCACGATCTCAAGCAGCGCACAGCATTCCCACGGGACCTTCCTGAGAAGGTTGGCCGGTTAAGGGGGGGTGTACAAGCCGTGGGGACGGCTGCGGAAGGAGCGGGGGAGTGGCTGACGACGAACAGGAGATCCGCACGCTCATCGAGCGCTGGGCAGCGGCCGTCCATGCCGGCGGCCTCGACGCCGTGCTCGACCGTCACGCCGACGACATCGTGATGTTCGACGTGCCGCCGCCCAACCAGGGTGTCCGGGGCCTGGACGCGTACCGCAAGACGTGGCCGCCGTTCTTCGAGTGGCAGGGGTCGGGCTCGTCCTTCGAGATCGAGTCGTTGGACGTGGCTGCCGGCGGCGACGTGGCCTTCGCCTGGGCGATCCTGCGGTGCGGCACCACTGACGAGTTCGCCCGGGATCCGGAGAACCGCCTCCGCCTGACCGTCGGCCTCCGCAAGCGCGACGGCGCGTAGACGGTGACGCACGAGCACCACTCGTTCCCGCACAAGGACGCGTAAATCGAGGTGACGACAAGGGCCGGCGTCGTACCGTCGGCTCCCGTGCCGGTGCTGAGCGGGGAGGAGGTCGAACGGTTCGTCGCCGACGGGTTTGAGCACCTCGAAGGCGCATTCGACCGGGAGACGGCGGCGGCGTGTGTCGACGAGTTGTGGGCCGCGAGCGGGATCGACCGCCATGACCGGTCGGCGTGGACCTCGCCCGTCTTGCGGGTCGCGGGGAGTAGGTCGGCGCCCTTCGTGGCGGCCATCAACACCGACCGGCTGTGCGGCGCGATCGACGACCTCGTCGGGCCGGGACGGTGGCAGCGGCGTACGGGGTATGGGACGTTTCCCATCCGCTTCCCCTCCGAGGCCGACCCCGGTGACGCAGGCTGGCACATGGACGGGTCGTACCGCCTCGACGACGAGCCGCCCCCATGGAACCTCGGCCTCAACCTCTGGTCCAAGGGCCGGGCCCTGCTCCTCCTCATGTTGTTCAGCGATGTGGGCGACGACGATGTGCCGACCCGGATCCGTGTCGGCTCCCATCGCGATGTGACCGCCGCGCTCGTCCCGCTCGGCGAACGGGGAGCCAACTTCGGGGAGGTGACGCGTCGGTCTCACGCCTTCATGGACCGACCCGTTGCCTACGCCACCGGGAGGGCGGGCGACGTGTACCTCTGCCATCCGTTCCTCGTGCACGCCGCCTCGTGGCCGCACCGGGGCACGAGCCCCCGGTTCATCGGCCAGCCGTGCATCCACCACCACGAGTCGATGGACCGCTTCGAGTACGGGCGGATCGAGGGCGAGCATTCGGCCTGCGAGCGTGCCGTTCTCCTCGCGCTCGAACAGGCGGGCGTGGATATGCCGGCCGAGGGGCGATGAGTTCTGCGGCCGCGGGCCGTCCAACGGGTATGCGAAGCGTGATTGTGTCGACGTTCATGACCCTCGACGGCGTGATGCAGGCTCCGGGCGGTCCCGAGGAGGATCCGACCGGCGGGTTCGAGCACGGCGGCTGGTCGGTCAAGTACTGGGACGAGTCCATGATGGCGGTCATGGGCGAGGCCTTCGCCAAGCCGTGGGACCTTCTCCTCGGCCGCAAGACCTACGAGATCTTCGCCGCCCACTGGCCCCACGTCACCGAAGCCGACGGCGAGGAGTACGCCGGCGCCGAGGTGCTCAACTCGGCCCGGAAGTACGTCGCCTCCCGCACCCTCGACACCGTTGAGTGGAACAACTCCGTCCTGCTCGAAGGGGACGCGGCCGACGCCGTCGCCAACCTGAAGGCCCAGGACGGGCCCGACATCTCCGTCCAGGGCAGCAGCGACCTCATCCAGACGCTGCTCGAGCACGACCTGGTCGACGAGTTCCGCATCTGGACGTTCCCGGTCGTGGTCGGCGCCGGCAAGCGGCTGTTCGGGCAGGGGACGATGCCGGGCGGGATGGAGCTGGTGGACTCCAAGATCTCGAGCACGGGCGTGGTCATGGCGACCTACCGGCGAGCGGGAGCGATCGACCACGGCTCGTTCGCCCTCGAGGACCCGAGCGACGAAGAGGTCGAGCGCCGCAGCCAGCTGATGTGACGGTCGGCGCCTCGGCCTCGCGACGCAAGGCCGTCGTCGAGGACTATTTCGAGGGATTCCGCCACGGCGATCACCGTTCGTCGTCACCCACTCGCCGCCGGACAGGGTGCGGCTGGGGTTGAGCTTCACGTTTGTCACCGGTGGGCCCAAGGCGGCCATCAACCAGGCATGCGTGGCCTTGGCCGACAAGGACGTTGGTCATCATGGGGGGTGGCGACGTCATCCGCCAGTGCGTCAGGAACGGCCTGATCGACGAGCTGCGCATCGACCTGGCGCCCGTCATCCTCGGTGCGGGCACGCCGCCTCGTTCACGGTGTATTTGGCCATCCTGGGATCGGTTCTTCCCCTGTCAGCGGCGGTTGAACCGATGAGTTTGGGATCGCACTCTGTCCTACCCGTACATGATGACCTCGCGCGATTTGCACCCGGCCACCCGACGCATGGCCGGCCTGGTGGCGGGCGTGCCCGCTGATGCCCTCGACCGGCCCACGCCCTGCCAGCACCACGCCGTGGGCGACCTGCTCGAGCACATCGCCGGTGCCGCCCTGGCCTTCACCGGCGCCGCCGTCAAAAAGCCGCTCGACCGCGCTCCGTCGGGGGACGCCACCCGCCTGACCGGCGACTGGCAGACCCGCATCCCCCGCGACGTCCTGGCCATGGCCGACGCGTGGGGCGAAGTCGCAGAGCGGCGTTCGGATCACGGGGCGCTTGTCGTCGCGGCTTCAAGGCGGGCCGCCGTCCCCGGGTCGTGGGTGGGCAGGATGGCCAGCCCCGGCCAGCGCTCTTTGAGGCCCACCACGTTGCGGGTAGCCTCCTCCAGCGCCCGGCGCTTGCCGACTCCGGGCACGTGCCCCGCCCGCATCGTGCCGAGCGTGTAGGCGAGGTCGCCGATGAGCAGCAGGGGTGCCCGCGCCGCGGACCGGCGCACCAACAGCGACGACGAGCCCGGCGTGTGCCCGGGCGTGGGCAGGACGACCAGCGAGCCGTCGCCCGCCACGTCGAAGGCGGACGTGAACGGGGCCAGTTCGGGGTCGGCCGTCGGTGCGAACTCGATGGTCCGCCACTTGAGGCCGGGCAGGTCGACCTCCTGGCGCAGCACGCCGTGGACCGACGGCGCCCGCTTGCGGAGGATGGCCAGCTCCTCGGGCGTCACGTAGATGTCGGCGTGGGTCAGCTCCCGCAGGTAGCCCACGTGGTCGTAGTGGAGGTGGGACAGGGCGACCTTCTGCACGTCCTCGATCCGGTAGCCGACGGCCGCCAGCCGATCGGCCAGGTCGTCCTCCCGGCTGACGTGGAAGCGGTTGATGCGGCGGTAGAAGACACCGATGGCGCCACCCGGCCAGTAGTCGGGCTCGACGCCGCACCGCCAGTCCTGGCCGGCGTCGAAGAGCACCAGCCCGTCGGCGTGCTCGATCACGAACACGTTGATGGGGAGCCGGTTCATCCAGAGCCGGCCGGTCAGGATCCACCAGAACATGGGCGCCCCGCTCCGGGCCGCCTGCTGGACGTGGATGTCGACCGTCCCGGTGCTGACGACCGACACCTTGCGCACTCGTGGTTCGTGGGCCACGGCCCCGGAGAGTACGCGCCTGTGGTGGGGAAATGGAGCCCGCCGGCCGGCGTGGTCGGCCATCATCGGGGTCAACCTCCATGCTGCTGACGATCACGACGACGCACGAGCCGGCCACCGACCTCGGCTACCTGCTGCACAAGAACCCGGAGCGGGCCTTCGCCGCCGACCTCGCCTTCGGCCGCGCCCACGTGGTGTACCCCGTGGCCGGTGAGACGCGGTGCACGGCCGCGCTGGTGGTCGAGGTCGACCCGGTCGGGCTGGTGCGGGACCGCAAGGGCCCGGGCGGCAACCACCTGTCGCTGGCCCAGTACGTGAACGACCGGCCCTACGCGGCCTCGTCGTTCCTGTCGGTGGCCATCAGCAAGTGCTTCGGGACGGCCATGTCGGGGCGGAGCAAGGAACGTCCGGAGCTGGCCGACGCTCGGCTGCCCTTCCGCGTCCACCTGCCGGTCGTGCCCTGCCGGGGGGGGGAGGCGGTCCTGCGCCGGCTGTTCGAGCCGCTGGGTTACGAGGTGGAGGCCCGTGCGGTGGCCCTCGACCGGGTGTTCCCCGAGTGGGGGGACAGCCGCTACCTCGACGTCACCCTGACCGGGGTCGTCCGCCTACGCGACGTGCTGGAGCACCTGTTCGTCCTCCTGCCCGTGCTCGACGACGACAAGCACTACTGGGTGGGCGCCGACGAGGTCGACAAGCTTCTCCGCCGGGGCCGCTCGTGGCTGGGAACCCACCCCGACCGGGAGCTGATCGCCACCCGGTACCTTCGCCACGACCGCAAGCTGACCCGTGATGCCCTGGCCCGCCTGCTGGCAGACGAGACCCAGGACGACCCCGACGAGGCCGACGCCGCCCACGACGCCGAGGAGGAGGCCGTCGAGGAGCGGGCCGTCGGTGGCGCCGATCCCACCGTCAGCCTGAATGAGCAGCGGCTGGCGGCCGTGGTCGACGCCGTGAAGGCGAGCGGGGCCCGCCGGGTCGTCGACCTCGGGTGCGGCGCCGGCAAGCTCGTGCAGCGCCTGCTCAGGGACACGACGGTGGAGCTCGTCCTGGGCGTGGACGTGTCCTACCGGGCTCTCGAACTGGCCGCCCGCCGGCTCCACCTGGACACCATGGCGCCCCGCCAGCGCCGGCGGGTCGACCTGATGCAGGGGGCCCTGACCTACCGAGACCGCCGGCTGGAGGGGTTCGACGCCGCCACCCTCGTCGAGGTTGTCGAGCACCTCGACCCGCCCCGGCTGCACGCCTTCGAGCGGGTCGTGTTCGTGCACGCCCAGCCCCGCACCGTCATCGTCACCACGCCCAACGTCGAGCACAACGTGCGCTTCGAGGGCCTGCCCGCCGGATCGCTGCGTCACCGCGACCACCGCTTCGAGTGGACGCGCGCCCAGTTCGCCGAGTGGTCGGACGGAGTGGCTGGGCGCCACGGGTATGCCGTGGAGCGGACGGGCATCGGCCGCGACGACCCCGAGGTGGGTCAGCCCACGCAGATGGCGGTGTTCCGCCGGTGACGATCCACATCCCCGAGCTTTCGCTCGTCGCCCTCGTCGGCCTGTCCGGCTCGGGCAAGTCGAGCTTCGCGGCCAGGCACTTCCTGCCCACCGAGGTGGTCTCATCCGACTTCTGCCGCGGCCTGGTCAGCGACGACGAGAACGACCAGTCGGTCACCCACACGGCGTTCGAGGTGCTCCACTTCATCGCCGGCAAGCGGCTGGAGGCGGGCAAGCTTGTCGTGGTCGACGCTACCAACGTGCAGCCCGAGGCCCGCAAGCCGCTCGTCGCCCTGGCCCGGCGCCACCACGTGCCCGCGGTCGCCATCGTGCTCGACGTGCCCGAGGACGTCTGCGCGGCCCGCAACGCGATGCGGCCGGACCGGGATTTCGGGCCGCACGTCCTGCGCAACCAGCGCAGCCAGCTGCGGCGCTCGCTCGGGAACCTGCGGCGGGAGGGGTTCCACCGGACGTTCGTTTTGAGGGGTGACGAGGAGATCGCCGACGTGACCATCGAGCGCCAGCCGCTCTGGACCGACCGCCGGTGGGACACGGGCCCGTTCGACATCGTGGGCGACGTGCACGGCTGCTACGACGAGCTGGTCGAGCTGCTGGGCGCGCTCGGGTACGGCGTGGCCGCGGACGGGCAGGCGGCGGCCCGGCACCCCGACGGGCGGCGGGCGTTCTTCGTGGGCGACCTGGTGGACCGGGGCCCGGCCACCCCCGCCGTGCTACGCCTGGTCATGGGCATGGTGGCCGACGGCACCGCCCTGTGCGTGCCCGGCAACCACGAGGCCAAGCTGCTACGGGCACTGCAGGGTCGCAACGTGACCGTGAGCCACGGGCTGGCCGAGACGCTGTCCCAGCTGGCGGCGGAACCGCCCGAGTTCCCCAAGGACGTCGCCGCGTTCATCGACGGCCTGGTCAGCCATCTCGTGCTCGATGGCGGACAGCTGGTGGTGGCCCACGCCGGGCTGCGGGCGGAAATGCACGGCCGGGCCTCGGCCGCGGTGCGGTCGTTCGCCCTGTACGGCGACACGACGGGGGAGACCGACGAGTTCGGTCTGCCCGTGCGCTACCCGTGGGCCGAGGACTACCGGGGCAAGGCCATGGTCGTGTACGGCCACACGCCGGTTCCGGAGGCCGCGTGGGTGAACCGCACGATCTGCGTCGACACCGGGTGCGTGTTCGGCGGCAAGCTGACGGCCCTGCGCTACCCGGAGCGGGAGCTGGTGTCGGTACCGGCCCGGCGGCAGTACTGGGAGCCGGCCCGCCCGCTGGTTGCGGTGGGCGCGGTGGACGCCGGCCGCGCGCCGACCGACCTCGACCTCGAGGACGTAGTCGGGAAGCGGATCATCGCCACCCGCCTCACCTCGACGGTGACGGTGCGGGAGGAGAACTCGATCGCCGCCCTCGAGGTCATGAGCCGGTTCGCGGCCGACCCCCGCTGGCTCGTCTACCTCCCCCCGACCATGGCGCCGACGGCCACGAGCATGGAGCCCGGCCTGCTCGAGCACCCGGCCCAGGCCTTCGAGTCGTTCCGGCGAGACGGTGTCGACCAGGTCGTGTGCGAGGAAAAGCACATGGGATCGCGGGCCGTGGTCGTCGTCTGCCGGGACGAGGATGTGGCGGCCCGCCGATTCGACGTCGACAGCGGCGGCGGCGGCCCGGTGGCGGGTGTGATCGTGACCCGGACGGGCCGCCCGTTCTTCGCCGACGGGGCGCAGGAGGCGGCGCTGCTCGACAAGGTGCGCGACGGCATCGGTGCCGCCGGCCTGTGGGGCGAGTTGGCGACCGACTGGCTCGTGCTCGACTGCGAACTGCTGCCCTGGTCGGCCAAGGCCGAGGAGCTGCTGCGCCGCCAGTACGCCTCGGTCGGGGCCGCCGCCACCGCCGCGCTGGCGGCCGAGGTGGCGGTACTGGAGGCGGCTGCCGCGCGGGCCGCCGACGCCGCCGACCTGCTCGGACGGGTGCGCGACCGCCAGGCCATGGCCGCCGGGTTCGTCGACGCCTACCGCCGGTACTGCTGGACGGTCGACTCGGTCGACGACCTGCGCCTCGCCCCGTTCCAGGTCCTGGCCGGCGAGGGGACGGTCCACGCCCTCACCGAGCACCTTTGGCACCTGAACGTCCTGGGCCGGCTGTGCGAGACCGACCCGGCGACGTTCCGACCGACGCGAGCCGTCACCGTCGACCTGGGCGACGAGTCGAGCGAGGCCGCGGCCGTGGCGTGGTGGGAATCGCTGACGGGCGAGGGCGGCGAGGGCGGCGAGGGCGGCGAGG
>JBOGID010000065.1:0-6973 GCA_050742295.1 Acidimicrobiales bacterium | reverse complement strand
AAGGGGGCCGGTCGACCGGCCCCCTTCTTTCGCGGTTCTTGTGCCGGTCGGCGGCGTCTACACCCCTGCGGTTTCCATCTCCCGCTCGTAGGTGCCGGAGCTAGCCATACTGGTCAGCTTGGCCCGGTGGGAGGCCGCCTTCTGGGCCTCGCCCACATTGTCGGACGAGCCGTGCCACGTGCGCAGCGCCTCGTCCTGCAGGGCCCGGCCGTAGGAGAACGTCAGCGACCACGGGTGGGGGCCCGCCTTGTTCATGAGGTCGAGGTGCAGGGTCGCCACCTCGGCCGACTGCCCGCCCGACAGGAAGGCGATCCCGGGCACCGAGGCGGGCGTGGTGCGGTAGAGGCACCTGAGGGTCTTCTTGGCCACCATCTCCGGCGGAGCTTGGTCGGGGCACTTCTTGCCGGCGATGACCATGCTGGGCTTGAGGATCATGCCCTCGAACGCCACGCGGGCCGCAGCCAGCTCGGCGAACACGATCCGCTGCACCCGCTGGGTCACCTGGAAAGACGTGTGGATGTCGTGGTCACCGTCCATGAGCACTTCCGGCTCGATGATCGGGACGAGCCCGCCCTCCTGGCACAGGGCGCCGTAGCGGGCCAGGGCGTGGGCGTTGGCGGCGACGGCATCGTCGTGGGGGCACCCCTTGGACGTGTCGATCTTGATGACGGCCCGCCACTTGGCGAACTTGGCGCCCAGGCTCACGTACTCGGCGATGCGGTCGCGGAGCCCGTCGAGGCCCTCGGTGACCTCCTCGCCCTCGAACCCGGCGAGGGGCTTGGAACCGGTGTCGACCTTGATGCCGGGAAGGACGCCCTTCTCCTCGAGCAGCTTGGGGAACGGGGTGCCGTCGTCGGCCTTCTGGCGGATCGTCTCGTCGTAGAGGATCACACCGCTGATGAAGTCTTCGATGCCGGGGGTGGAGAGGAGGGTGTTCCGGTAGGACCGGCGGTTCTCCTCGGTGGACTCGATGTCCAGGGCTCCGAACCGCTTGCCGATCGTGGCGTTGCTCTCGTCAGCGGCGAGGATGCCCTTTCCGGGAGCCACCATTTGTTTCGCAACGGCAGCAAGCTCGGATAGGCCCATGTGTGGGAGTCCTCCTGTGGAAAGGGAAAGTTTCTCCCGAGGTTAGTCACGCGACAGCTCCGCCCACCAACGTGAACCCCTCGGCCGAGGTCCCTCCGGCGGCCAGGTGCCCGACGAACAGCGCGGCCGTGGCCGGCAGGTCGTCCGTCGTCCGGGACACGAGATGCCAGGCCCGGTGGCGGGGGAGGGTGGGGCAGCGCCACTCCTCCAACGCCCCGTCCTCCAGCTCGCGCGCCACCGCGTCGCGCGAGATGAGGGTCACGCCCAGGCCCACCTGGACCGATTCCCGGATGGCGCCGTTGGAGCCGACGGTCAGGGTGGCCTTGGGGGCGATGCCCAGCTCGTCGTAGAGCTCCTCGGCCGTGCTGCGGGTGCCCGACCCCGGCTCGCGCAGCAGCAGAGTCTGGCGACTCAGCTCGTCGAGGCTCACGTCAAGGACGGCGGGCGAGCCCCGGCCCGCAGCCACCAGCACCAGCACGTTGGGCCGCAGGGCCAGGGTGACGAACAGCCCCCCGCCGGGCGGCCGCCCGCCGATGGCGAGGTCGACCTCGTGCTCCATGAGCAGTTCCCACACCCGGTCGCGATTGCCGACTTCGAGTGAAAGCTCGGCGTCGGGGTATCCCTTCCTGAAGGTGGCCAGAAATCGCGGCACCACGTGCTCCCCGGCGGTCGTCACGGCGGCCAGACGCACGCGACCCCGCTTCGGATCGAGTGTCTCGCGGGCCGCGACCTGAGCGTCCTCGATCCGCTGCAGGATCTGGCGGGCCTGGCGGGCGAAGGCCAGGCCGGCCGCGGTCACCTCCAGGCCCCGTCCCGCACGGGCCACGAGGGGCACGCCCACCTCCCGCTGCAGCGAGGCCAGCGTGGCCGACACCGCGGGCTGGCTGACCACGAGCTGTTCGGCCGCGGCCCGCACCGATCCGGTGGCGACCACCGCCACCAACGTCCGCAGTTGAGTAAAGGTCATACTTAAGAATAGTGGCCTGAACTAACCGAATTCGTCATAGACAGGCTAATGAACGTCAGTCACACTTGAGGCCAGACCGCCCGCAGTAGCCGACGACCGAGGAGGCGCCCATGGCAGAGAACGGTCAGAAGAAGGAGAAGGCGAAGCCAGGCCAGAAAGCCGACTTCACGCGCCAGGCCCTCAAGGGCGACAAGCGCTGGGGCGCCGGGGTCATCCCCTACGCCAAGATGGGCTACTACGAGCCCGACTACGAGCCCCAGGACACTGACATCCTCAGCGTCCACCGGATCACGCCCCAGAAGGGCGTTGACCCCGTGGAGGCTGGTGCGGCCGTCGCCGGCGAGTCCTCCACCGCCACGTGGACCGTGGTGTGGACCGACCGCCTCACCGCCTACGAGAACTACCAGGCCAAGTGCTACAAGGTCGAGAAGGTCCCCAACACCGAGGACCAGTACTTCGCCTACATCGCCCACGACATGGACCTCTTCGAGGAAGGGTCGATTGCCAACCTGACGTCGTCGATCATCGGCAACGTCTTCGGGTTCAAGGCCCTCAAGGCGCTCCGCCTCGAGGACCAGCGCATCCCGGCTGCCTACCTCAAGACGTTCCAGGGCCCGGCCCACGGCGTCGTCATGGAGCGGGAGTACCTCAACAAGTACGGCCGCCCGCTGCTGGGGGCGACCGTCAAGCCCAAGCTCGGCCTGTCGGCCCGCAACTACGGGCGTGTCGTCTACGAGGCCCTCAAGGGCGGCCTCGACTTCACCAAGGACGACGAGAACATCAACAGCCAGCCGTTCATGCGCTGGCGTGACCGCTACCTGTTCTCCATCGAGGCCGTGAAGCGGGCCGAGGAGCGCACGGGCGAGGTCAAGGGTCACTACATGAACGTGACCGCCGCCACCATGGAAGACATGTACGAGCGGGCCGAGTTCGCCAAGGAGATCGGCTCGATCATCATCATGATCGACCTCACCATCGGCTACACGGCTGTTCAGTCCATCGCCAAGTGGGCCCGGGCCAACGGCTGCATCCTCCACATGCACCGGGCCGGCCACGCCACTTACACCCGCCAGAAGAACCACGGCGTCAGCTTCCGGGTCATCTCCAAGTGGATGCGCATGGCGGGCGTCGACCACATCCACGCCGGCACCGTGGTGGGCAAGCTCGAGGGCGACCCCAACATGATCAAGGGGTACTACGACACCCTCCTCGACGACTTCGTCCCCCAGAACCCCCAGAACGGCATCTTCTTCGACCAGTGGTGGGCGTCCATGCCGGGCGTCATGCCGGTGGCATCCGGTGGTATCCACGCCGGCCAGGCCCACCAGCTGCTCCACTACCTGGGCGAGGATGTCGTGCTGCAGTTCGGTGGTGGCTCCATCGGCCACCCCATGGGCATCGAGGCCGGCGCCGAGTGCAACCGGGTCGCCGTCGAGGCCATGATCAAGGCCCGCAACGAGGGCAAGGACTACCTCAAGGAAGGTCCGGACATCCTCAAGAAGCTGGCCAAGAGCTACCCGTCCCTGCAGGCGGCGCTCGACGTGTGGGGCCAGATCGAGTTCAACTACGAGTCCACCGACACGCCCGACGTCACCCCGACGCCGACGGCCGCCGGCTGAGAGAGGAGGAGCAAGCATGCGTTTGCGTCAAGGAACGTTCTCCTGGCTGCCCGATCTCAGCGACGACGAGATCAAGCTCCAGGTCCAGTACATGCTCGACAACGGCTGGGCCGTCTCGGTGGAGTTCACCGACGATCCGCACCCCCGCAACACGCTGTGGGAGATGTGGGGCCTGCCGATGTTCGACATCGAGGACCCGTCGGCAGCCATGTCCGAGGTCACGAAGTGCCGCGAGGCATACCCGAACCACTACATCAAGGTCAGCGGCTACAACGCCACCTACACCAAGCAGACCACGGCCCTGTCGTTCATCGTCCACCGGCCCAAGGTCGAGCCCGGCTTCCGCCTCGACCGCACCGAGTCGAACGACCGCCACATCCTGTACACGATGCACTCCTACGCGACCGAGACGCCCCACGGCACCCGCTACCAACCGTCCGACAACGGCAAGGGACCGGAGCCCGACTGAGTTAGTCGTTTTGCAGTAGGCGGCCCCGGGGGCTGTCGCTGTCGTCGAGGGAGGCCAGGATTTCGGCCACGTCCTCCTAGACGGCGACAGCCCCTGCCGCGTTCAAGGTGTCGGGCGGGACGCCGCCGGTGAGGACGGCGACGGTGCGAAGGCCGGTTGCGCTCGGCCGCTTCGTCGTCCGACTTGGCGTCGCCGATGACGATGGCGCCGTCGGCTGCGAAGCCGCCGAGCTTGTTCGAGGGCGGCGGCGAACACGTTTGGGTCGGGCTTGCTGTGCTCGACGTCGTCGTCGGCGTCGACGATCTCGGTGATGGCATCGTCGGCGTCGATGGCCTGGCGCATCGGGTCGATGCTCCGAGGGTCAGCCCCGCACGACGAAGTCGAACGTGCCGTTCTTGCCGTTGGCCGTGTCGCTGATGTCCATCTCCAGCTCCCGCCGGTAGATGCCGTCGCTGGCGTTGCGGGCCTCGCCCGGGAAGTACAGCTGGGTGGTGAGGATTGGGCCATTCGGCGCCTGGACCTTGACATGGAGGTGGCGCGTGCGGCCCGGATAGAGGCCGGGGACAACGGTCTCGATGCGGTAGCGGCCCGATGCGTCGGTGAACAGGTGGCCGCGCAGGCGGTAGCCGCGGTTGTCGTAGTCGCCGGCGGCGTCGGCCTGCCACACATCGACGAGGGCGCGTGAGACGGCCAGGCACGACGTGGTGAGGACCGAGCCGGTGAGAACCAGCCGGGTGCCGGTGTTGACGTCGGCGTAGAGGTTCGCCTTCTCGGGCGAGCTGCGGGTGAAGTACGGACCTTCGGTCTGTGCCAGGGTGACGTCGTCGGCGTCGACGCACTCCGGCGTGGGGGCGAGCGTCGCGGCCGTCACCGCGGCGGCCGGCGGTTGGGTCGTGGCGGTCGTCTGGGTGGGGGCCGTCGTGGTCGGCGCGCCGCTCCTCGTGCTGGTCGTCGACGCCTGGCCACCGGCGGCGATGTCGGGGGTGTCGCCGTCGCGGCTGCAGGCGGCGAGCACGGCGGCCGCTGCTACGCCCACACCGGCGCCGAGCACCTGCCGGCGGGAGAGCGGGCGATCTTGGATGGGATCGTGGTCAGCGGGCGTCATGGCACCATTGTCGACCCACCGGCTCCATCGCGGCTGGGCTTTGGCTGGGAGTTCCCTGGGAACGCCGACCCGGCGGGAGAGCCGCCTGCGGCCCGGTACGATGGCACCTCCAGGCGGCGTGGCCGAGTGGTTTAGGCAAGGGCCTGCAAAGCCCTGTACAGCGGTTCGATTCCGCTCGCCGCCTCAAGTCCCTGACCAGGTATAATGCCTGGTCAGGGACTGTTTTCGTCGACCAGGCAGTGTCCGTTGGAGTCCTTGGTCGGCCACCAAAATCCGATGTTTCGCTCACCGGCTGCTCACTTTTTGCTCACCGGGAGCGGGAGGAAAGGTGGTCGTCATGGGGTTCGTGGAGAAGCGCACCGGCGATGGCAAGTACCGTGCCCGCTACCGGGACCCGCTGGGCCAGCAGCGGTGCAAGACGTTCGCCCGCAAGGCCGACGCCCAGCGTTTCCTGGTCGAGATGGAGTCGGAGAAGGTCCGGGGCTCGTGGATCGATCGAGGCCGGGGTTGCGCCGTCGTCGGTACACCGCCACTACCGCACCCTGCGTAGGGTGCTCCAGGTGGCGATAGAGAAGCAGAAGATCACCACCAACCCCTGCGATCGCGTTCATCCGCCGAGGGTGCCGAAGCGGGAGATGACGTTCCTGTCCTGGGAGCAGGCCATCGACTTGGCCGAGGCCCACTCCGAGCGCTACCGGCCGATGATCTACCTCGCGGTCGATGCCGGCATACGCTGGAGCGAGCTGATCGGACTCCGCAGAAGCCGGCTCGACGTCCGAAACCACAGGGTCCGCGTTACCGACCAGCTCGTCCGGCTGGACGGTGGCGAATGGCTCCGGAAGGAGCCGAAGACCCCCGCATCGCTTCGTTCCGTCACGATCTCAGGTTTCACGGCCGATCTCCTGACCCGCCACCTTGACCAGTTCGCGGGCGACGGTCCCGACGGCTTGGTGTTCCCCAACGCGGCGGGCAACCCGATCGCTTCGTCGAGCTTCTGGAACAATCATTTCCGGCGTGCCCAGGAGCGGGCCGGGGTCTGCTGCAGATTCCACGATCTGAGGCACACGAGCGTGGCTCTGGCCATCGCCGAGGGCTCCCACCCCAAGGCGATCCAGGCTCGCATGGGCCACTCGTCCATCAACGTGACGCTCGACCGCTACGGGCACCTGTTCCCGGAGATCGACGAGTCGATCGCGGCAGCGTTCGGCAGTCGGCTCGTGTCGGCCCACGCCGCTCGCAAGCCCGTGGTCGTTCACGCCTCCTTTGGCGGTTCCTGATCGCCGCGAGATTTGACCCCGTTCAGCGGCCTAGTTCTGCATGGGACGTGCCTACTACCTCACGATCCGATGTCCTCTCGGCTGTGAAGCGTGGTTGCAGCCGTCAGCACTCGAAGGCCATCTCGGTCCGGGCCGGTGCCGGCTCCATCCCTGGGTCGACGATCTGGTCGACTCCGCCGTGGTGCCGGTGCCGCTCGCAGGTCTCGTCCTGTCCGTGCTCCCGGAGGCGCTTGTCGAGGAGGCTGAGCCACGACGAACAGGGCGGTGGCGGTGGTCTCGGGGCGCTCGGCCAGCAGGTAGGTCTGGATCATCCCGGGCACGTCGACGTCGAGGGGGACGCGGCGCTCCTTGGCACCCACTCCCGCACCGCCGTCTCGGTCAGGTCGAAGTCCCGGGCCACCTGGCCCACCGTGCGGTCGCCGCGTCGGCAGCGCTCCACGATGTCAGCTT
>JBOGID010000064.1:0-14008 GCA_050742295.1 Acidimicrobiales bacterium | reverse complement strand
CGCCGGAACCGGCCGCTGGGCCGCCGGGGCGGACCCCGACAGCCCCGGCGACGCGGCGGGCCCCACCGGCACCACCGCCACCGCCACCCGGGCCCGCACGACAACCAGCCGGTCGACGACCCCGCCGCCCATCGACCGGCGGCCCAAGCGGTTCACGTGGCGGGTGTTCGTGTTCGTCGTCTCGTTCCTGGCCGTGCTGGGCGTGGTGGCGGGCAGCGTGGCGTGGTACGGCCGGAGCGCCTACTTCGTGGGCCTGGCCGACGGGAACCAGGTCGCCATCTACAAGGGCCGCCCGGGCGGGTTCCTCTGGTTCCAGCCCACGCTCGTCGACCGCAAGGACCTGACCCTCGACGACGTCCTGCCGGCCAAGCACGACGAACTGCGGACAGGCAAGGAAGAGCCGTCCAAGGCCGACGCCGACCGGTACGTGAACAACCTGCGGCTCACCGCCTCCCAGGCCACGTCGACGACGACCACGACCGTGACCACGCCGACCACCACGACCGCCCCGACGACGACCACGACCGTGAGGCCGCCCCCGCCGTCATGATGCAGGTCGTCCGCCGCAACACCGAGCTGGGCCTCATCCTGCTCGCCGCCCTCATCACGGCCGGCGGGTACACCCTCGCCACCCTCGGCCAGAACGCCGAGCTGCCCGCCAACCTCGTGCCGTTCCTGCTCGTCATCCTCGGGCTGCTGGCGGCCGCCCATGTGGCCACCCGCATGCTCGCCCCCGGGGCCGACGGCATCCTTCTCCCGTTGGCGGGCCTGCTCAACGGCATCGGCTACGTGTTCATCGCCCGCCTCGACCGTGACCTGGCCGCCCTCCAGGCGGTCTGGACGGCCGTCGGCGTGGGCGGGTTCATCCTGACGCTTGTGGTCGTCCGCCGGATGCGGGACGTGGAACGGTTCCGCTACACGCTGGCCCTCATCGGCGTCGGCCTGCTCCTCATGCCCCTCCTCCCCGTCCTCGGGCAGAACATCAACGGCGCCCGCCTCTGGGTCCGGCTCGGGCCCATCAACTTCCAGCCCGGGGAGCTGGCCAAGATCGCCCTGTGCATCTTCTTCGCGTCCTACCTGGTCGAAAAGCAGATGCTCCTGTCCCACGCCCGGTTCCAGCTGGGGCCCATCCCCTTCCCCGACCTCAAGCACTACGGGCCGCTCGTGCTGATGTGGGGCGTCTCCCTCGTCGTCATGATCTTCGAGAAGGACCTCGGCTCCTCGTTGCTCTTCTTCGCCCTGTTCATCACCCTGCTGTGGGTGGCGACGGGCCGGGTCGCCTACCTCCTCATCGGTGGCGCGCTGTTCAGCGTCGGCGCCTACACGGCGTGGACGATGTTCGACCACGTGAAGAGCCGGGTGGCGATCTGGCTCAACCCGTGGCCGACCGCCACCGAGGACGGGTACCAACTGGTGCAGGCCATGTTCGCCTTCGCCGCCGGCGGCTTCGCGGGAACGAACCTGGCCCAGGGCAGCCCCGAGCGGATCCCGGCCGTGTCGACCGACTTCACGTTCGCCGCCATCGCCGAGGAGCTGGGCCTGCTGGGCTCGGTGGCCATCCTCGTCGCCTTCCTGCTGATGGTCGGAGCCGGCTTCCGGATCGCCATGAGGGCCGAGCCGCCATTCGAGAAGCTCTTGGCGGCCGGGCTGACGACGATCCTGGGCATCCAGTCGTTCATCATCGTTGCCGGCGTGACCCGCGTGATCCCGCTGACCGGCATCACCCTGCCGTTCATCTCCTACGGAGGCTCCTCGCTGCTGTCGAACTACGTGCTGCTCGCCCTGCTCCTGCGCATCTCCGACGACCAGGCGGCCCGCAACCAGGCCGCCGCCGAGGGGATGGGCCAGACCCAGCTCGGGGTGGCATAGGCCCGTGAACCCGTGAACCGCCAGATCCGGGGCCTGAGCATCGCCGTCATGGTGTTGTTCGTCGCCCTGTTCCTCCAGGTCAACTACCTCCAGTTGCTCGCCGCCGACAGGCTGAACAGCCACCCGGCCAACACAAGGGCCATCGTGCGTGACTTCTCGAGGCCCCGCGGCGTGATCCAGACGTCGGACGGAGTCGTGCTGGCCAAGTCCACCAAGGTCGACGGCGAGTTCGAGCAGCTGCGGGAGTACCCCGAGGGTGCCCTGTTCGCCCACCTGACCGGCTACTTCTCGTTCACCTACGGCGGCGAGGGCGTGGAGCGCAGCTACAACGGCGACCTGGTGGGCCGCGAGCAGGAGCTGGAGCTGAAGAAGCTGTCCGACCTGCTGGTGAAGAAGGAGCGGACGGGCGACGTCACGTTGACGGTGTCGAAGAAGCTCCAGCAGGTGGCGGCCGAGCAGTTGGGGGAGCGCAAGGGCGCGGTCGTGGCCCTCGACCCCAAGACGGGGGCGATCCTGGCCATGGCCGACTACCCGTCCTACGACCCCAACCGGCTGTCGAGCCACAACCTGACCGAGGTCAAGGCGGCGTGGGACGAGCTCAACGCCGACCCCGACAAACCCCTGCTGTCCCGTGGGTTCCGGGAGCGGTACTTCCCGGGCTCGTCGTTCAAGGTCGTGACGGCGGCTGCGGCGCTGGCCAGCGGGGCGGCCCAGCCCACCCAGCCCGTGTTCCCCACGCTGTCCGAGTTGCCGCTGCCCAACTCCGGGGGCCAGACCCTGCGCAACTTCGGCGGGTCGACGTGCGGCGGCAACCTGATCCAGGCCCTCCAGGTGTCGTGCAACACCGCGTTCGCCCAGCTCGGGATGGACATGGGGGCGGAGAAGCTGTCCAGCGGCGCCGCCGCCTTCGGGTTCGGCAAGGCACCGCCCGTCGACCTGCCGTTCGCCGCTTCGTCGAACTTCCCCGAGGCCTCGGCCTTCGATCGCGACATCCCGGGACTAGCCAAGTCGGCCATCGGCCAGCAGGACGTTGCCGCCACGCCCCTGCAGATGGCCCTGGTGGCGGCCGGCATCGCCAACAACGGCGTGATCATGACGCCCCACGTGCTGTCGGAGGTGCGGGACGCCGAGGGCAACGTGGTGGAGCGCTACGAACCCAAGCCGTGGCAGCAGGCGGTGCCGGCGGGCGTGGCGAACACCGTCAGGGACATGATGGTCAATGTGGTCGACCGGGGCACCGGCACCGCCGCCCGTATCCCCAACGTGCAGGTGGCGGGCAAGACGGGTACGGCCCAGACCGGCCTCGACACCAACCACGTGTGGTTCATCTCCTTTGCGCCGGCCAACGACCCCAAGATCGCCGTCGCCGTCATGCTCGAGAACCTGCCCGTGGCCAGCGAGGCGACCGGTGGCGGCCTCGCCGCCCCCATCGCCCGGGCCGTGATCCAGTCGGCGCTCAGTGGCTGAACCGGCTGACGTGCGTTTCGAGCGCAGAACCGTAGGCTTGTAGCCGTGGCCGAACGGGTCTTCAACGACCGCTACCGCATCGTCCGCCACCTCGCCCGGGGTGGCATGGCCGAGGTCTACCTGGCGCACGACCAGTTGCTCGACCGGCCCGTCGCCCTCAAGGTCCTTTTCCCGGAGTTCGCCGCCGACCGGTCGTTCGTCGAGCGGTTCCGCCGGGAGGCCCGAGCCGCGGCCAACCTCAACCACCCCAACATCGTCTCGATCTACGACTGGGGCGAGGAGGACGGCACCTACTTCATCGTCATGGAGTACGTCGATGGGCGGACGCTGCGCGAGGTGATCCGGGCGGACGGGCCGCTGCACCCGACCCGGGCGGCCGAGATCGGTGCCGACATCGCCGCCGCCCTGGGCTTCGCCCACCGCAACGGGGTGATCCACCGCGACGTCAAGCCCGGGAACGTCATGATCGCGGGCCTGGTCAAGGTCACCGACTTCGGCATCGCCCGGGCCGGCGACCCGGCCGAGTCGCTGACCCAGACGGGGGCGGTCATGGGGACGGCCACCTACTTCTCGCCCGAGCAGGCCCAGGGCCAGAACATCGACCCCCGCAGCGATGTGTACTCGCTCGGCGTCGTGCTGTACGAGATGGTCACCGGGCGCCCGCCCTTCACCGGTGACAGCCCCGTCGCCATCGCCTACCAGCACGTTCGCGAGCCGGCGACCCCGCCGAGCCGCATCAACCCCGACGTGCCCCGGGCCTTCGAGGCCATCGTGATGGCGGCCATGGCCAAGCGCCGCGAGAACCGGTATTCGTCGGCCGACTCGCTCCGCGCCGACCTCCTGCGCTTCGCCCAGGGCCGTCCCGTGGCCGCCATGGCCGCGCCGGCGTCGGGCGCCACCGCCACCACGGGGTCGGGCCAGACGGCGGCCGCGGCGGCCGCGACGGGCGTGATGTCCCCCGTTGGCGCCGCCGCCGCAACAAGCGCCATGGGGGGCGACGGCACCCGGGTGATGCCCCGCCAGACCGAAGTCATCGTCGAGGAGGACGACGAGCGGCCGCCCGCCCGCACGAGCACCTACATCATCATCCTGGCCGTGCTCCTGGCCATCCTGGGCGGGATGCTCTACCTGCTGGCCCGCACCCTGGGCGTGGGCGGGACCAGCGAGGTCGTCGTCCCCCGCGTTGTCGGGGACACCCAGACCGAGGCCCAGACCAAGCTGGAGGATGCCGGCCTCAAGATCGAGGTCAAGTCCCAGCCCGACGACGCCAACGAGCCGGGCCGCGTCCTCGGGCAGGACCCCGAGAGCGGGGCCCGGGTGAAGAAGGGGTCCACCGTTGTCGTCACCGTCTCGGGCGGAGCCGAGCAGGTGACTATTCCCGACGTGGTCGGCAAGCAGCTGTCGGACGCCAGGACGATCCTCACCGACGCCAGCTTCCGGGTCGAGACGCGTGACAAGGCCGACGACAACGCGCGCCAGGGCCAGGTCTTGGAACAGCTGCCCAAGGGCAACGAGAAGGCGGGGAAGAACTCCGTGATCACCCTGACCGTGTCCAGCGGCAGGGAACAGGTGAACGTGCCCTCGCTGTTCAACGTTCCCGAACAGGAGGCGGCGGCCGAGCTGCGCGCCGCCGGGTTCCAGGTCGAGCGCACCACCAGCACTGACGCCTCGGTGCAGAACGGTCGCGTCATCCGCACCGACCCGGGCGCGGGAACGCCGCTGGCCAAGGGCTCGACCGTGACGATCATTGTGTCGACCGGTGCCCCGACGACCACGGCGCCTCCCACGACCCTCCCCCCCACGACCGTCGTCACGATCCCCCCGACGACGGTTGGATCGACGACGACGACCCGCCCGACGACGAGTACGACTTAGCCGGTCGCGAGGTCCAGGAAGTTCGTCAGGAGCTGCTTGCCGGCGGGGGTGAGCACCGACTCGGGGTGGAACTGCACGCCCTCGACGGCCAGCTCCCGGTGGCGCAGGGCCATGATCACCCCGTCCTCGGTCTCGGCCGTGACCTCGAGGACGGCGGGCAGCGTCTCGCGTTCCACGACCAGGGAGTGGTAGCGGGTGGCCTCGAAGGGCTGGGGCAGACCGGCCAGCACGCCCTGGCCCCGGTGGTGCACCACCGACGTCTTGCCGTGCACGATCGACGGCGCCCGGACGACGTTGCCGCCGTACACCTGGCCGATGCACTGGTGGCCGAGGCAGACACCGAGGATGGGGAACCGGCCGGCCAGGTGCTCGATGACGGCGTTGGACACCCCCGCGTCCTCGGGGCGGCCCGGGCCGGGCGAGATCAGGATGGCGTCGGGGGCGGCGGCCGCGATCTCGTCCACGGTCAGCTCGTCGTGGCGGTGGACCTCGGGCTCGGCTCCCAGTTCACCGAGGTACTGGACGAGGTTGTAGACGAACGAGTCGTAGTTGTCGATGACCAGCACCCGGGGGCCCATACGTGGCGACGACGGTACCGGGACGGCCACCCCCCCGTGGCCCGGATTCGTGCCGTGACCTACGCTGGCGGCCATGGCCAAGGCGAAGAGCAAGAACGCACGTCCGGCCCCCAAGAGCCGGCCGGCCAAGGCGGCGGCGCGCCCCACCGGCGAGACCGAGGAGGCCGCCCGCCCGTCGCGGACGTCGGCCAAGGACGCCGCCGCCCGGGCCGTGGCCAAGCCGGTGGCGCGCAAGGCGGGCGGAGCCGGAGCCGGGGGCGCGGCCGACAAGACCTCGGCGACCGGCGACGGGCCCAAGGCCGACTTGACCAAGAAGTCCGGCCCCCGCCCCCGCCCGGCACCGACCAAGCGCACGACGCCACCCGCCAGCGCCCGCTACACGCCGCCCGTCCCCAAGGCCGAGAAGATCAGCCCCATCTGGGTGCCGATCGTCATGTTCGCTTGCCTCGGCATCGGGATGCTGATGATCATCCTCAACTACGTCAACGTGCTGCCCGGCCCCGACCCCAGCAACGTCTACCTCATGATCGGCTTGGGTCTGATCACCGTGGGGTTCATCACCGCAACTAAATTTCATTAGCCCCGGGCTGACATAACCCACAGGGCCGTCCACAGCCTGTGGGTATCGTCAGTCGTAGGGGCTGGCGACGAGGTCCATGTCCTCCTGGCAGTGGCGGGGCGGCGGGGGGACCTCCTCGGAGGCCTGCACCATCTTGACCTCGGCGTAGCAGATCCCGCACCGGTAGCGGAGGTTCACCCGGCGCATCTCCCCCGGCTCGGGGGGATCGTGCCTGCGGGCCAGGCCGCCCAGCATGATCATGCCGAGCCGCATCATCAGGGCGAACGCGGCCAGGGCCACGATCACCTTGAGCAGGAAGAACAGGATGTCCACCGGGGCTGGGCCGCCCGCCTCAGCCCAGGCGCTCGATGATGGTGGCGTTGGCCATGCCGCCCCCCTCGCACATGACCTGGAGCCCGTAGCGGCCCCTGGTCCGCTCCAGCTCGCACAGGAGCGTGGCCAGGATGCGGGTGCCCGACGCCCCAAGCGGGTGCCCGAGGGCGATGGCGCCGCCGTTCACGTTGACCCGGTCGAGGTCGGCGCGCACGTCCCTGGCCCAGGCCAGCACGACCGGCGCGAAGGCCTCGTTCACCTCGATCACGTCCATGTCGTCGAGGGTCAGGCCCGCCCGCTCCAAGACCTTGGCGGTGGCCGGGATCGGTCCCGTCAGCATCAGGACGGGGTCCACGCCCGCCACTGCGAAGGCCACGAACCGGGCCCGAGCCCGCAGGCCCAGCTCCGCGGCCCGTTCCTCGCTCGTCACCAGGACGGCGGCGGCCCCGTCGCTGAGCTGGGACGAGTTGGCGGCCGTGATCACGCCCCCCGCCTTGAACGAGGGCTTGAGGGCGGCCATGGCGGCCAGGCTGGTGTCCTTGCGGATGCCCTCGTCCGCCTTGAACACCTCCTTGCGGCGCAGTCCCTCGACCGTCAGCGGGACGATCTCCGGCTTGAACCGCCCTTCGGCCGTCGCCGCCGCCGCCCGCTGGTGGCTGCGCAGGCTGTACCCGTCCAATTCCTCCCGGGTGAACCCCCACCGCTCGGCGATCAGCTCGGCGGCGATGCCCTGGGGCACGAGCCCGCCCGCAGCCTGGTAGCGCTGCGTCACCCGGGGGCCGAACGGGTTGCCGGGCCCGTGGATGATGGCCGAGCCCATCGGCACCCGGGTCATGGACTCCACGCCCGCCGCCATCGCCACGTCGTACGCCCCCGCCATGACCCCCTGGGCCGCGAAGTGGAGGGCCTGCTGGGACGAGCCGCACTGGCGGTCGACGGTCAGCCCCGGCACCGACTCGGGGAAGCCCGCGGCCAGCACAGCGTTGCGCCCCACGTTGAGGGCCTGCTCGCTGCTCTGGGTCAGGCAGCCCACGATCACGTCGTCGACGGTCCCGGGGTCGATGTCGTTGCGCTCGACCAGGGCCTTCAGGGTCTCGGCCGCCAGGTCCACCGGGTGCCAGTCCCGAAGCTTGCCGTTGCGCTTGCCGATCGCCGTGCGCACCGCATCGACGATGACGGCGGCCCCGGGCACGCATCCCAGCTTGCCAGGCCTGCGTGGCCTGAACGCCGCTGCAGTAACCCGCGCCTACGCTCCCGGCCCCGTGGAGGCCGTGCTGAACGTCGTCGTGTTCCTCGTCGGGGCGGCCATGGTGGCGGGGACGGTCGGCTCGGCCGTGCGCACCGTGATCCTGCCGAGGGGCGTCCCGGCCAAGCTGGCGTCGGTCGTGTTCGTGACCATCCGGCGGGCCTTCGACCTGCGGGTCAAGCGCATCAAGGACTACGAGGGCCGCGACCGGGTGTTCGCCCTCTACGGTCCCCTCGCCCTCCTGCTGCTGGCCACGACGTGGCTCCTGATCGCCCTCGTCGGGTACGCCGCCATGCACTGGGGCCTGGGCGCCTACCCGGTTCGAGAGGCGTTCACCCTGAGCGGCTCCTCGCTGCTGACCCTGGGCTTCGACCGGCCCCCCGACCTGCCCAAGGTGGCCCTGTCGTTCACCGAAGCCGGGGTCGGGCTGTTCCTGGTCGCCCTCCTCATCAGCTACCTGCCGTCGCTGTACAGCTCGTTCTCGCGCCGGGAGGCGATGGTCACCCTGCTGGAAGTCCGGGCCGGCAGCCCGCCCTCGGGCGTCGAGATGATCGAGCGCTACCAGCTCATCCACGACCTGGCCGAGCTGGACGATGCCTGGGAGAACTGGGAGCAGTGGTTCGTCGAACTGGAGGAGACGCATACCTGCCAGCCCGCCCTCGTGTTCTTCCGGTCACCCCAGCCGGACCACAGCTGGGTCACCGCCGCCGGCGCCGTGCTCGACGGGGCGGCCCTGTACCTGGCCAGCAGCCCCGACGAGCACCCCAAGGCCGACCTCTGCCTCCGGGCCGGCTACCTCGCCTTCCGGCGGATCGCCGACTTCTTCGCCATCCCCTACGACCCCAGCCCCGACCCGGACGGGCCCATCACAGGGGCCAGGGACGAGTTCGACGCCGCCTACGACCGGCTCAAGGAAGCGGGGGTGCCCCTCAAGGACGATCGGGACGAGGCGTGGAAGGCGTTCGGAGGATGGCGGGTGAACTACGACGCGGTCCTCGTCACGCTGGCCGCACTGGTCATGGCCCCCTACGCCCGGTGGTCGTCGGATCGTTCCAACCGCTACCGGGTGCGAGCCTTGCGAGGAAGGCGCCCATGACCACGAGGTTCCCGATCCGGTTCAGCCCGGTCAACCGGGTGTTCCTGATGCTGCTCGGCATGGGGCCGCGCTGGTCGTACGTCGACCTCGGCTCCCACGACCTCCGCGTGAAGATGAGCTACGGCTTCCGGGCGACGGTCGCGCGCTCGTCGATCACGGGCGCAACCGTGGTCGGGAAGATCCCGTGGGGATGGGGCATCGGCGTGCACGGCTGGCACGGCCTCTGGGTCGTGAACGGCTCGCTCCGGGACGTGGTCCGGGTGGAGATCGACCCGCCGGCGCGGGCCCGGGTACTCGGCGTCCCCGTTAAGCTGCGCCAGCTCCGGGTCAGCCTGGAGGACCCGGAGGGCTTCCTCCGCGCCATCGGCCGCTGACCAGGACGACCTCGAACGGGTCGAGGTCGGCGGTGACCGTTCCGCCGTCGACGTGTGGCCGCCGGCCCCACACCACCTCCACGTCGCTGGCGGCGACGGGCACGGCCAGGGACTGCGGACGGCGGCTGGGGTTGCGCAGGCAGACGATGACCTGCCCGCCGGCCTCCGACACGAACCCGTAGGCCTCGCCCGCCTGCGGCCGTCCGCCGACCATCCGGCTCCGGGACAGCACCTGCTCGTTGGCCCGGGCCCAGCGCAGGGCCCGGGACAGGGCCTCCCACTCGGCGGCCGACAGCGAGTCGGGCGCGACGTAGAGGTCGTGGTGGTGGGTCCCCCGGCCGACCAGGAACCAGCAGTGGCGCTCCCACGCCGCCAGGCTCTCGCCCTCGTCCTGGTACGCCCGCACCCCGTTTTCGACCACGCTGAACGTCACCACCGCCGACACGGGCACGCCCGTGCCCCCGAACGCGTCCAGGCACGTGTCGATGTAGGTGGCGAACCGCTCGTGGCGGCCGCCGTCGAACTCGGCCGGCGCGTCGTCGTCGAGGCCGCCCCGCCAGATGAAGTCGGCGTGCTGGAGCCACCACGGCGACGGGTTGGACCCGGTGGTGAAGGTGAGGACCGTGGCGGGGTTCACCTGGCGGATGCCGTCGAGCAGGGCCGCGAACCGGTCCATCTGGTCGGTGCGGCCCCCGTGGCCGTGGTCGGCGCCGTCGCAGTCGAACTGCACGCCGTCGAGCTTCCAGTAGCCCACGCCGCCTCCGGTGAACCGGGTCAGCGAGTCGGCAAGGTGGCGGCGGTAGCGGTCGCCGGCCGGGCACAGCTTGGGCCAGTCGCCCTCCTGGACCTCGTACCCGTGGGCCCGGCCCCACTCGACCCGCCGGTCGTGGCGGTCGAAGTAGCCGCCGAACGGGCTCGTCCACAGTCCGATCCCGTCGCCGAGCGCCCGCAATCCCCCCGGGAAGCGGCTCGGGTCCATCCTGCCCCAGATGCCGGTCTCGGCCTCCCACCCGCCGTCCCATGGGTCGTCGAGGCAGTAGAAGTCGAGGTCGAGGTCGATGGCGCCGAACCCGGCCCGTTCGGCCAGCACCGTCTCCTCTGACATCCGGCCCACGTAGCCCAACTGGTACCAGTTGTTGGCCAGGGTCACGAGCCGGGGCGGACGGGCCCGTACCCGGTCGAGCTCGTCCCAGAAGGCGGAGAGCTCCCGACCCGGTTCGCAGCGGCCCGCGACCAGCGGCGGCGACACGTACGGCCCGCCGTGGGCGGCGAGGTCGACCTCTACGGGCAGGCCGAAGCCGTCGGCGCCGGGGTGTTGGAGGGCTGCGAACCATCCGTCCCCGAACACCGGTTGGCCCAGTCCGGGCGGCGGGCCGTCCCACTGGGCCACGTCGACCCGTTCCAGCCGGCCGCTCCCACGGACCCACAACCGCGTCCGGCCGTCCGGCTCCTCGACCACGTCCACGGTGGCCCGGTCGTCGGGCGCCGACCCGGTGATCTCCCGCCCGTCCACGACCACCCGCCACGGCCCCAAGCCCGGGCCGGTCAAGACTGCTGCACGAGGTCGGCGACGCGGTCCCCGGCCTGGTCGAGGGCCTCCAGCACCCGCAGTTGGGCCCGGGCCCGGTCGAGGTTGTGGCGGGGCCGTTCGATGCGGAAGTACGAGTCCCCGGCCAGGTGGTCGGTGAGGAACCGCAGGGCGTTCTCGTAGGCCATGAGCGGCCCGGCCAACGGGATCAGGCGCCGCTCGGCGTCGGTCAGCACCGGGCCGGCCTCGGCCAGGTACCCCTGCAGCGCCGCTTCGAGCAGGTTGTCGCGCACGCCCAGGGTGCCCAGGTCGGTGTCATCCTCGGGGGCGGTGACGGTGGCCGAACGCAGCAGGTCCCCGATGTCGAACAGTACGGTGCCGGGCGCCACCGTGTCGAGGTCGATGACGCACACCGCCTCGCCGGTGTCCTCGTCGAGGAGCACGTTGTCCGCCTTGGCGTCGTTGTGGACGATCCGGGTCTGCAGGCGCCCGTCGGCCCGGGCCGACGCCAGTTCGTCCACGAGGCGGTGGAAGCCCCGCACCGCCGCGATCTCGTCCTCGCACGTCATCGCCCGGCCGTAAGGGTCGTCGTCGACGAGTACTTCGAAGGCGTGGCGCCGGCGCCGGAAGTCCTTGAAGCCGGGGATGGGTTCCTCAAGGGCCGGGCCGTCCAGATCCTGGACTTCGACGAGGAAGCGGCCGAGGCCCCGTCCCACCTCGAGGGCCTCCTCGGGCGACTCCACCACTTCGGGGCTGGCCGCCCCTTCGATCCGGACGAACGCCCGCCACGGCCGAGTGTCCTCCCCGTCGTAGGCCAGGACCGAGCCGTCACCCGTGCGCAGGACCGACAGCGGTCCGTGGAGGTGGGCCACCACCCGGACCACGTTGTCCATCATGCGGGCGCAGTCGGGAAAGACGTGGTCGTTGAGGCGCTGGAGCACCGCTCCCGGCGGCGTTCCCGTCCCGCTCACGAACCATGTGTCATGGATGTGGCCACCCTCACGTCGCTCGACGTGTTTCACCACGCCGACGTCCGGGAACCACGACGCCACAGTCTTGACGTTCTCGTTCACGTCCCTAGGTTCGCGCCCTCGGCGCGCCGTGTTGCTCGTCGCCGCCCTGGCGGTGGTCGCGGTGGCCCCCACCACCACCCGTCCGGGTCGGGTCGTGATCGGCAGTACCACGACCGTCCCGCTGGCGGTGGAGGCGGCCATCACCGCGCCGGCGGTCGAGGCGCAACCGTCGTGCGTGCCGGCCAGCCTGGATGAGCGGGCGGGCCGGGTGCTGATCGTGGGCCTCCCCGAGACCACCTCGCCCGAGGACCCGCTGGTGGCGGAGGTGTCCGAGATCGGGGTGGGAGGCGTGCTCCTGACCCACGCCAACGTCGAGTCCGCCGAGCAGGTGCAGGACCTGGTGTCGTCGCTGCGCACCGCCGTGCGCGACGACCTGCTGGTGAGCGTGGACGAGGAGCCGGGCCGGGTGCGCACCTTCGAGGACCTGATCGGCTTCGTGCCCTCGGCCCGCCGCCTGGCCGCCGAGAACCCGGTCGAGGCCGTGGAGGAGACGGCCCGGGCGACCGGGCAGGTCCTCACCTACCTGGACGTGGACATGAACCTTGCTCCCGTGGCCGACCTCGACGCCGGCCCGTGGGACGGCATCATCGGGGACCGTTCGTTCTCCCCCGACCCGGGCACGGCCGCCCAGTACGTGCTGGCCTACGCCCGGGGCCTGCGTGACGCGGGCGTGACGCCGGTGGTCAAGCACTTCCCCGGCCACGGCCGGACGGCGGGGGACGACCACGTGTCCGCGCCCGAGATCGACGCCTCGCTCGACGTCCTGATGGCCACCGACGTGCACCCGTTCCGGGACGCAGTCGTTGCCGGCGCGCCCGTCGTCATGATGGGCAACGTCTCCTATGACGCCCTCGAGGCCGACGTGCCCGCCAGCCTGTCGGAGCCCGCCTACCGGCTGTTGCGCGACCTCGGGTTCCGGGGGGCGGCCATCACCGACTCCATCGGCATGGCCGCCGTCAACCTGCGGTGGAACTACGGCGACGCCACGGTGAAGGCGCTGGGTGCCGGCGCCGACGGCGTCCTGGGCACCGACGGATGGTCGGCCCGCTGGATGCGCGACGCGGTAGTCGACGCCGTGCGCTCGGGCGACCTCCCCGAGTCCCGCCTGAACGAGGCGGCCGCCCGCATGACGGCGCTGGCCGGCGGCGACCCGCAGCAGGTGGCGTGCGTGGCCGCGTCGCTGCCCGTGCTGCGATGAAGGCTACCGAAGGCGGTCGCGCGCCGGCCGGCCCGGAAAAGCGAGGTCGGCGATCACGGGCCGGTGGTCGCTGCCGTGCCCCTGGCCCTCCCGTACGGCGACGACCTCGATGCCGTCGGTAAGCAGGACGTGGTCGATGCGGAACAGGGGCGGGACCACCCGTCCACCCCGCGGCCAGGTCGTGGCCAGGAGGCCGCGCCCGGCGTCGACGTGGGCGTCGCGCAGCAGTCCGCCCCGCAGCAGCCTGCGGAACGGAGCATGCCCGTGGGTGGAATTGAAGTCGCCGGCCATGATCACCGGCTCGGCGCTGGCCTCCACGGCGGCCCGCATCTCACCCAGCTGCTCCTTCCAGATCGGGATCCAGCGGCGGCGCATGGGGGCCTTGCAGTGGATGTTGAAGATGCGTACGGGCGTCCCCTCGACGTCGGCGACGGCCCGGACCATGGGCAGGCCGCCCGGGTCCCACGTCTCGCCTTCGGACAGGGGGTGGAGGCTCCAGATGCCCCCGCCGAACGAGCCGTGGCGCACGTCGACGTAGGAGTACGGGTAGCGGTCGAACAGCCCGGTGGCCTTGAGCATGCGCAGGTGCTCGGGGGACAGTTCCTGGAGCAGCAGGACATCGGCGGCAGACGCCGCCAGTTCCTCGCCCAGCGCCGTCGAGTCCTTGCCGGGGTAGCGGATGTTGGACGTGGCCAGCCGGATGTGGGGGACGCCGGCCCCTGCCGCCTCCGCCGTGAGCGGACGGCGGCGGCGCGCCTCGGGCAGCGTCCACACCAGGTGGGCGGCGGCCACGCCCGTCGCCACCGCGGTGA
>JBOGID010000063.1:0-5121 GCA_050742295.1 Acidimicrobiales bacterium | reverse complement strand
GCCACAACCCCGGCCTGACTGGGCCCCGCCGCCGTACTGTCATCGCCGCATGACCCGCCCCCGCCCCGGCCGCCCGCTGGTCCTCATGCTCGCCGTCCTGGCCGCGTGCAGCGGCGGCGGCAACGGCGGCGGCAACGGCGGCGGTTCGGCGGCCAACGACGCACCGCGCTACGCCGTCGGTTCCCGCACCGAGACCTACGTGGACGACGGGTCGCGTTCGCTTCTCACGACCATCTACTACCCGGCCACGGCCGACGCGGTGGCCGTCGAGGGCGCACGCCCGGCGGCCGATGGAGGCCCGTTCCCCCTGATCCTGTTCTCCCACGGCGGGGGCACGACCGGCACCTCGTACTCCAACCTGCTGAGCCGGATCGTCGAGGCGGGCTCCGTGGTCGCCGCCCCCAACTACCTGGGCGGGGGGAGCGACCCCACAAGGCGGCCGGCCGACGCCCGGTTCGTAATCTCGCGCGTCCTGGCCGCCGCCGCCGAGCCGTCCCACCCCCTGCACGGTGTTATCGACGCCAACCGGGTCGGCGCCATGGGCCACTCGGCGGGCGGCGGGGTCACGCTGGGCTTCGCCTTCCACTCGTGCTGCCGGGACACGCGCGTCCGGGCCGCCGTCCTGCTGGCCAGCGCCCGACCCACCTGCACGGGCGAGGCCTTCCCCGCACCAACCATCCCCGCCCTCGTCGTCCACGGCGACGCCGACACCCGGGCGCCCTACGCCTCGGGCCGCCAGCTCTACGACGAGCTCCGTTCGCCCAAGTACTTCGTCACCATCCGGGGCGGGGAGCACACGCCGCCGTTCAGCGGCGAGATGCAGCGCCCGCAGTCTCGGCTCGTCGTCGAGGCCACCGTTGCCTTCCTCGACCAGCACCTCACGGGCCAGGGCGTCGGCGCCGCCGACCGGCTCCGCCAGATCGTCGCCGGCCAGCCCGAGGTGGCGTCCCTGGACGCCGCCGCGTAGCCGCCGTGCGGTTCACCCTGGGCGGGCGGAGATACGACCTCACCACCCGGTCCCTCGTGATCGGCCGGGCCAGCGATCCGCAGACCGCCCGACGGCTGGTCGACGACGGGGCGGACGTGATCGAGGTCGCCGACCCCGACCTCGTCGCCGCCTTCGTCGCCGCCTTCGCGGCCGTCCACGACGTCCACGACGTCCCCGTCGCCATCGCCAGCGCCCAACTCGACGCCGTCCGCGCCGCGTACCAGGCTGGCGCCGTGCTCGGCGCCTGCCCCGACCCCGCGTTCCTGGCCCTCAGCGCCGAGGCGGGCGCCGCCGTCCTCACCCCCGACCCCACCCCCGCCAGAGCGGCCGGAATCCCCGCCGACCGCATCGCCGTCGAGTGGCCCGCGGGCGCCCGCCCAGCCGCAACCCACCCCCACGCAACCCTCGTGACCACCGACGACCTCGGCGCCACCGCCCTGGCCGTGACCAACGGGGCCCGGCTCATCCGCACGGCCAACGTCAAGGCCGCCCGCCGCGTGGCCGACGTCCTGGCCGCCATCTTGGAGGCCCCGTGACCGCGCCGTTCCCCGCCTATCTGGTCCGGGGCCAGGACGACGTCTCGGTGGGCGACGCCGTCCGCAGCCTCGTCGCCGAACTGGTCGGGACGGCCGACGCCGGCCTGGTCGTCGAGGACCTGGGCAGCGACGACTACGAGATCCGGGCCGTGGTCGACGCGGCCCAGACCCCGCCGTTCCTGACCGACCGCCGGGTCGTCGTGGCCCGCACCGTCGGACGGTTCTCGACAGCTGACGTCGCCCCCCTCGTCGCCTACCTCCACGACCCGCTCCCCACCACCGCCCTCGTCCTGGTGGCCGGCGGCGGCCAGCTGGCCCGCCCCCTGGTGGACGCCGTCCGCAAGGTCGGCCACGTCGTGGACGCCGACGTCCCGGGCGGGCGCAACCGGGCCACCTGGCTGGCCGCCCGCCTCAAGGCGGCGCCGGTCAAGCTCGACGCCGCCGCCGCAGCGGCCGTCGGTGACCACCTCGGGGAGGACCTCAGCCGCCTCCCGGCCCTGCTCGAGACCCTCGCCGCCGGCTACGGCCCCGGCGCCCGCCTCACGCCCGACGACATCGCCCCGTTCCTGGGCCAGGCCGGATCGGTGGCACCGTGGGAGCTGACCGACGCCATCGACCGGGGCGACCCGGCCAAGGCCCTCGAACACGTCCGGCGGCTGACCCAGGGCGGCGGCCGCCACCCGCTCGTCGTGATGGCCAGCCTCCACACCCACTACGCCCGCATGCTGCGCCTCGACGGCGCCGCCGACGTCACCGACGAGAAGTCCGCAGCCGCCGCCCTCGGGATGACCGGCTCCACGTTCCCAGCCAAGAAGGCGCTGCTGCAGTCACGCCGGCTGGGGAGCGCGGGCATCGCCCGGGCCATCCTGCTGCTGGCCGACGCCGACCTGGCCCTCAAGGGCACCATGGACTGGCCGCCCGAACTGATCCTCGAAGTACTGGTCGCCCGCCTCGCCGCCGCCAGCCGGGGCCGCAGCGGTGCCCCCGCGAGATCCCACTAACCCAGCGCTAGGTAGCCCTGAAGCAAGCGCAAGTTGGCCCGGCCCGCCCCTTGAGCGGGCCCGACCACCTACCTCGACGCGGGTGTTGCCCCAAGCCGCGCCGCAACTTCAGGAGCCCGCCTCCGGCGTACAGGTCTTCATCAGCCACGAGACGACGGCGGGCGGGGCGGTGGCGCACAGTGGTCGAAGAACTTCCGGATCTCGGACCGCACCGTCGACCGGCGCATCGGCGTAGGCGGCGGCCGACGCCTACGCCATCTTCGGTTGGGACGACACCCGTGAAACGCCGCCGGAGCTGATCCTGCAGGGCAGCGCCGCGCCCGGGTTCGGTATCACCGACATCTTCACGGCCGCGGCCCAGCATGCGACAGTGAGCGCGTCTTCGTCCAACACGGGCGCCGTCATCGCCGCCGTCGGCCTGGTGCTCGTGGCGGGCTGCCTCGTCGTGGTCGCCATCCTGGTCGGGCGGCGAGCCGGCGCCCGTGCCCGCCCCACCACCACCGGCGAACGGGTCCGCGTCACGGCCTGAGCCGCTCCTTTGGCGGGGGAGGCGGTCAGGCGGGGCTCGTAGGCGTTTACGAGACGGTCAGCTGGCCTGTTTGGCGGGCGACTTGGGTGAAGAAGACGGGCGGTCCGGATGCAGGACCAAGGCAGGCACCCTGGGCATCGCGTCCGAAGAAGAGGTGGTTCTGCGTGCGGAAGGTGCCGCTACCGCTCGCTCCGGCGAACAGTCCCGTGCCGCCCGTCAGCTGGTACGTGCCGGAGATCGGCCCCGAGAGGATGCAGCTGTGGGTTGAACTGCAGGTCATCGGCCCCGGGAGTGATCGTCTGGTGCAGCGTGCCCTGGCGAAGGTGAAGACGCCGGGTAAGGGCACCACAGGCTGAGCCCCTGGGGCGGAAAACGTTCCGGCTCCCGTGAACGCCCCCGCCGCAACCGCGGTACCCGGACTACCCAAGGCCCCGGCCTGCACGACGAGGATGCTCTGCTGTCCGGCGATCGCCGCCGAGGCCACACCGGGGGATCCGATCAGGAGTGCAAGCGCGCCGCTGCTCGTTGTGGCGGTCGGCCCAGCGGGGCGAGACGGGCGGCGCCGCCTGCTCACCATGCAGTTCCGCACCTTCCGGCACGCCTTCATCGACGTCTCGTGCCAGATCGTCATGGGCGCCCGGGGCGTGCGCTGGCGCATCCAGGCCTGAAACCCGTCGCTGGGGCCGTTCTTCCGCCTCCTCGACGCCCCCTGACGCCACCCCAGCCTGCCTTCGCACGGCCCGAGCCCAGACCGGCTCGGCGTCAGCGACGCCGCAAACCCGTCCTCCGACCTCCACAGAGCATCACGAGGTCCCGCCGCCTGTCGAAGGGGGCTCACGAGAGCAACAACGCGGATTGCGCCCCCCGCCAATCCGCCCCGCAGCCGCACCCGCGGCTCGCCCGCCCTCTATGCGCTTGTTTCAGGGCTAGCTAGGAGACTGCTGATTAAACCCTCATCTCGCGCCCGACGGCGTGTTCATACCCAGCCGGTCACTGTAAACAAGCTCGTCAGTGGCCGTCGGGCGCCTCGGCGCGGAGCGACGAAAGCGAAAATCAGCAGTCTCCTAGGAACCGACCTTGGCCAGCTTGCGCATCAGGCGCGACTTGCGGTTGGCGGCCTGGTTCTTGTGGATCATGCCCTTGGCCGCGGCCTTGTCGATGCGCTTCACGGCCAGCTTCACGGCCGCGGCGCTGTCCTCGGAGCCCTGCTCGGCGGCGGCGACGGCCGACTTCACCCGGGTCTTGATCTCCGAGCGGACGGCCTTGTTGCGCAGCCGCCGGGTCTCGTTCTGCCGGTTGCGCTTGATCTGCGACTTGATGTTGGCCATGGAGGGACAAGGCTACATGACGTGCTGCTGCGTGGTCGCCAAGGGACGGAGCTGGGCCTGACCCTCGTCGGCTACCAGTTCCCCGACGAGTTGGTCGACCCGTGGGAGTCGAACACGCTGCTCGTCGAGGTCCGCCTGCTCGCCCCCGAAGGCAGCTGGGACGTCGTCGACCCCTGCCTGACCACGTGGGAAACGGCCCAGGTCACCCGCTGGCTCGCCGCCTTCGCCAGCCGGGCCGACCTGGTCGCCAACCGGGCTCTCGGCGTCCAGGCGCCCAACGTCACCCTTGGCGGCCAAGCCATCGCCGGCGAACCCGACCGCGTCGCCATCCGGGCATGCTTCGCCCTCGAACTCCGCCCGCCCTGGCTCCGGGGCGGCACAAACCTCTGCGTCGACGTCGACGTCGACCGCCCCCAACTGGCCACCGCCGCCCGCCACCTCCAGGCCGACCTGGCCCGCTTCCCCCAACGTGGCGACGACCCGACGCTGTGACCGTCCTGCTCGTGCTCGAACCACCGCTGGTGCTCCGGCACCCGGTCCGCAGGACGACGCCCCTGCGCGTCCTGGCATCGGGTTCGCCGCGGACGGACGCGCACCTCGACTGGCTGCGGGGGCGGTTAACTGTTGTGGAACGGCCTGTCAAGGATGAGTGCGAAGCTCCTTTTCGGGCGCGACCAAGCCAAAGTGGCTTGGTCGTTGCATGCCTTTGTGCAGGCGACGGGGGCCGCGGGGTCTTGTC
>JBOGID010000062.1:0-1718 GCA_050742295.1 Acidimicrobiales bacterium | reverse complement strand
GCGCCGGCGTCGCGCCGTCGGGCAGGACGTCGAGGTGGGCGTCGGCAGCCAGCCCGTCCGCCACCGCGGCGGCGAACGAGGCGGTGGCGTCGTCGCGCTCCACCTCGCTGGCCCGGCGCTCGGCCTCCACCGCCTCCAGTTCGGACTCGAGGCGGCCGATGAGCCCGGCCAGCTCAAGCCGGCGCCGCCCGTAGGCTGTGCGATCGGCACCCAGCGCCGCAGCCCCCGCCTCCGCCTGCTGGATGCGGGCGGCGACTTCCCGGTACTCGGCACCGATCCCCTCCTCCAACGCGGCCAGGCGAGCGGCGAGCTGGCCGTACTCGGCCGCCGTCGTGCGGTGGTGGGCCGCGGCCCGTTCCAGCTCGGCCGCAGCCCGGGCCGCCTCGGCCTCCACCCGCTGCAGGTGGACATTGCAGCTGGCGGCATCCCGGCGGCGCCGGGACCACACCGCGGCCTGGCGCTCGACCGAGCGAACCCTGCGTTCCACCTCGTCGAGCGCCTCGCCGTCGGTCGGTAGCTGGGCCGCAGCGGCGCGCTGCATGAGGTCGCGCTGGGCGGCCCGCACCGCCTCCTCGGCCCGGCGGCGCCTTGCATCGGCGTGCACGACCCGGGACCGGGCGTCGCCGACCCGGGCCTCGGCGACGCCCAGCTGCCGCTCGGCCGCCTGTATCCCCTCGCCGCCGGGGAGCGATGCCACCTCGGCTTCGAGGGCGTCCGCATCCCGCTGCACCCCGGCGAGCCGCTCCGCCAGCGCGGCCAGCTCCCCGACGAGCACCGCCAGTTCCTCGTCGAGCTGAGCCAGCCGGCGGAGACGCCGCTGCTCCTGGGCGGCCGCCCCCACGAACGCAGCGGGCGCCACCCGGCCCCGTCCGGCCAGGGGGCCGACGCGGAAGGTGCCGTCGATGCCGATCTGGGGAGGGGCGCCGGCGCCGGCACCGCCAGCGGCCGAGCCCCGAAGGTCGACGGCGCCGAGGAGGCCGGCCACGACCGGCGCCGGGACAGCCGGCTCGTCGACGGGTGCAGGGTGGAGCACGTCGGCCAGCGTGCGGCGGCCGGCTGCCTGGCCGTGCAAGTCGGAGTCGGCGCTCAGGACGGCGTCGGCGCCTGAGGGATCGGGCAGCTCGACGCGCCCGTCGGGCCACACCCAGGCGTCGAGGACCCCGCTGGCCAGCAACGCCGCCTCCACCCCGTCGAGGACGGCCGGATCCGTGCCGGCGACGACATCGACCAGTTGCCAGAACGGCGCGCCGGGGGTGGTGTCGGGCCGGGACGAACGCCACGGCGGCGGGTCGGGATGGCGGAGGCCGCCGGACGCCACCTCGGCCCGCTCGGCCCCGAGCTCGGCCTGCCTCCTCTCGGCTGCAGCCACCGCCGTGCGCAGCCTGTCGGCGGCCACCACCAGCTCGCTCCGCGCCTGCTGGGCCAGCTCGGCGACCGCATCCGCAACCGCCTCGGGATCCTCGGGCGGCGAGGGAAGGAAAGCCTGGGCACCGCCATCGCCACCGGCCGGGGCGAGGTGGGTACACGTGCCGGCCCAGCCGCTCACGGCCTCGCTGTACGCGGCGACGGCACCCTCCAGTGCCGCGACCGCGGAGGCGTGGCCGGCGACGGCGAGATCGAACGACTCCCGCTCCTGCTCCAGCGTCGCATCGGCGTGGCGGCGGTCGTCGACGGCCCGCGAGAACTCGATCACGGCCCGGCGCACGCCCGCCAGGAGC
>JBOGID010000061.1:0-15926 GCA_050742295.1 Acidimicrobiales bacterium | reverse complement strand
GAGTGGACCTGGGTGGACGGCGGGATACCGCCGCTTACCAGTGGACCGGGCCGGTCGCCTGACAAGGGCCTACCGTCGTCAGGTATGGAAGAGCGCACGGGATTCCCGCCGGGCGTGCCGTGCTGGGTGGACACGGCCCAGCCCGACCCGAAGGCGGCGGCCGAGTTCTACGGGGCGCTGTTCGGCTGGGAGTTCGAGGACCGGATGCCGGCGGACGGTCCCGGGCACTATTTCGTGGCCCGGCTCCGGGGTCGGCACGTTCACCGCCGTCGGGTCCCAGATGGGCGATGCGTCGCCCACCCCCACCTGGAACACCTACGTCGGGGTGGACAGCGCCGACGAGGCTGCGGCCAAGGTGCAGGAGGCGGGCGGGACGGTCCTCGTCGAGCCGTTCGACGTGCTCGACGCCGGGCGCATGGCGGTGTCCAGCGACCCCGCGGGCGCCGTGTTCAGCGTCTGGCAGGCGGGCACGCACCAGGGCGCGGGGCTGGTCAACGAGCCCTCGACCTGGAACTGGAGTGACCTCAACACCACCGACCCGGCCCGGTCGAAGGAGTTCTACAGGGCGGTGTTCGGGTGGGAGGCGAGCACGGTCAGCTTCGGCGAGGCCGAGGGGACGATGTGGCGCCTGCCCGGCTACGCCGACTTCCTCGAGCGGTTCGACCCCGACCTGCGCAGGCGGCACACCGAGTTCGGAGCGCCGGAAGGCTTCTCCGACGCCATCGGCTGGGTGATGTCCCTCGACCCCGACCAGGCCGAGACCGGCGTCCCTCCCCACTGGAGCGTGACGTTCGCGGTTGACGACGCCGATGCCGTCGCCGCCCGCTGCACGGAGTCGGGCGGCGCCGTCGTCGTCCCGCCCGTCGACGCCGGCCCGGTGCGGACCGTCGTCCTCCGCGACCCCCAGGGCGCGGTGTTCTCCGTGAACCGCTTCGACCCAGCCTACGAATCCGCCGGCGGCGAGAACTTGTAGCCGACGTTGCGCACGCCCCGGATGTAGCGGGGCTGCTTCGAGTCGAGCTCGATCTTCTTGCGCACGCGGCGGACGTGCTCGGTGAGGGTCGCAGACTCCGAGAACTCGCCGGGCAGGCCCCAGATGTCCTGGAGGAGTTGGGCGCGGGAGACCACCTGGCCGGCCCGCATGGCCAGGTAGGCGAGCAGGTCGAACTCCCGGCGGGTCATGGTGACGACCTCGCCCCGCACGATCACCACCCGTGCCGCCAGGCGGACCTCCAGGCCCTCGAACCGGCAGGCACCGCCCGACGCGGCCCGGGCCCGGCGCATCGACGTCCGCACCCGGGCTGCGAACTCGCGGTGCAGGATCGGCTTCACGACGTAGTCGTCGGCGCCCAGATCGAAGGCCAGGACGCGCTGGGTCTCCGCCTCGTGGTTCGACACGATGATGATCGGCGCCGTCGTGCGGGCCCGCAGCCTGGTCAACAGCTCGAGGCCGCTCATGTCGGGCAACTCGATGTCGAGCACGACCAGGTCCGGGGGCTCGGCGACGACGGCGTCGAGGGCGGTTGCGGCGTCGCCGGCGGTGATCACGGTGTGGCCCTCTTTGGTCAGAACAGCGCTGGCAAGCCTGGTGAAGACGGGATCGTCGTCGACGACCAGGACGACGCCCATCTCGCTCACCGCCAAGAGATGCCCCTGAGTGAGGGCCGAGCGGTCATCGGCCGCCGTTCGGAGGCACGGTCGTCAGGGCTGCCGCCAGCGCAGCCTTTGCCGCGGCCAGGTCGGCGGGCAGGCGGTCGAGGTCGGCGGTGGCAATGTTGAGGCGCCCGCTGGCCGCCAGTCGCTCGACGCGGCCGCAGTTCGACGCGTAGGCGAGGGCCCCGACCGAGCCCGCCGCCGACCTCATCGTGTGGGCCACCTTGGCCACCTCGCGGGCGTTCCCCGCCTCGAACGCGGCCCGCAGGGCGGCGATGCGCGCTGGCGCGTCGTTGACGAACAGGTCCACGAGCGCGCCGACCAGTTCGGGGCCGAGGTCGACGACGAGCGAGTCGATCAGCGCCCCATTCAGCACGCCGTCGGGCTGCTCTCCGTCCGAGCCGACGCGTCGCGCGCCCATCCGGGCAATAGTAATGACCCCGATGTATCGCGTCGCTGGGGCGTCCCTGCACGAGCCGGCTTCGCCGGGGTCGCTGCCACCGGCCGACGCCGGACGGCGGCTGACCTGGCGTCGCTACCTCGTCTTCGGGCTCGCCGCCATCGTGGTGCGGGCCGTGATCCCCGACGACCGGGCCGCGCAGGCGTTCGCGGTGGCGGTCCAGTTCCTCAGCTTCGTTGTGGTGTGGATCGGCGTGTCCCGCATCCCGGCGGCGGACCGGCGCCCGGCGTTCTGGTTCGCCGTCGCCCTGTCGATCTACGTCGCCGGTGACCTCTTCTACTACTTCTACCTCCTGGTGCGGCAGTCGCCGAGGCCGTTCCCGTCCATCGCCGACGCCTTCTACCTCATCGACCTGCCGATCTTCGCGGCGTCGCTCCTGCTGTTCATCCGCCGCCAGAATCCAGGGCGGGACGTCGCCAGCCTCATCGACGCCGCCATCGTGGCCACGGCCAGCGGGCTGGTGACCTGGGTGTACATCATCGAACCGACGGTCGTGGCGTCGGGCGCGCCCCTGCTCGACCGGGCCATCGGCATGGCCTACCCGCTCGGCGACGTCCTGCTGCTCACCGTGGCCGCGAGCCTGTTGCTGTTCCGCGGCCGGCGCCCGCTCGCCCACATCCTCCTCGCCGCCGCCATCATGGCCCTGACCTTGGGCGACGGCCTCTACAACTTCCTCAACGTGCTGCCCGGGCACCCGCTGCGGATCGAGCCCTACTACCTGCTCTGGCTGCTGTGGTACGTGCTGGCGGCCACGGCCATGCTCCACCCGTCGCTGAGCTCGGCCAGGGGCGCCGACGCCGGCTCCCAGATGGAGGTCGACCACTGGCGGCTCGTCCTGCTGGGCTCGATCGTCCTCGTGGCCCCCGCCCTGCTGGTCATCGAAACCCTCCGCGAGGAGGACGGCCATCTGCTCGTCATCGCCGGCGGGTCGGTCGCCCTGTTCGTCCTGGTCACGGCGCGCATGAACCTCCTCATGCGCACGCTGCGCCAGGCCCGGGTGGACGCCGAAGCCGCCAACCAGGCCAAGAGCGCATTCCTGGCCACCATCAGCCATGAGATCCGTACGCCCCTCAACCCCGTCATCGGCTTGTCGACGGTGCTGGCCACCAGCGATCTGGACTCCCAGTACCGCTCCTACGCGGAGACCATCGCGGCCAGCGCTCGGTCGTTGCTCGGCCTGATCGACGACATCTTGGACTTCTCCAAGATCGAGTCAGGGTCGATGGCCCTGGCCGACGAACCGTTCGAGATCGCCGAGTGCGTGGAGTCGGCCCTCGATGTCGTCGCGTCCGACGCCCAGGCCAAGGGCCTCGAGCTGAGCTCGCGGATCGACGCCGGGGTGCCGCCCGTGGTGCGGGGGGACGTCGAGCGGCTCCGTCAGGTCCTGGTCAACCTGCTGTCGAACGCGGTCAAGTTCACCGACCGGGGGAGCGTGTCGCTCCTGGTGCGCTGCGATCCGGCTGCCGCCGACGAGGAGGGGCGTCCGCCGGCCGAGGGCACGGTGTGCCTGCGCGTCACGGTCCGGGACACGGGGATTGGCATCCCGGCCGACTTCCTGGAGAGGATCTTCGAGCTGTTCGTCCAGGCCGAGGCCTCCCGCGCCCGGCGCTACCCCGGGACGGGGCTCGGCCTCGCCATCAGCCGGCGGCTCTGCGAACTGATGGGGGGGACGATCTGGGTCAGGAGCGAGTCGGGTCGGGGCTCGGAATTCCACTTCACCGCCATGGTGAGCGTGGCCGCCGACGGGGAGCAGGTCCGCCGTGTGCAGCCGGCGGCGGTCTCGCTGGCGGGCCGGCGGCTCCTGATCGTGGACGGCGACGCCGGGAGCCGCAGCATGTTCGTGGACACGGCCTACACCTGGGGCATGGTCACCGCCTCGACGGGCGAGGTGGCCGAGGCGGTGGCGTGGCTCGAGCGGGGCGACGCCTTCGACCTGGCGGTTGTCGACATCGGCCTGGGCGGGGCCATCGACCAGCTCCGGCGGGCCGGGCACTGCAACGAGCTGCCCATCGTGGCCGTGGCACTCATCGGCCACCCCCTGCCCGGTGCCTCTGACGGCTACGCCGGGTGGCTGGTGCGCCCCGTGAAGTCGTCGCCGCTGTTCGACACCCTGGCCGACATCCTCGTCGGCGGGTGGCGCCGAGGGCTGCAGTCGCTGGGGACCGCCCGTGGGCCGGCCGCCGCGGTCCCGGCCGGCGAGCTGGCCGGGGCCACGCCTGCGGCCTCGCTGCGGGTGCTCGTGGCCGAGGACCACCCCGTGAACCAGCAGGTCGCCCTCCTGCTGCTGGAGAAGCTCGGCCATCGGGCCGACGTGGTCGTCGACGGCAACCAGGTGCTGCAGGCCCTCGAGGACGAGACCTACGACGTCGTGCTCATGGACATGCAGATGCCGGACATGGACGGCGTCGAGGCCAGCCGGCTGATCACCCAGCGGTGGCCGGCCGGCGAGCGCCCCCGCATCGTGGCCGTGACGGCCAACGCCATGGCCGGCGATCGTGAGATCTGCCTGGCCGCGGGCATGGACGACTACCTCAGCAAGCCGTTCACGATGGCCGAGCTGGCCGACGTCCTCCGGCCGTGCCGGTGACGGGCCGAGCCGGTCGGACCGCAGGTCAACGCCAGCCCAACGGGGCAACCACAAGATTTTTGAATGTGGTGAGGACACGTAGGTGGTCTTTCAGCTCCGGATGAGCGAACCTGAGACCGAGGGGTATCGGGACTTGCGCGACTGGCCCGACGGGCCTCGCCTGATGGGCAGGCTGCGACGGAGAGGACTAGCAGGGCCACCGTCCGTGACGGACGAACGGACGCCCGCAGCGGGCTGATCTCGGTACCCCGGACGGCGTGGCTGGATCTGGCGCGGCGGCGCCAGGGGCCGCCTGCATAGTAGCGCCTTGCCCGCAGCGATACCCGGCCGGGTACCGCGCTTTGCCGCGCCCGCTTGAGCACCAGTGGACCTTGCGCGAAGGTGAACCGCGGCGAGAAGGAGGCCCCGGATGAGATTCACGCGGCGTGTTCTCGGAACCGCACTGAGTACGGCTGGCCTTCTGTTGATGGGCGTCGCGCCGGCGTGGGCGCCTCACGTCGCCCAACTGCAGGTCACCCCCACGTCGGCTAAGGCCGGCGAGGAGGTGACGGTGTACGGGCCACGGGGCTACGGCCGTACGAACCCCGTCGAAGTGCGGTGGGGACCGCCCACCGGGTCGGTGCTCGGCACGTTCGCACCCAACGAGGAGTCCTACGCCCAGTTCGGCCCGGGCAAGGTGACGATCCCGGCCGATGCCAAGCCGGGGACGTACCAGATGTGGGCCACCCAGCTGCTGACGCCGGGGGAGACGTACATCCGGGGCGTGCCCTCGCAGGCGACCGTCGAGGTCGTGGCTGCGGGAGGGGCCCCGGCGCTGGGGGCGTCGGACGTCCGCGCTGAGCCCCAGTCCATCGGGTTGGAGGAGGAGGACGGCGTCAACACGGCCCGTCTTGCCGTCATCGCCTTCGGCGTGGGCGGCATCGCCCTGTTCTTCGGCGGGGTGGCCGCCATCTTCCTGGGCCGCCGTTCGCAGACTGCCCCCACCCCCGAAACGGCGCAGCGATGAGGCCCGGCCTGCGTGGCCCGAACGCCGGGGACAGCCTGAGGAGGCGCTGGCAGGTCCAGACCTTCGAGATCAACGCCGAGTTCGACCCCGTCAACGGCGGTGGCTTCGGCGAGCTCCAGCGGGGCACGGTGTGGGTCCAGTTCTGCCTGTTCGACGGGCAGGAGAACTTCATCAACAGCTACCGGTGGGCCCTCGCCCGCTGACCGGAACGTGGTGATGCCCGATGGGCGGCCCGGCGTGGGCCGCCCATCGGCGCGTCTGCGGTGGCCTTTACCTGCCCATCCAGGGTGAGCTCGCCAACCTGCGGGTGCTGGCGGGCCTGGCGGTGGCGGCTGAGGCCGTGGGTCGGGACGGGTTCTTCGTGTGGGAGGCGGTGGTGGCCATGTTCGAGCACTCCGACGCGGTGCGGGAACGCATGGGCACGTCCCGCGCCATCGCCGACCCGGTGGTGGCGGTGAGCGCGTGGACCACGACGGGCGGTGGTACCGGGCCGCGGGCGTGCAGATGGAGCCCGTTGGGCCGATCCCGGTGTGGGTGGCGGGAGGTGCGAGAAGCCGGGCACCGCGTCGGCGGGCGGCCCGCTGGCACGGCTACGTGCCGGCCAGCGACGGCTGGCCCGACGAGGTGACCCTGGCCGAGGCATACCAGGCCATGGCGGACGACATCGGTTCGATGCGAGCGGACGGGCTGGACGGCTTCGACCTGGTGGTCATCGGCAACGCCGACGGCACGGTGCCGGGGGTCTCGGAGGTTCCCGACTACGTGGAGGCGGGCGCCACGTGGATGCTGGTCCAGGCCTTCACCGTGGAAGACGCCCGCGCCCGGATCGAGGCGGGCCCGCTGGCGTAGAGGGCGATTTCGTGGTCAGCAGCGCTCGAGTGTGGCCCTCGTCCCGATCGCCCCGAGGAGGCGTTGCAGGTCACCGGGGTCGTTCGTGGCAACCATGTCGCCGTCACGGGCCAGGAGGGCGACATGGGCATCGACGACGTCGTTCGACCCGGAGCGAGCGCACAGGGCGCCGAGTGGTCGCGATACGTGGTCATCCAGACCGTGCTCCTCGACGCCTGTGAGCAGGCGCGCCAGGAGGGCCTGGCGAGCGCCGCCCGTTCGCCAGGCCTGCGCGACGCACCCCGATGAGGTCACGGTGGGCGCATGGCTACGCCGGGCCGCGTCGACGAGCGCGGCAATCCTGCGGTCACCGCGATCGAAGGCGATGAGCGCACCGGCGTCTAGGACAAGCGCCACCTCAGGCGGCGCCCGACCGTGGTTGCCGGGCGGCTGCCGCGAGGGCTTGTTCGGCGTCGGCGACCTCGGCCTCGGTGAGGGCGCCGTACTGGTTTTCCCACGCCTGCACCGCAGCGCCGAGCGCTTCGGAGCGGAGCCGGCTGCGAGCTGCCTCCGCAAGCCACCCAGAGACGCTCTTCCCCGATCCCGCTGCCGACGCCCGGATGGCCTCGCCCAGTTCGAGGCCGAACGAGACGCTCATCTTTTCGACGCCCACGGCCTTATCATACCGGGGTAGTCCCTACCATGGTCGGACTTCGGCGGCGGTGGCCTCCCTTTGGGCGACGAGCGTCTGGCGAGGGTCTCGGGCAGAGGCCACGCCGGCGTGGAAGATGGCGAAGCGTTCGGCCGCCGCTCCGGCCAGTATGAGCACGGCGGGGGCGCGCCACCGGCGGACGGTGAGGAGGAGGGCGCCGGCGGCCGTTGTCGCCTCCGCCAGTTTCGACAGCCCCCCGGCGGCCCCGCCGTGGTAGGGGTCGGCGAGCGGGCCCAGGCGGGACTTCATGCGGCGGGAGGCGGCCAATTCGAGGACCGAGCCGGCTACGGCGAGGCGGCGGGCGGCGGGGTGCGGCGCCACCAGCGTGGCCAGGGCGCCGGAGCTGGCGAGGGCGCCGCCCGCGAAGACGAAGGGCAGTTCGGTGCGGGCCTCGTGCCAGGCCGGGATGGCGGTGTCGGCGATGAGCACGGCCGTGTAGGTAGCCAGCACCGGGGCGAGGGTGGCCGACACGGCGTGGGCGGCGCGGGACCCGGTGACCACTGCGGCGGCGGTCGCCGTCCCGAACGCGGCCAGGACCCACGAGCCGACGCTCATGGGGGACGTGGGCTTGGCCACCCGCAGCATGTTGAGGAAGCGGGCGGGGCGGCCCAGGTCCTCGATCAGGAACACGGTGCTGACGGCGGTGGCACCCAGGGAGGCGAGGAGGCAGCGGCGGGCGGTGCGTTCATCGCCGGTCAACCTTGCGCCGGCGGCCAGCAGCGACGTCCCCGCGGCCAAGCCGCCGGTGAAGAAGTAGGCGGGGACGTACCACTTCCAGACCGGCTCCTTGAGGATGGGCCGGTCGTAGTACGTCCTCATCGCCGGGAGGCGGCGATCACGGCGGCGACCATGGTCAAGGCGGCGCCGGCGGCCGCCTTCCACATCGCCGGCAGGTCCCGGGTCGTGGAGCGGGGGGCGGGCGGCAGGCGGTAGACCTCGGGGTCGTCAAGCAGCAGGAAGAAGGCGCCCGTCCCGCCCACGCCGTCGCCCGGGTCGTCGCCGTACAGGCGGGCGTCGGTCACCCCCTGGTCGTGCAGGGCCGCCACCCGGGCCGCCGCCCGGAGTCGCAGGTCGTCCACCAGGCCGAACTGGATGGACTGGGTCGGGCAGGCGGTGGCGCACGCCGGCTCCAACCCGCCCCGCAGGCGGTCGTAGCAGAGGGTGCACTTCCAGACCCGGCCGTCGTCCCGGCGCTGGTCGATCACACCGAACGGGCAGGCGGGCACGCAGTAGCCGCAGCCGTTGCACACGTCCTCCTGCACGACCACCGAGCCGAACTCGGTGCGGAACAGGGAACCCGTCGGGCACACCTCCAGGCAGGCGGCCGACGTGCAGTGCTTGCACACGTCCGACGACATGAGCCACCGGACCTGGGCCCCGCTCCCGCCGCCGTCCCCGGCGGGCCGCTTCTGCTCGATGAAGGCGACGTGGCGCCACGTGTTGGCGCCCAACTCGCCGGTGTTGTCGTAGGAGGAGCCGAGGAAGTTGAGGCCGTCGTCGGGGATGCCGTTCCACTCCTTGCACGCCACCTCGCACGCCTTGCAGCCGATGCAGATGCTGCTGTCGGTGAAGAACCCGACCCGGCCCGTCGGCTCGGTCACGGCGACTCCGCCTTCCGCCGGTAGGACTCGACCAGCGCCAGGAGGGCCGCGCCCCGGGGACGGCGACCGGGGCGGATGTCGCAGGTCGCCGCCTTGACCTCCTGGATATGGACGTTGGGGTCCAGGGCCAGGCCGAACAGGTCGTTCGCGGAGTCGCCCGTCGACAGGCCTTTGGAGCCCCAGTGGTAGGGGAGCCCGACCTGGTGCACGGTCCGGCCCCGGACCCGGACGGGGGCTATCCGGTCGGTGACCAGGACCCGGGCCTCGATCGCCGCCCGGCTCGAGATGATCGTCGCCCACCCGCCGTTGCGCAGGCCCCGTTCGGCCGCCAGCGCCGGGCTCACCTCGCAGAAGAACTCGGGCTGCAGCTCAGAGAGGTAGGGCAGCGTGCGGCTCATCCCGCCGGCCGTGTGGTGCTCGGTGAGCCGGTAGGTCGTCACCGCGTAGGGGTACACCGGCGACTGCGGGGGATTGGACGGGTTGTCGCGGCGGCGGAACCGTTCCCGCGCCGGGTTGGCCTGCTGGGAGTACAGGGGGTTGTCCACCGGGGACTCGTGGGGCTCGTAGTGGGTGGGCAGGGGCCCGTCCTTCACGCCCATCGGGGCGAACAGCCAGCCCACGCCGTCGGCCTGCATGACGAACGGCTCCGAGCCCCGGTGGGCGTCCTCGGCGACGGCACCGGCAGCCGGCTCGTAGTCGGGCCTCTTGGCGGGCGGGAAGTCGGGGACGTCATGGCCCGTCCACCGGCCTGCGGCCTCGTCCCACCACACATAGGCCTTGCGCTCCGACCACGGGTTGCCGTCGGGGTCGGCCGACGCCCGGTTGTAGAGGATGCGGCGGTTGGCGGGCCACGCCCAGCCCCACGCCGGCGCTACCCACGACTGCTCGGCGCCCGGCCGGCGGCGTGCGGTCTGGTTCACCCCGCCCGCGTAGGACCCGCAGTAGATCCAGCAGCCGCACCTCGTCGTGCCGTCGGCCGACAGCTCGGTGAAGCCCGACAGGGGCTCGCCCGATGGGCCGAACCCGTTGATCTCGGCCAGCACCGCCTCGGCCGACGGTTCGAGCACGGGGCCGTGCGTCGGATAGTCCCAGGTCAGGTCGAGCACGGGCCGGTCCCGGTCGGCCGCCCCCTCCGGCGCCGCCAGCTTCTCCCGGACCCGCCGGCCCAGGTGGTACACGAACCACAGGTCGGACCGGCAGTCGCCGGGCGGCTCGACGGCCTGGTGGTGCCACTGGAGGAGCCGTTGGGTGTTGGTGAAGCTGCCGTCCTTCTCGGTGTGGGCCGCGGCCGGGAGCAGGAACACCTCGGTGGCGCAGTCCGACGCCTGCACTTCGCCCGTCTCCACCTCGGGCGAGCCGTCCTGCCACACCACGGCCGACTCGATCTCGACCAGGTCCCGCACGACGAGCCAGTCGAGCCTGGCCAGGGCCTTGCGGTGCAGCTTGCCGTGGGCCGAGCCGACGCCCGGGTTCTCGCCGAACAGGAAGTAGCCCTTGACCGTCCCGTCGACCATGGCCAGGGCCGTCTGGTAGGCGGAGTGGTCGCCGTTGATGCGGGGCAGGTGCCCAAAGGCCCAGTCGTTGGCGGCCGTGGCGGAGTCACCCCACCACGCCTTGAGGAGGCTCACCACGTAGGCGTCCATGTGGGCCCACGTGCCGTAGCGGGTCCCGTTGGCGTCGAGGAACGTGGGCAGGTCGCCGGCCGAAGCCACGTGGGGCATGGGGACGTACCCGGGCAGCAGGTCATAGAGCGTGGGGATGTCGGTCGAGCCCTGGATCGAGGCGTGGCCCCGCAGGGCGAGGATCCCGCCGCCGGGACGGCCGATGTTGCCCAGCAGCAGCTGGATGATGGCGGCGGTGCGGATGTACTGGACGCCGACGGTGTGCTGGGTCCAGCCCACGGAGTACACCAGGGCCGACGTCCGGTCCCGGCCCGAGTTGGCGCACAGCGCCTCGGCCACCCGGAGGAACTGGGCGCGGGGCACACCGCACACGTCCTCCACCAGCTCAGCCGTATACCGGCGGTAGTGCTTCTTGAGCAGCTGGAGGACGCAGCGGGGGTGTTCCAGGGACCGGTCGACGTGGGGCGCCCGCCGGCGCAGGGGCGCACCGTGGGCGCCCTGGGTGTGCGCCTGATGGGCCGCCACCTCGTACTCGCCACCCACCCCTTCGTACTGCCACGACGCGGTTTCGTAGGCCCGCCGTTCGGGGTCCCAGCCCGAGAACAGCCCGTCGAGGTCCTCGGTGTCGGCGAACTCGGGGGCGACGATCGACGAGGCGTTCGTGTACGCCACCACGTAGTCGCGGAACTCCCGGCCGTTCTCCAGGATGTAGTTCACGATCCCGCCGAGGAAGGCGATGTCGGTACCGGCCCGGATGGGCACGTGCTCGTCGGCCAGCGCCGACGTCCGGCTGAACCGGGGGTCGACGTGGAAGAGGGGCGCGCCGCGGGCCTTCGCCTCCATCACCCACTGGAAGCCGACGGGGTGGCACTCGGCCATGTTGGAGCCGATGATCACGATGCAGTCGGAGTTGGCCAGGTCCTGCTGGAACGTGGTGGCGCCGCCCCGGCCGAACGATGTCCCCAGACCGGGGACGGTGGCGGAGTGTCAAATACGGGCTTGGTTCTCCACCTGGACGAGGCCGAGGGCGGTGAACAGCTTCTTGATGAGGTAGTTCTCCTCGTTGTCGAGGGTCGCCCCGCCCAGGCTGCCAATGCCCATGGTGCGGCCGAGGTGCCGGCCCTCGCTGTCGGTCGGCTCCCACGTGGCGGCCCGGGTCGCCAGCACCCGGTCGGCGATCATGTCCATGGCCTGGTCGAGGGCCAGGTCCTCCCAGTCGGTGGTGTGCGGGCGCCGGTATTTGACGGTGCGGACTCGGCCCGGGTGGGTGACGAGGCTGTGCGACGCCGATCCTTTCGGGCACAGCCGGCCCCGGGAGATGGGGCTGTCGGGGTCGCCCTCGATGTGGGTGACCTCGCCGCCCTCGACGAACACCTGCTGGCCGCAGCCCACGGCGCAGTAGGGGCACACGGACTTCACGACCCGCTCCGCCGTCTCGGTGCGGGGGGTGACCGCCGCCGACCGGGCCGACTGCACGCTGGGCCCCAGCCCGAGCGCGTCGCCGCCGCGGAACTGCCGCATCACGGGCCACGACTGGACGAACTTGCGAACGCTCACGGTTCCACCTCCGGCGACAATCGGGAATGTACGCCCTCGGGAAGACGCTGATATCCGGGCCGAACGGAGGGGCGGCGGGACAATCGTCCTCGAAGGAGGAATCGATGGCACGACGGTCAAAGGAAGCCTTCACCCGGGCATCCGCCGCCCGAACACCGCCTGCAGGCCGGCCACGGCCCGGGCCAGGGGGCCGGGCCGCAGCCCGGCAGGGGTCTGCGGGGCCGTAGAGGTGGCGCCTGATGGCGGCCGACATCTCGCCCGCGCCCAGCACCGACTCCACAATCTGGGCCGCGGCCAGAAGTCCCCCTCGCGGGCCGCCCCCGGAAGCGGTCGGCGTCCTGCGCCCACGCCCGAGCGGCGACCACGTCGTCGAGCAGGTAGCCCGACCAGCCCCTCCCACGACGGCAGCCCGATCTCCATCGACGCCCCCGCCCCCGCGATCACCGTCAGGCGGCGCGCCTCGGCCAGGCGGTCGATGGCGTCGCGCACCGCCGGCTCGCCGAAGAACTGGAGCACGCCACCACCATCGCGCTGCGGTACGACGGGCAGATGCGCGCTATCGGAGGCGGGGTCCGTATACTGCCCAATCCGGTGAGGTCTTCCGTCGAGCCGCTGGACGGCAACAAGATCCGGCTCTCCATCGAGGTCGACGAGTCCGAGCTCGACCAAGCGTTGGATGCCGCGTTCCGCAAGATCGCCCGAGAGGTGCGCGTCCCCGGTTTCCGGCCCGGCAAGGCGCCCCGCCGCCTGATCGAGGCCCGCCTGGGGCCCGGCATCGCCCGCCAGGAGGCCCTCAAAGAGGCGCTGCCCGAGTGGTACGAGCAGGCCCTCCACGAGAACGACATCACGCCCGTGGCCGCCCCCGAGATCGACATCACCGCAGGCCAGGAGGAGGGCCCGGTGGCGTTCGACGCTGTCGTCGAGGTGATGCCCCAGGTCAGCGTGGCCGGCTACGAGGGGCTGCGGGTCGTGCTGCCCAACATCGAGGTCACCGACGAGGACGTGCAGGGCCAGCTCGACCGGCTGCGGGAGCAGTTCGGCGAGATGCAGGCCGTCGCCCGGCCGGCCCGAGACGGCGACCACGTCTCCATCGACCGCAAGGTCACCCGCCACGACGAGACCCTGCTGGCGGCCGAGGACGAGCTGTACCAGGTGGGCAAGGGCACCATCGCCCCCGAGCTCGACAAGGAGCTGCGGGGCAAGCGGGCGGGCGACATCCTCAAGTTCAACGCAGAGTTCCCCGAACATGGGGACGCCGGGGCTGGCACCGGGGGGACGACGGAGGTGACGTTCACCGTGCTGGTTAAAGAGGTGCGGGAGACCGTCCTGCCCGAGGTGACCGACGAGTGGGCCAGCGAGGCGTCCGAGTTCGAGACGGCCGAGGAGCTGCGGGCCGACATCCGCCGCCGGATGGACGCCGTCAAGAAGCTCCAGGCCACCCTGGCGGTGCGGGACAAGGTCATGGAGGCCCTGGTCGAGCTGGTCGACGAGGAGATGCCGGGAGGGCTGGTTCGGGGGGAGATGGAGGGGCGCCTCCAGTCCCTGCAGCACCGCCTGGGCCACCAGAAGGCGACCCTGAAGGACTACCTGGAGGCCACAGGCCAGTCCGAGGAGGAGTTCCTCGGTGGGCTGGCGGGCCAGTCGATCGCCGCCCTGAAGGCCGACCTGGGCCTGCTGGCGGTGGCCGACAACGAGTCCATCGAGGTGACCGACGAGGACGTCGACGCCGAGATCGAGCGGCTGGCCGAGGCGCGCAAGGAAAAGCCGGATGTCGTGTGGCGAAAGCTCCAAAGCGGAGGGGAACTACCCGCGGTACGCTCGGGTCTCAGGAAGAACAAGGCCTTGGAGTGGCTGGTCGAGCACACGGAGTACGTCGATGAGGACGGACGGGTGATCGACCGTGCAGAGTTGGAGCTCCGGCCGCCGGAGGGGCCCGACGGCCCTGACAACCCACCCGACGCAGACGCAGCAGCCGCTGAGGAGTAAGTCCGTTATGAGGGAGATCGAGCCGATCTACAACTATCTGGTGCCCACGGTGATCGAGCAGACCAACCGGGGCGAGCGGGCCTTCGACATCTATTCACGGCTGCTCAAGGAACGCATCATTTTCCTGGGCACGCCCATCGACGACGCCGTGGCCAACCTGGTGATGGCCCAGCTGCTGCACCTTGAGTCCGAGGACGCCGACAAGGACATCAGCCTCTACATCAACTCCCCGGGCGGGGAGATCACGGGGCTGTTCGCCATCTACGACACGATGCAGTTCATCAAGCCCGAGATCGCCACGTACTGCATGGGCCAGGCCGCCTCGGCCGCCGCCGTCCTGCTGGCGGCGGGCACCAAGGGCAAGCGCCACGCCCTGCCCCACGCCCGCATACTGATCCACCAGCCCTATGGTGGAGCTGCCGGCCAGGCCGCCGACATCGAGATCCAGGCCAAGGAGATCGGCCGCATGCGGGAGTTGCTGGAGCGCATCCTGGCCCACCACACGGGCCAGACCATGGAGCGGCTGAACAAGGACACCGACCGCGACTTCATCATGAGCGCCGACGAAGCCAAGGAGTACGGCATCATTGATGAGGTCATCCTGACCCGTGAGCTGGCGGACGTCCCGCAGGCCGCGGGCGTGAGCTGAGTTAGCAAGGAGCGGGGGGCGTACTCATGGCCAAGTTCGGGGACGGCGGCGATCTGCTGAAGTGCTCGTTCTGCGGCAAGTCGCAGAAGCAGGTGAAGAAGCTGATCGCCGGCCCCGGCGTGTACATCTGCGACGAGTGCATCGATCTCTGCAACGAGATCATCGAGGAGGAGCTCTCCGAGACCTCCGAGCTGCGCTTCGACGACCTGCCCAAGCCCAGGGAGATCTACGAGTTCCTGAACGACTACGTCATCGGGCAGGACTACGCCAAGAAGATCCTCTCGGTCGCCGTGTACAACCACTACAAGCGCGTGCAGGTCGGGGCGTTGAGCGACCCCGACGTGGAGCTGGCCAAGTCCAACATCCTGCTGCTGGGGCCGACCGGTTGCGGCAAGACCCTGCTGGCCTAGACCCTGGCCCGGCTGCTCAACGTGCCGTTCGCCATCGCCGACGCCACCGCTCTGACCGAGGCCGGCTACGTGGGCGAGGATGTCGAGAACATCCTGCTCAAGCTCATCCAGGCCGCCGACTACGATGTCAAGAAGGCCGAGACGGGCATCATCTACATCGACGAGATCGACAAGATCGCCCGCAAGAGCGAGAACCCGTCGATCACCCGCGACGTCTCGGGCGAGGGCGTGCAGCAGGCGCTGCTCAAGATCCTGGAGGGCACCTCGGCGTCGGTGCCGCCGCAGGGGGGCCGCAAGCACCCCCACCAGGAGTTCATCCAGATCGATACGACCAACATCCTGTTCATCTGCGGCGGGGCGTTCGCCGGGCTCGAGAAGATCATCGAGAGCCGCGTCGGCCGCAACGGCGTGGGCTTCACGGCCGACGTCAGCCGCTACGACGACAAGGACCTCGGTTTGCTGCTCGAGCAGGTGCAGCCCGAGGACCTGCTCAAATTCGGGCTGATCCCCGAGTTCGTTGGCCGACTTCCGGTTATCGGGGCGGTGTCGAGCCTCGACCAGGAGGCGCTGGTTCGCATCCTGGGCGAGCCCAAGAATGCCCTCATCAAGCAGTACCGCAAGATCTTCGAGTTCGAGGACGTGGAACTGGAGTTCGCCGACGACGCCTTGGAGGCCATCGCCGAACAGGCGCTGTTGCGGGGGACGGGCGCCCGGGGGCTGCGGGCCATCCTCGAAGAGGTGCTGCTCAACCTCATGTACGAGCTGCCCAGCCGCAGCGACGTGGGCAAGTGCGTGATCGACCGGGCCGTCGTGCTCGAGCGGGTCAACCCGACCCTCGTGCCGCGGGCCGAGGCC
>JBOGID010000060.1:0-4322 GCA_050742295.1 Acidimicrobiales bacterium | reverse complement strand
CGCAGCACCAGGTAGGAACCGTTGTCGCCGAGCGGGGCACCGGGCGCGGCCGGGAGGACACCGTCGCCGTCCTCGTACCCCAGCACGATCTCGCCCGCCTTGAGCGGTGCCCACCGGCCCCACCGCGTCGGCGTGCCCTGGCCCGGGAGGTGGCCGTGACCACTGCCCTCGATGGCGGGCTGCGCAAACCCGTCGGCGAACCCGAAGTGCTCCCGCCCCTCCGGGAGCTTCTCGGAGACGACCTGTTCGACGACCGTCAGTCGACCGCGCTCGGTATCCACCCGGGCGCGCAGCTCCCCGAGGCGGGAATCCCGGTGCTCCCGGGCGCCGGCGTGCACGATCAGCACGACGTGGAGCTCGCTGCGGAGTCCCGGGTCCCAGTTCTCGGGCCCGCTGACGCCGATGTCCCCCAGTAGCGGCGCCCTCGCCACCATGCCCTGGCGGTAGGGCAAGGAGAAGGTGCGCAGGAGCCGGTCGGGTACGCCGAGGGAGGCCAAGCCTCGCCAGCTGATGCCGATGTTCAGAGTTCGTGCCGGCTTGTGACCGGGCGTCCATTTGGCTGCCGTGGTGACGTCTCCAACCAGCTCGGCCAGCCACGTTCGGCCCGCCTGCTCATCCTCTACGGTGGCGAAGAGATACCCGGCCCAATCCAGCCCGTAAGGGCGCAGAATGTTGCCCTGGATGTCGGCGACATCGAGAAGGTTCTCATCCTCAGCCATCACTGAATTCACGCCTCCAGGCCGCTAGCAGCGCGGCGGCATTGTCGACAGAGCGGTTGTCCATGACGAACTTCTGCAAGCGGCGGCGCACCTCGAGGCCCTCATGGACCTCTCGGGTGGTGGCCATCGGCTGATCGGCGAGGAACAGGTTGGACTTGATGCGGTTGTGAAGGAGGTAGCGGGTCAGGTCACGAAGTCCGCCATAACCGACGCAATGCCCCCAGATCGCGTCGGCGTGGCTGTCCAGCTGGTACTGAAGTGACGCAAGGTAGGGACCGAGGTTCTGCCCGTCGAAGCACGCCGAGAACAAGAGATACTGAGACTTGAGGGTGTCGGGCTTCTGCGGGTGCCCCTCGTAGTGGAGCCGGGGAATGACGACCCAGCGGGCGTAGTGGGTGCCGGCGACGCGTGACATCGGGCTGGCTTCGGGGCTGAGGGCGCCGAGGTGCAGGTGGAGCGCCTGCTCGTGCCCGGGGATGATGGGGGTCAGCGCTGCGAAGGTCTGCACGTACCCGATCACGGTTGGCTTGGAACGGGTCAGATTCACGTCAGAGATCCCGTTGCGAGTCGCGGACCAGCCTCCGGTAGGCCGCCTGGAACTGCTCCGGCGTCACATGGGCCGTCTCGCGCTGGAACGCCGCGACCCGCTCCCGGAGGCGCACCGCGGCGCGGACGGTCTTCGTGGTGGCGTCGGGGTAGCTGGCGTAGAAGTGGTCGACCGGGAACTGGTTCACGCCGACATAGCGAATGAAGTCGCTGGTCGGTCTGGCTCCGGGATACCCGAATGACGTGCCCCAGACCGACCACATCCGGATCGGTATCTCCAACCCGAACGTGTCGATGTAGTCAGGCCACTCGCCGTTGAAATTGCTCTCGAAGACCATGTAGGGAGAGTGGAGTGTCTCGGGCTCCTGAGGCGGGCCGTTAAAAGGAATACGCCGGACGACAGCCCACCACGCAAAGTGGATGAACGAAAGTCTGCGGACCTTGGACGTGATCGGATTGACGATCTGGCGGGCGATCGCAAAGGACAGCCGATTGAAGGGCGCCAGTCGTGGCCTGATCGGCGTGAAAACAGTGATCGCGGTCGCGCGACCGTTGCTGTTGCTCATGAGCCCAGCCCCCCGCCAGAACCGCCGGTACGTTGCCTAACCCCCTGGGGCGACAATAGGCGCCCCACCAAAATAGGTCAACAAGATTCGAGGCGACGCTTGTAGGGTGAGCGCGGTGCAATTGTGCGTCCTCGGTCCGATCGAGGTCGTTGACGGCGGCCAGCCTGTCCCGCTGGGGGGAGCGAAGGAACGGACGGTGCTCGCCGTCCTGGCCGTCGCCGCCGGCGAGGTGGTGTCCGATTCCCGCCTCATCGACGCTCTCTGGGGTGACGATCCGCCCCGCACGGCCAACAAGACCCTGCAGAACTACGTCCTCCGGCTGCGCAAGATGCTGCACCAGGACGGCGGCTCGGGCTGCCTTCGCATCGAGACGGCGCCCCCCGGCTACCGGTTGCAGGTTGCGCCCGGTGCCCTCGACTCCCACGTCGTGGGCCCCCTCCGCACGTCGGCTCGCGCCGCCATGGAGCGCGGCGACTGCGAGCGGGCGTCGGCCCTGCTGGCCGAGGCTCTGGCGTGCTGGCGAGGTCCGTCGCTCGCCGAGTTCGCGGACCAGGTCTTCGCCCTGGCCGAGGCGGTCCGCCTCGACGGGATCCGCGAGGCCATCCTCGAGGACCAGATCGAGGTGAGTCTGGCCCTGGGGCGGAACGACGACTGCATCTCCGAGGTCGAGGGACTGATCACGAGGTACCCGCTGCGGGAGCGCCTGTGGGGCCAGCTCATGGTCGCTCTCTACCGCGCCGGCCGCCAGGCCGACGCCCTGCGGGCCTACCAGCGGGCCCGCTCGACGCTCGTCGAGCAACTCGGCATCGAACCCGGCCCCGCGCTCCGCCAGCTGGAGCAGGCGATCATCGACCAGCACCCCTCGCTGGACGGCGAAGTGCTCGGTCGCCGGTTGCCGCTGGGGACTGCCAGTGCCGCCGGCGCTGCGGCGTCGGCCGCGCCGGCCGCCGGCCTGCCTCCCGACCTCGCGGGAGCGGACGACGACCTGTTCGTGGGCCGCCAGGGCGAGCTGGCCACCCTCTTGGCCGCCTGGGAACGGGCGTGCGCGGGCCAACGGCAGGCCGTCCTCCTGGCCGGCGAGCCCGGGATCGGCAAGACGACGCTGGCTCGCGCCCTCGCGTGGCGGGTGCACGAAGCGGGATGTACGGTGCTCTACGGCCGCAGCGACGAAGACCTCGACGCGCCCTATCAGCCATTTGCCGAGGCGATCCGGTGGTACGCCGCGAACCGGCCCGCGGCCGCCCTCGAGTTGGCGGGCGCGCCGGCCGCCGGCCTGGTCCGGCTCGTCCCCGAGCTTGCGGCACGGCTGCCCGAATCGGCGGACACTGTGCGGGCCGAGCCCGAGGTCGAGCGCCAGCGCCTGTTCGAAGCGGTGGGCGCGCTGGTGGCCGCGGTTTCGGCCCAGACCCCCGTGCTCATCGTCGTCGACGATCTGCACTGGGCCTCCACGCCGACGCTGCTGCTGCTCCGATCCGTGTTGCGGGCCACGCTCGGAGCGCGCGTTCTGGTCCTGGGCACCTACCGGGACACCGAGCTGCGGGCCGATCACCCGCTGGCCACCACGCTCGCCGCTCTCAGCCGCGATGAGGGAGTCCAGCGGCTGACCGTCTGCGGCCTGGCCGAAGACGAGGCCGTCGAACTGGTGGCGCGCCAGGCTGGCCATGACCTGGGGCCGGGAGCCGAGGCGTTCGCCCGCAGCCTGCACGCGGAGACCGGCGGCAACCCCTTCTTCCTGGACCAGATGTTGCGCCACCTGGTCGAGACGCACTCGGTCTATGTCCAGGACGGTCGTTGGACGTCGGACCACCGGGTCGACGAGCTCGACCTTCCCACCGGGGTGCGGGACCTGGTCGGCAGGAGGCTCGCTCGCCTCAGTCCCGGCTCCCAGCGGGCGGTCGCCGTGGGCGCCATCGTCGGGCCCGCGTTCTCCATCGACCTGCTGGAACGGGTCCCCGACGCCGCTTCCAGCTCGGACACCCTCCTGGACGCGCTCGACGAAGCCGTCGGCGCCATGGTGGTGGCCGAGGTGCCCGATGCGCCCGGTCGGTACGTCTTCGCTCATGCTCTCGTACGCCAGGTCCTGCTCGCCGGTCTCACCGCGACGCGGCGCGCCAGGCTGCATCGACGGGTGGGGGAGGCGATCGAGGGGCTGCCCGGCCACGAGCAGGAGCACCATCTGGGTGCTCTGGCCCGGCACTTCACCGAGGCGTGCGAGACGTCCAAGGCTGTGGGGTACTCACTGCGAGCCGGCGCGCAAGCGATCGAGCGGCTGGCCTTCGAACAGGCGGCCGGCTACTTCGAAGGCGCCATCGCGATCCTCGACCGCCATGACCAGCCCGACCTTGCCTGCCGGGCCGACCTCCTGATCGCCCTGGCCGAGGGCCGCGCCCTCACCGGCGACCGCCGGGCCGCCCTCGACGCCCTCGGTCGTGCCGCCGACGACGCCCGTGCCCTCGTGTCGGCGCCGCGGCTCGCCCACGTGGCCATGGCC
>JBOGID010000059.1:0-2061 GCA_050742295.1 Acidimicrobiales bacterium | reverse complement strand
GCCCAGTCCTCCACGCTGATCACGTCCTTCCTCCCCGGCTCGAGCCCGAGCCAGGGTCCGATGGTCACCACTTGCCGTGGTCGACCCGGAGGAAGGGGGGACAAATTTTCGGCCGGCTATGGAGGGTCAGTCTTCAGCCCGTCGCCGACAGGTTCGAGGCCTTGACCGATCCGGCGCGCCCGAGGGCCTTTCGGCGTTCTCGAGTGGCCGCCGTTCAGATCGATGGTTCTTGCCGCGGGTCTCAGGTCGCTGCCGAGGATCATGCCCGGCGAGAAAGCTGGGACGAGATGGGGCTGGCGGGTGGGTCCTGCCCGACGGGCCGAGGACTCGTCGCCCGAGCACGGTTCGGCCGCCTGCGCTCATCGCAAGCGGTCGCGGCGTCCCCGCCGACCCGCCAGCCCCGGACCTGTCAGCGCATCGGCATGTGCCGGGACCCGGGCACGAACCCGTCGCCGGAGGTGTCGTCGGCAGGGGTCGGCGCGGCGTTGCTCGAGTCGGCGTTGCTGTAGGTGCGGGCCTGGCCCTCGAGCTGGGCGCGGCGCTCGAGCTGCTCGGCCACGGCCCGGTTCCCGGCCTCGATCAGGTCGGGCCGTACGGCGTTCTGGCGCCCGGCTGGGGCACCGTACGTCCTGGCCTGGCCCTGCAGGTGCGCCGACCGCTCGTATCGCTCTGCCTGCGCCGCGAGCCGCGCCGCCGCCGGAGCGTCGACCCGCTCGGGGGCGACGGTGCGCGTAGCCTCGCCGGGGTCGCCGCCGTCGCAGGCGGCCAGCAGCGCCACGGCCACAACACCCGACGCCACCAATACCTTCGTTGTCCTGATGATCCGCTTCATGTCCTCGCCTCCTGGTGATTAGAACCTTGGAAGCGAACCTACGAAGCGGGGGTGCCGCCGCCATCGGGCAGGTGCCCCCACCGAAGGGGTCGACGTGACCTATTTCGGTGCGGTGGTGTCCGGGTGAGGCCCACACGATGGGCGACGCCGGCGGCTTCGACCCGGGTCGTCACGCCCAGCTTGGCCAGGACGCTCGAGACGTGATGGCTGGCCGTCTTGCGACTGATGTAGAGGGCCTCGCCGATCTGGGGGTTGGTGTACCCGACGGCAAGCAGCCGCAACACCTCGAGTTCGCGCGGCGTCAGGCCGAGCGTGTCAAGCCGTGGCTCGGGTGGGGCTGGGGGCGTCGTCGGTTCCTCGGACAGCTCGATCCGGGCGCGGCGAGCGAGAGCCTCGATCTCTTGGAGGAGCGGCTCGGCACCGAGCTCATTCGCGGTCGCGTTGGCGGCGGTGAGCGCGTCGACAGCGCGGGCGCGCTCGCCGCGAGAGACCAGCACGGCCTCGGCTTCGCGGAACCGCGCGTACGCCGTCCGATACGGGTCCCCCTCGGCGATGCCGGCGTCTGCGGCCCTGTGCCACAGGTCGGGGTCGGACCGTCCCTCCGCCCGGTCCACCTCTGCCTCGCAAAGCGCCTGGTGGGTGCGCGTGACTTTCGGCCGCTGCGCTGCGGCGGAGGTGCGGGTCCGCAGGGCGAGTGTCCGCTCGGCGATGGTTCGAGCCGCCTCGACCGCAGCCAGTTCCTCCGTCGGGTCGTGTCGAGCTCGGCCGACCTGTGCCCGGTCGGCCTCGATCCGCAGCCCGAGACACGCGAGGGCGACAACAGACACAACCTCCTGTTCTGACTCCGAGCCGGCCACGGTGTCGAGCCCGTCGAGCGCCGCCTGGCGAGCGGCGTCTAGATCGCCCGTGCTCAGGGCCAACTGCGCCTGAGCGGCGCGCAGCATGCCCTCGCCTTGGGGGTCATCGACGCCGAGATCGGCGGCGGTGGCAATGGCGGCCGCCGCAGCATCATTTCTTCCCCGCGACGCCTGGAGCAGCGCCGCCAGCGCGAGCCCGCTCAGCTCCACGAGTCCCCCGGCACGCTGGGCGGGCAGGCGCTCGAGGACATGTTCGCACTCGTCCCATCGCCCGCCGAGAAACAGGGCCTCGGCCCCGTTGAACAGGATCAATCCCACCTCCTCATTGCGGAGGGCCCCCGCCTGCACCCCCGTGTGGGCGGCCTCGAGGGC
>JBOGID010000058.1:0-13737 GCA_050742295.1 Acidimicrobiales bacterium | reverse complement strand
CGCCAAGGGAGGAGGGCGGGGATGGGGCCCCGCCCGGGGCGGCGGAGCCGCCATGAACACGGCCCGGCGTGGGGTTGGGGCCCCACGCCAAGGGAGGAGGGCGGGGATGGGGCCCCGCCCGGGGCGGCGGAGCCGCCATGAACACGGTAAGACTGCGGCCGTGTCAGACCAGGTCCACGGCGAACCGCCGACGCAGTACGAGATCCGCGTGCCGCCCGAGCTGGAAGGCGGCGTGTTCGCCAACTTTCTCGGGGTCTGGCACACCGCTCACGAGTTCACCCTCGACTTCGCAGCCACGCTGCCGGCCGAGCCCATGGAGACGCCCGACGGGCCCGCCGTCAAGGTGCCATGCCGGGTGACGGCCCGCATCAAGGTCCCGCCCACGCTGGTGTTCGAGGTCCTCAAGGCCCTCAACCTCAACATGACGGGCTATGAGGAGCGCTTCGGGGAGATCCGCCGACCGGGCGAGGAGGAGGAGCCCCCGGGTTAGATGGCTGGTCGGATTCGCGATCGGCGCTGCGCGCCGAGGCTGCCGACCTGCCCTCGACCAGCACCGTTGCGTCTCAGCATGGCTCCACTCCGACGGTCGGCCGCCGAACGAGGGCTCTCCGACCAGCTATCTAAGCGCGGCCGCAGAGAGGGGCGACCGTCCACTGCGACCAGCCAGACCGGGCCTGGAGCTCGCGGGCGGCCTGGTCCTGAACGGCCGGCGGGTGGTCCTCGGCCTGGCCCGAGTAGCCCAGCGACTGCCAGGTGCCGTCGAGGAACTGGTACGCGCCGCCGCTCGGGGACGCGTAGTTGTTGCCCGACTCCAACTGGCGGATGCAAGCCCAGACGTCACCGCTGGGTGCCTCCAGCACGACCGGCGCCGCCGCCGCAGGCGTCGAGGCGGCCGTGGGGATCTGCCGCGATGCGGCCGCCGCGGCAGCCGCCAGCTGCGCCGCTTCGGCGTCGCGTCGCGATTGTTCGGCGGCGACAAGCGCGACCAGCTCGCCGTTGACCTGCGCCAGCACCGCCCGCTGGGTGCGGACGGCCTTGTCGAGGTCGACCTTGTCGTCGGCGATGGCGTCGGCCCGGGCCCCGGCCCTTCGGCGCGCCGCCTCGAGCCGCTTGCCCAGGTCGCCGAGGTCTTCGCGGACGGCTTTCAGCTGGCCGATCAGCTTGCGGTCCTGGCCCGACACCATGCGGAGGTAGGCCCGCCGGACGACCTCGTCACCCTGCTTGGTGCTAATGAGGTAGCCGATGACGGACACCGACCCGCCCACCACGTAGGCGTCCTGGGCCTGGAGGACGAGCGACTGCTTCAGCTCGTTCTGGCGGCGGGTGGCGGCCGCCAGGTCGGCCTCCGCCTTCTTCACGCTGGCCTCGGCATCAGCAAGGTCGTGCTGCGCGTTGCGGAAGTCGATGTCGAGGCTCACGATGCGCCCGGCCTGCTCGTTCAGCTTGGTGGCAATGCTCGCAGCCTCCGCCCGCTTGTCCTCGATCTGAGCGGCGACGGTCCCGCTGGGCGTCCAAAGGGTCAGCAAAGCCAGCAGTCCCATCACGCCGATCCGATGTCGGGGCGGTGCGGGCATAGGCCTCCTGCCATCCGGCAATCGGTCCCCCCGGAGACGGTTCGGCTGTGGGAGCCTCCGTGGAGAACGGCGAAACCCTACCGATCGCGGCTCGACGTGACCAGGCGGCGGCATCCTGCACCATGGCCAAGTACCGCGACAGCCTTCCTCGGCTCGGGGACGACGTCTTTTCTCACCGACGGAGGCCTCGAGCCTCGAGACAACGCTCATACTCCACGACGGCGTGGACCTTCCCGAGTTCGCCGCTTTCGTGCTCGTCGACGACGACGGGCGCGAGCGGCTGCGGCGCTACTTCCGCCGGTACATGGCGATCGCTCAGGAAGGTACTCGCCCGAAGCCCTGGCCGACGTCAACCGGCGTGCGATCGACATGCTGGTGGAGCTGCGGCCCGAGTACGAGGCGGCCGCGGGCGCACCGTTCGTCATCAGCGGTGCCATCGGTCCCCGGGGGGACGGGTACAGCGCCGAAACCCTCTTGGAACCGGACGAGGCCGAGACGTACCAAGCGGTGCAGATCGGGACGTTCGCGTCGACCGACGCCGACGTCATCACGGCGTTCACCATGACCCACACGGGCGAGGCGATCGGGGTGGCGCCGGCGGCGGTGGCGGCTGGAGTGCCGGTGGCGATCGGGTTCACGGTGGAGACGGGCGGCTGCCGTCGAGCATGGTCCTGGGTGACGCGGTGGCCGAGGGACGCTGCCACCGGATGCGACGGGCGTTGAGGCCGACGGACGGCGCCGCTTTCAAACGCTGGGTTTAGCGGCCCTGATGCTCACTGGCGGTCAGCGAGGAACTGCCTGACGTCGGCCAGCTCCCGTTCGACGGCGGCGGCGTCGAACTGCTCGCCGGGGAACGGCTCGATGCGGTCGGGCAGGGCCCACGTGCCGACCACTCGGCCGTCGTCGATGACGACCGGCTTCACGAGCCCGCCGCCGGCGTTGACCTTGCGGGCGTGCTCGGCGGGCACCTGGGGCGTGCGGTCGGCGTAACCCAGCAGGAAGTTGTCGAACCCGCCCAGCAGGCGGAGGGGCACGGGGTCGAGGTTCGTGCGGGCCGTGCGGTGGTCCGCGGGCCATGCCCGTTCGGCCGTCCGCAGGCCGAGGCCGGACCAGGCGGCGAAGTCGGCGGGTGTCGTGGGCCCGTAGCCCCGGATGTAGCGGCGGGCCAGTTCGGCGACGGCTTCGTCGGGCGGCATCGTGGACGGCTCGCGCGCAAGTGGCGCGTAGCGCTCCTTGCCTCCGTCGCCGGGGACGATGCTGAGGATCCCGGCCAGGGCCGCCTTCCTGATCACGTGGATGGCGGCCTGGCCGTCGGGGCCCACACCCACGGGCGCCAGCCGTTCCTTGACTGCGGCGCGGGTCAGGGGGCCGTCCGAGGCGAGCGCGTCGCGCAATGCTGCGATTGCCCGTTGGCCGACGGCCCCGGCGATGCCGAGTTCGACGTCCCGTTTGGTATGACGGCTGTAGATCGGGCCGAACAGGGCCAGCAGCCACGCGAGATCCTTGCGGTGGTGAAGGTGGCGGGTACCGCGCAGCGTCCACGTGAGGACCAGCGACCCGCGGGCCACCGCGTCGGTCACCGACGACACGGTCAGGCCGGTCGTGCGGGCCCGTATGGCGAGGGCCGCAGCCCGGTCTTGCTGGGCCTGGATGCCGACGAGGCGGGAGACGACCGCGGCGGCGTTCCGCCCTGTCGAATTGAGGAGTTGGGCCCGGGCCCGGGCGCGCCGCACGCCGGCCGCATCGAGGTCCACAGGGCTAGCGTTTCACCATGAACGTCGACGTGCGCCACAGTCCGTCCTTCGCCGTCGCCCGGGTCACGCTCGGTCCCGGCGAGCAGCTCAAGACCGAGTCGGGGGCGATGATGGCCATGTCGGCCGGCGTCACCGTCTCGGCCAGTACGGGCGGCGTGATGGCCGGCCTGAAGCGGTCGTTCCTCGGCGGCGAGAGCCTGTTCATCTCCACCTACACGGCGCCGGCCAAGGGCGGCTGGATCGACGTGGCCCACCACCTGGCGGGCGACATCATGGTGGCGACCATCAGCGGCGGCGACGCCCTGTCGATCACCAAGGGGTGCTGGCTGGCGTCGGCGGGGGGGATCGAGCTGGACACCAAGTGGGGCGGCTTCCGCAACCTGTTCGGGGGCGAGGGCGGCTTCCTCGTGCGGGCGACCGGGAACGGCGAGGTGGTGATGGCGTGCTACGGCGCCATCGACCAGATCGAACTCGGGCCGGGCGAGACGGTCACGGTCGACACCGGCCACGTGGTCGCCTTCGAGCCGACGATCCAGAGCAACCTGCGCAAGGTGGCGGGCGGCATGATCCAGACGTTCAAGACGGGCGAGGGCTTCGTCTTCGACTTCACCGGCCCGGGCTGGGTCCTGACCCAGAGCCGCAACCCCCAGGCCCTGGAAGCGTGGATGAAGAGCATCATGCCGGGCGAGACGGGCGGTGCCGGCGGCGGCATGCTCGGCGGCATCCTCGGCGGGCGGTAGCGGCTCAGTCGGCGGGGGCGGCGGTGGTCACGTCGTTCGTGGCCGCCCACTCGGCCAGGCTGCGGCGCGCGATGGCGGCGGCCATGAGGTCGGGGAACAGGTCGGGCGTGCACGCGAAGGCCGGGATGCCGAGGTCGGCCAGGTCGGCGGCGTTGTCGTGTGAGTAGCCGGGCGCACCGTCGTCGCTCAGGGCCAGCAGCGCCACCACCTGGACGCCGCCCTCCACGAATGCCCGCGCCCGGGCCTTCGTCGACTCCCACTCGCCGCCGTCGAACAGGTCGCTGATGAGCACGAGGATCGTGTCGCGGGGACGTTCGATCAGCGTCTCGCAGTAGCCGAGCGCGACGTTGATATCCGTGCCGCCGCCCAGCTGGATGCCGAACAGGACGTCCACCGGGTCGTCCAGATCGTCGGTGAGGTCGGCGACGGCGGTGTCGAAAACGACGACCCGGGTGCGTACCGAGCGGATGGACGCCAGCACGGCCGCGAACACGCCCGCGTAGACGACGGACGAGGCCATCGACCCGCTCTGGTCGATGCACAGGATGATGTCCCGGCTCACCTCGGGGAGGTGGCGGCCGTAGCCGATGAGCTTCTCGGCGATCACGGTGCGGTGCTCGGGCTGGTAGTGGCGGAGGTTGGCGAGGATCGTGCGGTTCCAGTCGATGTCGGTGAGCCGGGGCCGGCGGGTGCGGGCGGCCCGGTTGAGGGCGCCGCGCACGGCCTGGCGCGTGGCCTGGGCCAGCCGCCGCTCCAGCTGCTCGACGACCTGGCGGACGACGGCCCTCGCCGTCTCCCGTGACCGTTCGGGGATGGCCTTGTTGAGGGCCAGGAGCGTGCCGACCAGGTGGACGTCGGGCTGCACGGACTCCAGCAGCTCCGGCTCGAGCAGGAGCTCGCGCAGGCCGAGGCGGTCCATGGCGTCGCGCTGCATGACCTGGACGACGCTGGTCGGGAAGTACGTGCGGATGTCGCCCAGCCAGCGGGCGACCCGTGGCGAGGACTTGCCCAGGCCCCCCTTGCGCTCGGCGCCCTCACCGTAGAGGGCCTCCAGGGTGGCGTCCCGGTGGATGTCGAGGCCTTCGAGCGTCAAGCCGCCACCTTCGCCGTCGTCGGCCGCGCCCAGCAGGAGGCGCCACCGCCGCAGCCGGTCGTCTGCCGTCATCGGCTGAGCAGTTCGATGATGCGGGGCAGGACGCGGGCCGCCCGCTCGTGGTCGAGCGGCTCCTCCTCACTTTGCCGTCCGGCGCCGGTCACGCCGCGACGGACCTGCTCGCCGATGGCACGCCGCTCGGCCGGTTGGAACTGGGCGAACGTACGCCGCAGCAACGGCAGCAGGTCGTCGAACACCTCGGGATGGACCTCGGTCACCCACCCGTCGACGGCCTGCAACAGGTTGGGCTCGTGCAGCAGCAACACGGCGTCCCCGGACAGGAAGCCCTCCAGCCACGCCGCCGCCCGGCTCGCCTCTTCGGCCGGGGAGAGGGTGACGGAAAATCGCCGTCCCAGGTCGTCGCTGGTGACCTGGCCGCCGTCGAACAGCAGGCGGACGATGCGTCCCGCTACCACGCCGTGGACGCCGGCCTGACCGGCCACCTTGGTGAGCGCACCCACCCACGTCGTTCGCAGTTGCGCGTCGTCGACCAGGGCGATGCCGCGCTGCACGCTGTCGACGTGGGCCCGCATGACCGTGGCCGCGTCGTCGTCCAGGGACGCGCACGCGGCCGCAAGGCCCACCGCCACCCGGACGACCACGCCTGCCAGCACCCGGTGGACGACCTCGGTGTCGAGCTTACGCACGCTGCCGTACCGCCGGGCCCGGGCCAGCGGTTCGATGGCGGCCATGAGGACGGCGGTGTCGTGCTGGCGCGCCGCCCGTTCGTCGAGGACGGCCAGCACCGAGCTGAGGGCCTCGGGCAGGTCGGCGAGCAGGCAGGTGTCGACGAGCCTGCTCAGCTCGGCGATGTCGCCCGCGCCCGCCCGTTCGCCCACCACCGAGGTGGCCGCCGACTCGATGGTCGTGCCGTGGGTCGACGCCTCGATCAGGGCCACCTCGAGTTCGGGGAACCACTCGAGGTACCAGCCCTCCTTGAACGTCCCCCGGGTGCGGCCCGTCTCGGCGGGCTGGCCCCACGGCACGTCGAGGAGCCGCAACCGGTGCAGCAGCTTGCTGCGGTCGAGGTGGGACTCGGTGCGCAGGTCCAGCTCGACGGTCTGGGCCGCGGCCGACGGCTTCAGGCGCAGCCGCTTCTGGGCCCGGGCCAGATCGCGGGCCAGGGGCACCATGGGCGTGTCCTCGGGGACCGAGCCGAGGATGTCGCCCACCAGCAGCTTGCGGGCCACGAGCTGGACGGGGACGTTCGAACCGCCGCACAGCACCGCCTCGGTGGCCTCCATCAGCTCGGCCAGTCCCGCCAGCGGACGGCCCCGCAGGGTGGCCAGCGCCTCCGACAGCCGCACCGCCTCGATGACCGACGCCGGCGAAACGTCGAGCCGCTCGTCCCGCAGGAGGCCGGCGACCCGCACCATCCAGCGAAGGACGGCGTGGTCGGGGGACGTGAACAGGTGGTGGTACCAACCCGGAGCGGTGACGCCCGCGCCGTAGCCGGACGCCCGGGCCAGGCGGCTGGACGTCCACGGCACCCAGGTGGCGGCCACCTTGACGGTGGGCAGGCCCTTGAGGAGGGCGGCGTCGGCGGCCTGGGTCGGGAAGAGGTCGGGCACGAGGGCGGGCGCGTGCCAGGCGCCGCACACGACGGCGACCTTGTCGTGCCCCTCCTTCATCACCGAACGCAGGACACGGCGCATGGCCGCTTCCCGCCGTTCGTTGTGCTCGTCGGGCTCCGGCTCGACCTCTCGCAGGGCCGACATGGCGTCGAGCACCACTACGAACACGTCGAGGCCGTGGTAGCGGTGCTCGATGGTGTCCTCCCACCACCGCTCGGTGTCGTCGTAGCCGGCGACCTCGGCCAGGGCCCGCAGCGGGTCGTCGTGGAGCAGGTGGGTGGCGGCTTCGTCCCGCAGGGCCAGGCCGTTGGTCGCGGGCAGGTCGAGGAAGCGGACGGGCCGCCTGGCGGCGGCGGCCCAGCGCAGCGCCACCCACTCGGGCGAGAACACGGCCATGGGGTAGAAGCCGGCGGTCTTGGGCTCGTCCACGGCGTAGACGAGAGCGGCGACGGGCGGTTCCATGTGGGGTGACGCCGCCAGTTCGGCAACGGAGTCCAGCTCCGGCGGGCCCTCGATGAGGACGGCGTCGGGGCGCAGGCCGTCCAGTGCGGCCCGGACGGCGCGCGCCGACCCCGGCCCGTGGTGGCGGATGCCGATGACGTGGACGTCGGTCGACGCCGCGTCAGCCAAGTTCCCGGCAGGCCCGGTAGAGGTCGCCCCACTGGCGGCGTTCCCGGACGACGGTCTCCAGGTACTCCTGCCAGACGATGCGGTCCTGCACGGGGTCCTTGACCACGGCGCCCTGGAGGCCGGCGGCCACGTCCTCGGCCCGCAGCACGCCGTCGCCGAAGTGGGCGGCCAGGGCGATGCCGCTGGTGACGACGGAGATGGCCTCGGCCGTGCTGAGGGTGGCGGTGGGCGTCTTGACCTTGGTGCGGCCGTCCTCGGTCACGCCCGTGCGCAGCTCGCGGAAGACGGTGACGACGCGCCGGATCTGGTCGAGGGCGTCCAACTCGGCGGGCAGCTCCAGGGCCTGCCCCAGCTGGTTGACCCGCAGTCGTACGATCTCGACCTCGGCGTCGGCGTCGTCGGGGAGGGGCAGCACGACCACGTTGAACCGCCGCTTGAGGGCGGCCGACAGTTCGTTGACGCCGCGGTCGCGGTCGTTGGCGGTGGCGATGATGTTGAACCCCTTGCGAGCCAGCACCTCGTCGTCCAGCTCGGGGATGGGCAGGACCTTCTCGGAGAGGATGGTGATGAGCGCGTCCTGGACGTCGGACGGGATACGGGTCAGCTCCTCGATGCGGGCGATGCTCCCCTTCTCCATGGCCCGCAGCACCGGCCCCGGCACCAGGGCGGCCCGGGAGGGCCCCTCGGCCAGCAGGCGGGCGTAGTTCCAGCCGTAGCGGATGGCCTCTTCGCCGGTGCCCGACGTCCCCTGCACGAGCAGCGTCGAGTCGGTGGAGATGGCGGCGGCCAGGTGCTCGCTGAGCCACGTCTTGGCCGTGCCTGGGACGCCGAGCAGGAGCAGGGCCCGGTCGGTGGCCAGGGTGGCGATGGCCACCTCCACGAGCCGGCGCTGGCCCAGGTACTTGGGCGAGATCTCGGTGCCGTCGGCGAGCCGGCCGCCGAGGACGTAGGTGGAGACGGCCCACGGCGAGAGGTGCCAGCTGGGCGGGCGGGGACGGTCGTCGGCGGCGGCCAGGGCCGCCAGCTCGCCGGCGTGCTGATGCTCGGCGTGGGCGCGGAGGATCTCTGCGGGGACCGAACTCATGCGAACTCCCGGTCGATGGTCAGGCGGATGCTGAGGGCGTGGGCGAGGAGGCGCAGCTGGCGCTTGAGCCCCTCCAGCGGCGCGTGGGTGATCCAGTCCTCTACCGCCGGGAGGACGGACGGGTCGGCCCGGCCGGCCAGCACCTCGATGGCGATGGGCACGATGAGGTCGGACGTCTTCCTCATCCGGTCGATGGCGTGGTGGGACAGCGCCAGCGGCCACGGCCCGGGCACGGCGGCCATGGCGTCGAGCAGAACGGGGTCGGGCGTGGACCGGCTCCCCAAGGCGTCGTCGAGCCGGCGGGCGGCGTCGGCGGGCGGCAGGACGGCGAGGAGGGCGGGGTCGAGGGAGCGATCGAGCAGGGCTGCGGCCCACCGGGCGTCACCTTGTCGGGCTGCGGCCTGCCGCCAGCCTTCGAGGACTTCGGGTTCGTCGCGCGCCAGCTTGACGACCTCGGCGGGGTCGGCGTCGAGGTGGCCCTCCCAGAGGCCGAGCGGCGTGGCCGCCATGATCTGGGTCAGCCACCCCGCTCGCAGGCCCTTCCCTGGCTCGCGGGTGTCGGTGATGCCGTCGCGGCGGGTGGACGGGTCGAGGTCGCCGGGCAACGTGACGGCCAGCTTGGGCCGGGACCTGCCCTCGCGCTGGACGAGCAGGCGGGCCCGGTCGGACATCCGCTCGGCCCGCCGGGACTGGGGCAGGCGGTCGAGGACGCGCGCCGCCACGGCCCGCACCGACGAGGCCCGGTCGTCGAGCGCCTGTTCGAGGAAGGCCTCGTCGGCCTCGTCGGAGGCGGGCTCGAACGTGTCGAGGAACGCTGCCCGTTCGGCCGCCGGATCGGTGGCCCACGTGGACTGCAGCAGGTCCCGGGCGCCGGCCGGATCGGCGGCCCGCAGCGTCCTGAGCAGGGCGACGCGCTCGGCGCGTGTGCCGATCGTCCACCGGTCGGTGGCGGGGGCATCGGGCGCCAGCGCCGCGGCCCAGCGCCAGTCCGAGTTGGCCGTCCCGAGCCACGTGCCGCGGGGGCCGGTGGCGGTCACGATCGCGGGGCGCAGCGGCGGGCGGGACGTGCCCAGGTCCAGGAGCGTGACGAACAGGCGCTCGGGCGGCCGCTGGCCGGCCCTCACGCACGCCGCGAGCCAGCCGGCCACGACGTCGTCCCGGCTGCCGACGGCCTGGATCGTCCCATCGAGGACGAGCCCGAGGAGCTGGGCGGCGGTGTCCGAGCAGACGGGCCGGTCATCGGGAGGAGCGGGCGCCGGGACGGCGGCGTGGCGATGGTCGGGTGGCCGGCCCGCCCGCCGGTAGGCCCCCAGGACGGCGGCCCCGGCCAGGACGGCGGCCTCGGCTCCCTCGATCTCGATGTGAACATCGCCGGTCACGGACGCGAACTGCTCGACCCCGAAGGGCCGCCGTTCGGTGCCGATCAGGGCGGTGCTGACAAGCTCATCCCAGTTGACTCTCACAGCGCCGGTCGGGACCGGTCTCTCGGGCCGGTCATAGGGAGACGAGGTGTCCGCCGGCGGCCATCGAGCAGGGGTGGAGCTGGCTGTCCATCCACTCCCCGAACACGTCGACGGGCTCGCCGCCGGAGAGGGCGAGGAGCCTCCACAGCGGGCTCTCCACCGACAAAGGCACGGCCGCTCCCTCGGAGTCGACGACGGTGGCGGGGTCGCCGGGCACGGCCACGACGCCGGCAAGGGCCATCGGGATCCGGCCATTCCACGGGTTGGCCGCCATCCAGGTCGCGGCCTGGTCGAGGGCGGCGGCGATCGTCGACGCGGCGTGGACGTGCCCGACCCGGTCGACGACCTGGGCGTCGCCCGTGAACCGGGCCCGCTGCGGCTCGGAGCCGGGGTACAACGCCACCTCGCCCTCGACCACCGACCCCAGGACGTGGGCCACGGCGAGGGTCGCCCCGGCGGCGGCGAAGTCGAGCAGGACGACCGTGCGCCCCGTTGACTCGCCCCGCAGCCAGGTGCGCTGCGACACGAGACGCTCGTCCTCGTCCTGGCGCAGGCCGACCACGTGCCAGCGGTCGGTGACCCGCGTGCCGGTGAGCACCTCGTCGGTCCGCCGCGACCAGCCGAGCACGGTGCGCAGGTCGCCCATCACGTCGTCGGGCAGTTCGGCCCGCAGGCGCCAGGCCCGGACGGCGAGGTACCACTTGCCCGCCTCGCTGAGGAGGTGCTCGGCCCAGTCCGGGCGGCGGTGGACCTCGCTGGCCATGATGCGCACCCGCTCCGCCAGGCCGGGCACCTGGGCGTCGACGAGGCGGCCCGCGGCTGTGTCCCAGAAGGTGAACGGCTGGCGCCGGGCCGCGGCCAGGCCCTGGCGGACGAGGTCGAACAGCCACCGTTCGAAGTCGTCGATGCCGGCCGACATGAGGGCCTCCCGTTCGGCCAGGCGCCGGGCCTGAGCCTCGGGGTCGGCCGGTGTGCTTGATCCGCCGCTACGGGCATGCTTCTGGCGCGACCGGGCGGCCCGGTCCGAGGTCCACGCCACGGCGAAGCCGGCGGTGCGGTCGGTGTCGGCCACCGACCCCTCGCCCGCGGCCCACTGCAGGAGCAGGGCCAGCCCGTGCTTGCACGGGAACTTGCGGCTCGGGCAGGTGCAGCGGAAGGCCAGCTCGTTGAGGTCGACGGTGACCTGGTAGGGCTCCCGGCCGCTGCCCTGGCACTTGCCCCAGACAAGCGACTCGTTGCTCCCCAGCTCCGACCACGTGCGGGGCGACGTGAGGCTGCGCGCCGCCCTTGCCGCCGCCGCGTCGGGCGCCAGCGCCATCACCTGGTCGACCGTCCAGCGGGGTCGGGTGCCCACGCCGACAGTGTGTCGCGCTCAGCCCCGCAGTGGGTTCTCGAACCAGTAGCGGGCGAAGGGGTTGCCGTCGTAGTCGGCGATCTCGCGGTACCCGGCCGTCCGGAACAGGTGCAGGGCGCCGGGCTGGTCGGCGCCCGTGTCGAGCCGCACCACGCCGTACCCGCGGTCGCGGGCGATGGCCTCCAGGCGGGCCAGGAGCCGGCGACCCCATCCGGCGCCACGCACCTCGGGAACCACGTACCCCCGTTTGATCTCCGCCGCAGGGGTCATCGAGCCGCTTCAACCCACCGCAGGCCACCGGGGCGTCCTCGCCGTCGTACGCCACCACGAAGGCGCCGCCCGGCGAAACGAAGTCGGCGGCCGTGGCCGACGGCCCCCGGGCCGGCTCCCAGCCCGGGTACAGCGCCGCGACCTCGGCCATGAACCGGGCCAGGAGGCCCTGGGCGCCCGGGCTGTCGAAGGGCTCGATGCGAAGGTCCTCGTCCGTGCCGACACCCTATGGTGGTGCCCATGTTCCTCCCCGAACGCCTGGCGCTGGACCGCCGGCTGGGCTCGCAGCTAGCTCCGGGCTGAGGCGCCCACCGGCTTGTCGCGGCCCCGTCCCAGGGCCCAGACGGCCACCATGGCCAGGCCCGCGCCCAACACAACGCCTGCGCCCAGGATGGCCCAGCCGTTGGTGTCCGAGTCGGCGGCCGAGCCGCCACCGACGACGATCGAGGACTGGTCGAACCGCAGCGAGGCCGAGTAGATGTCCTCGGTCATGGTGTCGGGACGGCCGTTGCGGCTGTCCTGCCAGGCGAAGTAGACGGTGTCGTCGGTCGAGGTGATGCCGACGTTGAACGTGCCGCCGACGGGGTTGATGTACACGCCGATCGACCGGTCGATGCTCCGGTCGGTGATGCGCAGGTTGGGTGACCACGTGCGGCCCGCGTCGTTGGAGAAGGCGTAGTAGACGTCTTGCAGGCCGGGGTCGTTGCCGGGGCTGCCGCCGGTGCGGGGGCTGTGGCGATAGTCGTACCAGGCCACGTCGACCCGGCCGTTGGGCGCCACAGCGATGCCCGGCAGTTCGTGGTTGACGCCGCTGTTGGGGTCGTCGTTGACGATCCGGCGGTCTGTCCACGTCTTGCCGTTGTCGGTCGAGGCCCGCAGGAAGATGTCGACCCGGTCCTTGGCGTCGCGGTTGGTGATGAAGTTGTTGGGATCGGCCAGCCCGTTCCAGGCCACGTAGACGTTCTGCGAGTTGCGGTCGGCGACGATCACCGGCGGCCGGTAGAGGCGCTGGTTGCCGGGGTCGAGCACCTCACGGGTCCACGTCTTGCCGTGGTCGGCGGAGGACACGTGGTAGATCGGGGTCGGGATCTTGCGGGCTCCCGGACGGGCCTGGGCCGGGTCGGCCGGCTCGGTGCCGACCTCGCGGGACCAGTACACGGCGTGCACGGTGCCCTTGGAGCCCACCGTGATCGACGAGTAGTCGGCGCCCTTGCGGTCGGCGACGTCGACCGGCGCGCTCCACGTCTTGCCGCCGTCGCTCGACGCCGAGACCATGGCCCTGATCGGGTCGGTCTGGTTGCTCCAGTCGCCCTGGCCCCACCCGACGTAGATGTAGCGGGGATCGGTGGGGTCGATGGCGCCCGACGGAGCCGAGAAGTAGGCGGTCTGGGTGCTCCCCTCCTTGCCGGCGGCGACGAGGTTGGTTGTGAACGTGCGGCCGCCGTCGGCGGAGCGGGCCAGGTAGGCGTTGCGGGGGATGTCCTCGCGCAGGTCGGCGGTGCTGATGGGACGGCTGGAGTCGAGCAGCCGGGCCGGGTCGTTGGCCGCGAAGGCGACGTAGAGCACGCCCTCGGCGTCGAAGAACGGCACCGCCGTGGCCCCGTACTCGGCCCCGATCGAGCAGTCGGTGAACGGCTTCACCATGAAGCCGCCGCCCTTGAACCAGCTGCGGCCGTCGTCGACGGAGAGGTACACGTTGCACTCCCGGGTCGCGCTGCGCCCGTCGACCTCGGCGATGACCAGCTCGCCGTTGGTCGGGTTGCGGGCGATCAGCGGCGTCATGTGGGCCCGGACGACGCCGGGGTCGCCGTTGACCTGGACCGCGCCGGTGACGGCGGGCGCGTCCCCGGTCGCGATGGTGGTCTGGGCCGACGACGCCGTGCACGCCGACAGGGCGGCGAGCGGCAGCAGCAGAGCGACGGCTCGGGTGAGCGGGCGCGCCATGGTGACCCCCTCAGGGTGTGGTGGACGGGGTGGGTTCAGTCCCGCCGGAAAGGTGCCTTGGCCGCAGCCGGCGCCGGACGGCGGGTGCGGGCGACGGCCACGAAGCCGGCGCCGAAGAGGACGAGCCCGAGCACGCCAAGGCCGAGGACCAGGGCGACCGGGATGGCCGACCCGCCGCTGGGCCCGGTGGCCCCGCC
>JBOGID010000057.1:0-28935 GCA_050742295.1 Acidimicrobiales bacterium | reverse complement strand
GCAGCTCCCGCCGGCCCGCCAGCTCGGGGAGCTGGAACGAATAGTGCCCGTGGACGTTCAGGTGGCGGCGCACGTACGGCGAGAGACGGGCCACGTCCTCGTCCCGCACCGGGTACCCCTCAGCCCGCAGCTTCGCCAGGGCGGTGTCGAGGTACACCGTGTTCCACAGGGTGATGCAGTTCAGGACCAGGCCGAGGGCGCCCAGCTGGTCCTCCATGCCCTCGCGGTAGTGCTGGCGCAGCTCGCCCCGGCGGCCGTGGAAGACATGGCGGGCCAGGCTGTGGCGGCCCTCCTGGAGGTTGCGGACCCCCTTGATCTGGCGGCGGTAGGCCTCGTCGTCGACGTAGGCCAGCACGTGAATCGTCTTGAAGATGCGCCCGTAGTGGGCCAGGGCCTCCCCGAGCTGGGTGCTGCGCCCTCCGGGGGACAGCATTCGGATCACGTCGTGGGCGCTGACCGCCCCGGTGTGGACCGAGGCCACGAGCCGGCAGAGGTCGGGCCAGTGGCGGCGGACCCGGCCCAGGTCGATCCGCCCCCGGGCGGCGGCGTCGAGGGGGCCGTAGTCGGCGGCGACGTCGATCCGCCAGAGCTTGGCGTCGGGGAGGTCGGCCAGCTGGGGCCGGTACTCCCGGCCGAGCAGCCGCAGCAACCCGAACACCATGTCGCTGTAGGTGCCGGTGTCGCCCACGATCACCTCCGGCTGACGGCCGGCCTCCTGGCGGTAGATGAGGTCGATCAGGTGAAGGGAGTCCCGCGGCGCCCCTGACACCACCATGCCGGCCAGGCCCACGGCCTGGTCGTTGAGGAGGTTGAGCCAGGTGGCGCCCCGCCGCCGCCCGAAGTACTTCGGATTGGGGCGGGCGTCCACCGAGCGCACCGGGACGACGAAGCGAATGCCGTCGACTGCGGCGACCAGCCCGCCTCCCCATGCCTGGGCCAGCTCGATGTCGGCTTGGGCCTCGATCAGCGGCCCGTTCGCCGCCGCGTACGTCTCGGCCCGGAGGTAGTTCTGGTCCACGTGGCTGATCCGCCCGCGGGTGAGGGCGGCCACGCCGGGCGAGATGACCGGCGTGTAGCCGACGTTGAGGGCGTTCGCCGTGAGGGCGGCGGCGATCGTCACCCGCAGGTCAGCCAGGCGGGGCTCTCCGCCCGAGACCGCCGTGAAGGCCTCCAGGAAGCCATGGTGCCAGCTGATCACCTCCAGGACCAGCTCGCCCACGTCCAGGCGCGGCAGCATCGCCTCGCAGCGCCGGCGGAGGTCCGTGAGGCTCGGGGGGTCGGGCACTGCCTCGATCGCCCGGGCGTGCAGCCGGCCGTCGGCGTCAACGCTGAACTGGCCGCGCTCGCCGAGCGCACGCGCAACCTGCCGCCACGTGTCGTCCAGCGCACGGGCGTCCTCGCCGAGGAGGTCGTCGGGGTCGTCTGGGAGCTGGAGGGCGTTGAGCGCCGGTCCCCGCGCCGCCTCCCACGCCGAACCGCTCAGCAGCTTGGCTCGTGGGTCGGCCCACCGGCTCGACGCCGCGGCGTAGGCGTCGCGGCGGCGGAGGTGCTGGTGGAGCTGCTCCAGCACGCAGAACACGTAGGCGGCGCGGTGGGCCGTTCCCTCGGGCCGGTCGGGCGGGAACACGAGCTGGCGCCACCATCCCGGCGGGACGACGTCGGAGGCGATACGGGCGGCGTCGAGCCAGCCGGCCGGCGTCCGCTTGGTGGCCCGTGCCTCCAGCAGCTCCGGTAGCTGTCGCAGGGCGTCCAGCGTGCGCGCCGCCTCGGCGGTGGCGCCGAACTCGATGGTGCGGCACAGCTGCGGGACGAAGGAGCGGACGGTGGCGTAGCGCTCGATGAGCTCCGCCCGCCACTCGCCGGCGGGGTCGGCGTCGGGAGGCGGAAGAGTGGCGGTGAGGTTCGCCACCGCGGCCAGGAGCTCCGAGCGGGGGACCACCTCGTCGATCGCCTGCCAGAGCCCCTCGATGGTCAGCTCTGCGTCGCTTTCGGAGTCCAACAGCACGCCCACCGCGGCCGCGCAGGCGGCAGCGTCGCGCGCCACCTTCGGGTACCGGCGTGCGTTGGCGCTGTTCGACTCCCGTACTGCCTTTCCCAGCAACTCGTTGGCCATCAGCACGTCGAACAGCTCCAGGGCGTCGTCGACGGCCTTGGCTTCGAGGTACACGACGGTGGCCAGCAGCGTGGCCAGGCGGCGCTGGTAGGGATGACGTCGCAGGGCCGACGCCTTGGCCGCCATCCCCCAGCGGGCCAGCTCAACCAGCCGCCGACGGGGGACGTCGTCGATCGCCACACCGGCGAACCCGAGAGCGCCGACCTCGGCGACGCGCTCCAACGCCCTGGCCAGCCCTTTGCCCGATGTCGCCGTCGGCCCGTCGCGCAGCCGCTCCAGGTCCGAGACCCGCCCGGCCGGCACGTCCAGCAACCGGTCGAGCTGGCCCGCCTGCGCGGGGGATGGCTTGGCGGCCAGCGTGTCCCAGAGGCGCTGCGTCGTCGCATCCCGCACGGACGCCACGCACCTCGTGAGCACGCTCACGCCGGGGAGCAGCACGCGCCTCTCCCGTAGCCAGGCGACCGCACCGACGAACAGCGGGCGTAGCCCCTCGCCGCTCGTCCAGGCCCGGTCGGCGATCCAGCCCGACAGTTCGGCCTCAGCCGAGGCGAAGTCCCGGTAGCCGAACGCCTCTGCGATCTCCCACTGGTGCTCGAGGCGGGTCTTGGCGCGCGCCGCGTAGGCCTTGAGGCACGACGGGTCTGCGATGGCCAGCTGGCCCGCAACGTAGTCGACGACCACCGTCGGGACGTCGACCGGGTTGGGGAGGAACGTGCCCAGGCAGCGCACCGTCCCCAGCTGCACCCCGAACCCCAGCACGTTGGCCTGGCCCCGGCGCCTGCCGACCAGGCGGCGGTCGGCATCGTCGAGGAAGAAGAACCGCTCCAGCTCGGCCCGGGATGGCGGCCCAACGAACCGCCCGTACGACGCCGCCTGCTCGTCGGTCAGGAAGTCAACGGGCACCGTCGCTCACGGTAGGCCGGGGGCCGGGACGCGTGTCGGCGTGGGATGACGAACGTCCTTAGCGCCGGATCCTGTTCCAATGTTCCTCACGGGCCAGGACCTCGACAACATGCGGGCCGCGGTGCTGTGCCACGCGCTGGCACCCAACGTCCCCATGGTCGTCCGCGTCTTCGACCGGCTGCTGGCCCAGCAGCTCGAAGGGTTACGGGCAACCGAGAACGGCCGGGGCCTGAACATCCGCCGCGCCTACAGCCTGTCGGCTCTTGCCGCACCCCGGTTCGTCGCCGCCGCCCTGGGCGAGGAGCACCTTCTCACCATGCGGCTGGCGGGCGGCGAGGTGCCCCTGTTCCGGCTCACGGTCCACGCCGAGTCGCCGCTGCGGGACCGGACCATCGCCACCGCCGCCGCCGAGTTGCAGTGCACGGTGGTGGCATACCGGACCGAAGGTGCGGCGTTCCTGGCCGACTACGACGACCGGACGGTCCTTCACGGCGGTGACGAGGTCGTCGTCGCCGGCCCGGCCGAGCCGGTCCTGCGAACCGCCGCCGGGGCCCCGCTCCTCTCGGGCGACATCTGCCTGCCCGAGAACCTCGAGCGGGCCAACATCGCCCAGGCCGCCTGTCTGCTCGCCGTCACCGATGACGACCTCGCCAACCTCGAGGCGTGCCTCAACGCCCGCAAACTCAACCCTCGCATCCACACCGTGGCCCGGATCTTCGACGACACGCTGGCCGAACAGTCCGACGTGGCGTTCGGCATCTCGAAGTGCTTCTCCGCGTCCCGCGTCGCGGCCCGGGCGTTCGTCGACGCCGCCACCAACCACCGGGCCCTGCGCCAGTTCGCCATCGCCGGCGAGCGCTACATCGGGTTTCGGCTCGTCGTGTCGGCGACCCTCGACAGGGCCCAACTGCAGGACTGGTCACCGCTCGGGTGAGCCCGACGGTGCGCACGCCGCGCCAACCGTGCCCCAGGCACTCGGCCCCGGGGACGAAGCCGTCCTCGTGGGACCGGCCCCCCTCGTGCGCGCCCTGGCCGAGACCGGCCGCCTCGAGCCCGTCGCCTGATCCGCGCCGAGTCGGCGGCAGCGGCACTGGGCGCTGATCGGAGCTGCCCTCGTCGTCCTCGCGCTCGTGTTCCTGAGGGGGGCCCCGGCGCCGGCGGGCTTGACCGCTCGCCGTCAGGCGGCGAAGTGCACCGGCAGCTCCAGGAGGCCGCGCAGCGTGGGCTGTCCCGGTGGGGCGGCGTACCGCCGACCAGTTCGATCTTCCTGAAGGGGTCCACCAGGTGGTCGAACACGATCTGGCCTTCGAGCCGGGCCAGCGCCGCGCCGAGATAGAAGTGGATACCGCTGCCAAAAGCTGAGCGGGCTGCCCTCCGACCGTCCCACGTCCAGGCGGTCGGGATCGGTGAAACGGGCCGGGTCGCGGTTGGCGGCACCGAGCAGGCTCAGCACCAGGTCGCCCGCCGCGATGAGGTGTTCGGCGATGCGGATGTCCCTCGTCACCTGTCCGGTCCTTTCAGCCCCGTAGCGGTATGGGGCTGCGGCGGACGGGGGAACGACAGCCGTCGCGACGTATTTTCGGGGGCCGCGGCCGGGTCGAGTCACCGGAGAGCAAGACCTGCACCCAAATCCTCTCGACATTGGTCGGGTGCGGGGGCACTATTGGTGACAGGGGCCCGCGCCCGGCGACGCGGGCGGGGGGGGCGGACATGGCGAGGCACGGGACGGGTGACGTCATTGTGCTCGTGCCGGGGATTCTCGGCAGCGTGCTCGAGCGGGATGGCGACGAGGTGTGGGGGCCCACGCCGGGCGCGGTCTGGAAGGCAATCCGGACTCTCGGCCGCAGCGTCAAGGATCTCGAGCTCACCGACGACCCGATCGACGTCGACGTCCTCGACGACGGCGTCGTCGCCACCCGGCTGGTGCCCGACGTGCACCTCATCCCCGGCGTGTGGGGCATCGACGGCTACTCATCGATCCACAGGATGATCCTCGACAACTTCGAGCTCAAGCCCGGCCACTACGTCGAGTTTCCCTACGACTGGCGGCGGGACGTCCGAGTGGCGGCCCGGCAGCTGGGCGAGCGGGTGGCTCCCCTGCTCGCTGCCGATCCCGCCGCCAAGTTGGTAGTGGTGGGCCACTCCCTCGGCGGCCTGGTGGCGAGGTACTACCTCGAGTGCCTCGACGGGTGGAGGCACACCCGCCGGCTGGTGACCTACGGCACGCCCTACCGCGGCTCGCTCAACGCCCTGAACTTCATCGCCAACGGGTTCGTGAAGAAGGTCGGACCGTTGACGATCGCCGACCTCAGCCGGCTCCTCCGGTCCTGCACGTCCGTGTACCAGCTCCTCCCCGTCTACCAGTGCGTGCACCTGGAATCGGGCGACATCGTGCGGCCCGCAGAGTCTGCATCCATTCCCTTCCTCGACATGGCCCGCGCCAAGGCGGCCTTGGAGGACCTCCACCGTGCCATCGAGCAGGGCGTCGCCAACCACGCCCCCCTCCCGTACGACATCCATCCCGTCGTCGGGATCACCCAGGCGACGGACCAGTCGGCCCGCCTGGCCGGCGGCAGGCTCTCGCTGCGCCAGACCCGGAGGGGCAGCGACGGCATCGACAAGGACGAGTCCGGCGACGGGACGGTGCCTCGTGTCTCGGCCACGCCGATCGAGCTGGAGAAGCCACCGTCGGTCTTCGCGTCCCAGAAACACGCGTCCCTCCAGAACGCCGAGCACGTGCAGATCCAGCTCCTCGGCGTGATGACCGAGATCGACGAGCTGGTACGCGTCCGGGACGTCCGTGAGGGCCTGGCGCTTTCCATGGACGACGTGTTCGTAGACGGCGAGCCCATCGGCATCACCGTCGAGGTGGCGACGCCCCGGTTGGAACTGGTCGTCACGGTGACCGACCCGTCCAACGGTCGGAAGGGGTCACCGATGCCTCTCGTCGAGGGTGACGACGGCCTCTACACCATCGAGCTGCCGCCGAGGCCGCCCGGTGACTACCGCGTCACGGTGGCCGGGCTCAACGACAGCCGGTCGCTCGTCCAGCCCGTCGCCGAGCTCGTGATGGTGACCCCCGCTGACCCCGATTCGGAGCCGTGATGGGCGCCGTCTTCGCCCTTCTCGTCGGCATCGACGAGTACCAGGCCGTGCGTCCCCTGAGCGGTGCCGTGCGGGACGTCGAACTGGCGTCCGAGTACCTCAAGGCCCGCGTCACGGGCGAGCTGCATGAGCTCGTCCTCCTCGACGGCGACGCGACGCGCGATGCGATCGTCGAGGGCTTCCGCCACCACCTGCGCCGGGCCGGGCCTGGCGACGTGGCGCTGTTCTGGTTCAGCGGGCACGGCTCCCAGCAACCGGTGCAGCCCGCCTTCCGCCTCCTCGAAGCCGAGAGCGGTCTCAACCAGACGCTCGTCTGCGTCGACAGCCGGGTGCGCCGGAAGCCCGACCTGGCCGACAAGGAGCTTCGGGTGCTCCTCGACGACGTGGCCGCCCGGGGCGCGCACACCGTCGCCATCCTCGACTGCTGCCACTCGGGAGGGGCCACGCGCGACCTGACCGTCGGCATCCGCGGTGTCGGGACGGCACGCGAGGCCCCTGCGGCGGAGGCGTTCATCGAGGAGCTCCGCCATCGCGAGGCGACCCGCGACGTGGCGGGCGGGACCGATGGCGGCGGCGCGCCCCAGCACCTCACCCTGGCGGCGTGCCGCGCCTCCGAGCTGGCCAAGGAGCTGCCGCTCGACGGCGCCGTGCGAGGCGTCTTCAGCTGGTCCCTGCTGGCCGGCCTGCAGACGCTCGGTGCCGGCGCGACCTACCGGGACCTGCTCGTCGCCGCCCGCTGCAAGGTCGAGAACTCGGCCGACGACCAGATCCCGCTGGTGATCCCGGCCGACCCCGACGGGATCGCCGACCGGCCGTTCCTGGGCGGAACGGTCAGGCGAACGGCGGCATCGTTCGTCCTCCGGAACCTCCGCGGCTCGTGGGAGGTTGACGCCGGAAGCACCCACGGCATTCCCGCCCCCGACGATGGCGCCAGCGGACCCATCGAGTTCGCGGTGGCGCAAGGCGCTGACCGGGGCGCCGGACAGCGAGCGCGGGTGACCGACGTGCATCCCGAGCGATCGCTCGTCGTTCCCCTCGACTGGACGCCCGACCCCGGGCAGGTCTACCCGGTGGTGCTGAGCACGGTCCCGCTGCCTCCGGCTGCGGTCGTGGTGGGCGGACTCGACGGCGATGACGACGCGGCGTTGAAGCTGGTGCACGACGCGGTGGCGACGGCCGGCCCCGGCGGTGGTCCCTCTCCCCACGTTCGGGTCGTCGCGCCCACCGACACGTCCGCGGCCGGTCTCCGGTTGCGCGTCTCGACCATCCCGCCCGAAGAGGGCGCTGGCCCGCTCTACCGGATCCTGCGCGCCGACACGTCCCCGGCGACGGCCGACTTGCCCGGCCACACGGCGGAGAGCGCGGGGATCGTCGTGTCCCACCTGGAGCACATCGCCCGGTGGTCGCACATCAAGAACCTGACCAACCCGGCGTCCGGGCTGGCCGACGCCATGTCCATCCAGGTCGTCCTGGCCGCCCCCGGCGAACAGATTGCGCCGGCCGACCGGCCTGCGCTCGTCCCCGACGAGAACGGCGAGGTCCGGATCGCCTACCGCCAGACGGTGACCGGGTTCGAGCCGCCCCAAATCTTCGTGCGCCTGCACAACCACTCGGACCGCCGGCTGTGGTGCGTGGTGCTCGACCTCACCGACAGGTACCGGGTGCACCCGAAGCTCTTCGCCGGTGACTTCATCGGGCCCGGGCGGACCGGCGTCGCACTCGAGGGCAAGCCCATCAAGGCCTCGCTACCCCAGGATCGGGCCGTCCGACCGGGCGCCCTCGTGCGGGACTGGTTCAAGCTGATCTTCGCCGACGAGCAGTTCGGGGCGACGGCCTTCGACCTCCCCCGACTGGGCGAACCGCCGGCGAGGAGCGTGCTGACGGGCCGGCAGGGGTTCGTCGGGCGCCTCGGGCTGTCGATCACCCGCGACCTCGGCGACGAGGACGAGGACGCGCCTCCCTCCGACTGGTCCACGGTGATCCTCCCCCTCGTGACGGTGGTCCCCGGCGCCCAGGGAGAACGATGACCATGGAACCCCCGCTCTACCAGCCCGCCCCCGCATCGTTCGCCGAGCTCCGCGTGGAGCTGCACAGGGCGGGCGACGACCTGACGGCCGACGCCGTGGTGACGATGCCCGGCACCGACCACGTGATTGAGCCCGTCGAGATCACGCTCGGGTTGCTGGCGCGCCCGAGCGACGTCGCGGCTGCCGAGGGCCGAGCCATCCTTCGGGGCACATCGGCCGACCCCACCCTCCTGCTGCGCGAGATCGGCGCCCGCCTGTTCGCCACCCTCTTCGGGTCCGGGCTCAAGCGGCAGTACCGGCAAGCGATTGAGAGCGCGAGCAGCCACCGTCCGCTCGCGGTGGTGATCTCGGCGGATAACGCGAGCCTGCTCGGCCAGCCCTGGGAGCTCCTCTGCGACCAGCCGACGCGGCGCTCCAACGAGTTCCTGGCCCTGAGCGGCTGGCCCATCGTCAGGGCGCCCTTCGCGGCCCGGCCGAACCCCGAACGTCCGGGCCGCCCCGACCTCGACGTCCTGGTGCTCACCGCCGACCTTCCCCACGCCGTCTCCCGCGACACGGCTGCGATCCGAGGGCGAGCGACCGGTCCCGACGACCTTGAGCTGATCGACGGCGCTGACGCGGAGCCGGGCGCGGTCCTGGAACGGATCGCGGCCAGCCCGGCACGTGTCTTCCACTACGCGGGCATTGCCGATCAGCGCGGCCCATCCCTCTGCCTGTCGGGAGGTGCCCAACTCCGTGCTCCGGAGTTGTCGGCCGCGCTTCAGTCCATGCCCAACCTGCAGCTCGTGGTGCTGAACGGCAGCGGCACGAGCGCAGTCGCAGCTCAGCTGGCGCCTCACGTGCCTGCCGTCGTGGGCGTGCGTGGCCAGATGCGGGGCGAAGCGTGCAGCGAGTTTGCCGATGCGCTCTACGGCGCGCTGGCGTCGGGCCAGTCCGTGCGGGCTTCGGTGTGCGCGGGCCGCCAGCGCGTCCGCTACCGGTTCCCCCAGACCCGGCACTGGAGCCTGCCCGTCCATTGGGACCGCGGCGACGCCGTCCTCGTGGTCCACACGGCACCGGCGTTCATCGAAAGGGTCGCCTTCGCACGCGCTGGCGACGTCGGCGGCGACGAGGCGCGGTTGCACGAGGAGCGCGCCCTCGCCCAGTGCAACCTCGATGCCATCCAGCTGCGCGAGAAGGCGGGGCCCGTCCCGGCGAGCATGCGGCGCCAGAAGGATGAGCTCGGGAACCGGATCGCGGCGATCAACGCCCAGCTTGCGGAGCGGTCGAGATGATCGAGTCACGCGCCGTCGCCCACTTCGCACGCGTGGTGGCCGAGCTCGCACGGCGCGAGAGCCAGTGTGAGGACTTGTGCGAGATCGCCACCCAGGTCGGGCGGAGCGGCTTCTACGTCGTCGATGCCGAGCTCGAGTTGCTGAAGGACCTCCTGCACCAGGTTCGGCGAGCCAACAAGCACATCGTCGCGCTCGGGATCGTCCCGCCCGAGGACGGTGAGCAGGGCGACGACCTCGACCAGATCGAGACGTTGCTCTCGAGCGGCCGGTGGGCCCTGGCCGAGGAGATCCAGAAGGCCTTCGAGGCGAGGTGCGACGAGCTCGACCTCTGCGCCACCGACCTTGGTCTGTGGCTCGGGCAGGCGATCGAACGGGCCGACAAGCTCGACCGGCTGGTCAAGCGGGCGGAGGCAGGCGGCGTGCCCCGCAACTGTCTCGCCGTTGAACGAGACGCCGCCGAACGCCTTCTCCAAAGCCTGCGCAGCGCCGAGGAGGCACTCAAGGACGGCCAGCTGAGCGAGGCGTACGCGCTGAAGGAACGGATCGCCCCCTCGGGCGGCGAAGAAGCGCCGGGGATGCCTGCCGACGGGAAACCGCCGGCCGAACTCCGGCTTGCCGACGTCGAAGCGCTGGCCGGTGAAGTCGAGAGGAAGACAGCGGACGCCGAGGAGATGACCCGACCGGTCGAGGTCCTCCTCCTGCAGGGCGCTCTCGGGGACGGGATGCGGGAGTACAACATCGTGCTGCGCACGCCCAGCGCGCCCGGCAGCCAGGGCGTGAGCGTCCACGACGTCGTCGAGGTCGTCGAAGAGGATCGCCGCCGGGCCGAGCAGGCCGTCGGCCGTGTGACGGGCGCCGTGGCCGTCGCCCAATCGCGGGGATCTCGCGACCTCTCGGGGGCCACGGCCGGCGTCGACGAGGCGACGTCGACGCCCGTCTCGGAACGGCTACGCGATCTCGGCGACCTGCTCTACCGGGTCTTCGTCCCCCCCTTTGCCCGGTTCCTGCTGGCGGAATCGAAGTGTCCGATCGCGATGACGACCAACGACGTCGTCCTGCCTTGGGAACTCCTGCACGACGGGACCGAGTTCGTCAGCCTGCAGCGTCCCCTGGCCCGCATGCCCGCCGGCCACGCCATCCCACGGCGGCCGCGCCGTCAGGATGAGCGGCGGAGGCTCAGGTTCCTGCTCACCTACGCCAACCCGATCGGCGACCTGCCCGAGGTTGAGCGGGAGATCCACTACATCGAGGAGGCGCTCAAGGCGGAATGGGAGGGCCAGATCGAGGTCGAGGTCGAGGAGCGACCGACGGGCACATTCCTCAACGATGCGCTGCGCAAGGGCCGGTACGACGTCATCCACTTCGCCGGCCACGCCGCCTTCGAGGAACGCCGTGCCGGCGGGCAGGCCCGCGCCGGGCTCGTGCTCCACAGCGAAGTGGGCGACGATCGTCGGACGGAACTGTTCCCGGCGTCGAAGATCGAGGGCTTCGTCGAAGGCAGGCCGGTGGTGTTCCTGAACGCCTGCAGCACCGGAAGGTCGGCGGCCGACGACCGCAGTGCCGGGGTGTCCTATGACGCGCAGCCTGCGGCGGGGCTGGCGTCGGCGTTCCTGTACGGCGGCGCCCTGGCGTGCATCGGGTCGCTGTGGCCCGTGTACGACGTCTCCGCCCGCTCCTTCGCGGTGGCGTTCTACAAGGCCATCATCCAGCGTGAGTCAATCGGCGGCGCCATGCTCAAGGCGCGGTTGGACACTCACGCGCAGTTCCCCCACGACGCGACGTGGGCCTCGTTCGTGCTCTTCGGCAACCCGACGTTCCGGCTCGACATGTCGATGGAGGCTGCCGCCAGCGCGGCGCGCGCTTGAGTCGAGGCCCTCAGCCCGGCGGTACCGCCGCGCTCCCACCGACCTCCTGCCAGAACGCCCGCAACGCTGAAGCAAAGGACTCGGGGTGAGTGGCAGCCGAGGCGTGGCCGCAGCCCTCCAGCACCGAGACCCGGGCGCGACGCACCTGCCCCGCCAGGGCATGGACGACGGCCTGGAACGCGGGGCGGGTCTGGTCGCCGCACAGCAGCTGCAACGGCACGGGCGAGGCGTCGAGCCGTCCGACGTCGAGCGACCGCCAGCCCGGGTCGCGCCGCTGATCGAGGTACGTCGGGGCATTCACGGTGTACCGCCGGCGAGCCGAGTCGGGCAGCCTGTCCCACGCCCCCGGCCCGAACGTGACCGTCTCCATGAACCGGCGCGCCGCCTCGTCGTGGTCGCCCGTCTCGATGAGCTCGAGGACGGGAACGTTCTCCGCGGTCAAGGCCTCGAGGTCCGCCAGCGCGTCGGGCGGCGCGCCGGCACCGATCAGCTGGAACTGATCGGGCTCGTTGGCGCTGGCGGTGAGGAGAAGGTGCGGGTAGGCGACGGCGGCCAGCAGGACGATGGTCGCACCGGCCGACGTGCCGACCAGATGGGCCCGCTCGGGGCCCAGGTGGGCGATCAGTCCGGCAACGTCGTCCACGTCGTCGACGATCGAGCCCTGGCCGGGCGGGGCCTCGCTGGCGCTGTGGCCGCGCCGGTCGTAGGTGACGACCTCGAGGTCGCGGGCGAGAAGAGGCCCCACCGCCCGCCACGACTCGTGGTCGCCCCAGGACCCGTGCACGAGCACGACCCGAGCGCCGCGCCCCTCGCGTTCGTACCGCAGACGTACGCCGTTGACCGTCGCGAAGGGCATCTCCCACCTCCTCGCACATCATGCCGTCGTGCGATCACAGAGGGGAACCCGCCGCGCGCTGCCTCGGCTCAGCGGGTCAGCGCCATCTGCCAGAAGAGGAGGCCGCGCGTGGGGCCGACGGCGAGGCGGCACGTGTCGGGACAGGTGGGTTGTGTGTAGGCGTCGAGGCTGGCGATGCCTAACACGCCGCTGAGGCCCCGGCGGTCGTCGTAGCCCAGGGTGGCCGGACTGCTGTTGAAGTGGAGGGCGAAGCCGGTCATCCAGTTGCTGGCATGGGGGTCGCCGACGCCCCATCCCGGCGTCACCGTCATCGCGACCCGCCCGTCGTGGTAGCGGAGCGTGAAGGGGCTGGTGTCGTTGTGCTGGTTGACGAATCGGTCCTCATGGGGGTCGATGGTCTGGAACTCCGGAGCGAACGCGTCCGCCGTGTGCCCGTTGACAACGATCCGCTCGCTGCTCGGGGTGGCCCGCCCAGTGCCGATCGCCGGGCCCTCGACATGGTGGAGAGAACGCTCGGTGACCTGCGCCGGATCGCAGTTCCGGAAGTGGCGATCGCCCGGGTAGGCGTCCCGCGCCATCGCCCGGCACCCGGGGTTGAGCAGCAGCAACAGCCCGCCGGCGGCGCCCGAGAAGTCGACGTCGGCGTTCGCGCCCAGCGCCGTGACGATCGTGAAGGAATCGCGCGTCATCGTGTAGTTGACGTACCAGACCAACTCGGTCGCCACCCCGTTGAGGCCTACGAACGTGGTCGTCCCGCACGAGGGGCAGCCCGGCGTGGGTGGACTCACGTTGACGAGCGGCGTCGAGTAGCTGGCGCTGACGGCGGTCGGGGTGATCCGTACGGTCTCCGGTGTCTCCGCGAACCGGACGTCGTTGGGCACCGTGTACAGGCAGTTCGCCGGCGCGCACTCGTCTGCGAACGGCGAGGCCCGCTCGAGGGTCTTCCAGATCTCGACGTGGAGCCCCTTGTACCCGTAGGGGGCGTCGATGCTCGTGAAGCCCCTGGCGATGGCCAGCACGCTCTTGGCCGCGTCGGGCGCGATCTCGGGCTCGGTGATACCGACGAAGTTGCCGTCGGCGTCGATGCCCCAAAGGCCGCGCACGATGCCCGGTGCGTCCTGGGTGTCGATCCAGGCCACCCACTGGTTGTTGGCCAGGAGGCGGTCACCAGGGCGGATCAGTCCCTCGTAGGCGGCGTCGGTACGTCGGACGAGCTCGACGATCCTCGACGTCGGACTGGCCGAGCAGTTGGAGAGCGGGGCTGTGCCGGTCGCCAGATCGGCGAGGTCCTCGCGACAGGTGGGAGGAGCAGGAGGGTGCATGGGCGGCGGATCTGTCGGGACCGGTGGGAAGAGCGGGACCGACGGGAACGTCGGGGCGGCCGGGGAGGGAGCCTCGGGCAGGTCCGGAGGGAAGGCGTCGGCGCAGAGCACGACGATGGCAGACACCGCCAGCGCCAGCCGCAGACGCCGTCCCGCTCGCGCTGGGGATCGGTTCATCGGTTCCGTGTTCATCGGTCTCGTCGGGATGTGGCGTCTCAGCCTCCCACCGTCCCCCCGATTTTCTACCCGTCCGGCAGAAGTCCGGTAGAAGTTCCGGTAGAAGTCAGCGGCGACTCCGGGCCTGGCGCGCCCGGCTCTCGATGGCGTTGGCGATCGCTACGGCGGCCTCGACGTCGGCCGGCGGACTGCCTTGCTCGTCGCAGCACGAGGGCTTCTCGCGCTCGTCGGCCGGCATCTCGATGCCGAGCCGCGCCGAGGAGCTGGTCGTACACGTCGAGGGCGGCGTTGCTGTGAGGCGCGACGAGGATGACGACGACGCGCTCGCGCTCGGGCCAGACGGTGAGCAGGCGATCGCTGCCGTAGAGGTGCCGGCAGCACAGGTGCTCCAGCTGCTCGCCGGTGAGGCGATAGCCCCGGCTTCGCAGCCTTGGTTCTGAAGCTCGCCAAGGACACAGCGCTGCGTCCCGTCGCCGACCATGGAGCGCCCGAACTTGGCGGTCAGCAACGGCCGTCAGCGTGACATCGACCGTCGCCTCGACTCCCACGTCCGCAGCTCGCCAGCCTCGGCGAGGAGGTCCTCACACAGCGGCTCGGTCCGCCCCGCTCGCAGATCGGCGAAGGCTTCCTCCGAGCCGCCGAGGGCTGCCCGGTCCCGGAGGACGCGCATCACCTGAACAAGGAGCTGCCGCTCATCGACAAGACCCACCTGGCCCCGCTGCTGGCCGCCCATGCCGTGCTGCTGGCGGGCCTGGCCGAGCTGGTGCCGTGGCTCAAGCAGTGGTACGACGAGCCCAGCGCCGACCCCGCCCTCGACCGCCCGGGGTCGCAGATCGCCGGCCTCCTCGACGCCGAGCTGCGGGCCCTGCACCTCACGGCCGCCGACCTGGCGCTGCCCCCGCCGCCCACCAAGGCGGGGCGCACGCCGCGCCGGTGACGCTCACTCCGGCGGCACGGCCAGCTCCACCCACATGAGCTCCGACCCCGCCATGCAGAGGACGTCCGCCTCCAGCGTTGCCTACGCTTCGGAGATGAACGCCGGCGAGCGACGCGCGTGGCTGTACCCACCGGCCACCGGGCGGTTCCGCGGGATCGACCTGGGCCTCCTCGACCCCGACGACGAGGGCGAACGGCGGCTGCTGGTCGAGGCCGAGCACCCGGAACTGGCCGTAGCGTTGGAGGGAGGCCTCGACGAGATCGACGGCGGCGGGGGGCCGATGAGCCCGCGGCTCCACATCGCCATGCACGAGCTGGTGGCGAACCAGTTGTCCCAGGACGACCCTCCCGAGATGTGGCCGACCGTGGAGCGTCTCGTGGACGCCGGCTACGACCGCCACGAGGTGCTGCACATGCTCGGATCGGTGGCCGCCCAGGAGCTGTGGCAGGTGCAACGTTCGGAGCCCTTCGACCGCGAGCGGTACTCCGCCGCACTCGCGGCTCTGCCCGGGTCGTGGGCTGAGGGCGAGGGGCCGGACGGCGCCGGCGACGACCCCCCCGGGTCGGCGTGGCGGCTCCCCGACGGCACCACCCTGACGCACCGCCTGACCGAGGATGAGGCCGCCGGCGGTTCCGTCGCATTCGCGCCGGACCTCGAGCCCCTCACCGCGATGTTCGGGATGGACGGGTTGCTGCACCTGGCCACCGGCGAGGTAGCCGAGCGAGGATACGACGACGGCAAGGAGGTGCTCACCGGCCCGGACGGATGGCTGTCCGCCGGCGCCGGCGATCTGATCGGGTTCCGGGTCGCGGGCGACCAGGTGGAGGTGTCGCCCGTCGTCGACCCGCCGGTGATGGTCGGCCTGGGTGGGCGCCTGCGGGCCGCGTTCGACCTCCTGAACGGCGGTGACGGGTTGCCGGTCACAGTCGCCGAGCTGTTGAGCGAAACGCTGGCGGACACATCGGCCGCGCCGACGACCCTGCTCCCGGTAGGCGAACTGCTCACCTCGTTCGGGTTCGAGACCCGCGGCGGCTACGCCGCCCCTGAGGGCGCGGACTGGGAAACCTTCGGGCGGGTCCAGGCCGCGGCCCTCGTGGCCATGATGAACGGCCTCGGCCCGAAGTCCGCCCACGCCCTGGTCTTGATCTCCGAGCTCTACCAGGCGGTGATCGCCGGCGAGCTGCGGCTTGACGAGCACCCCGACATGGCCAAGGAGGTGGCCGCAATGCTCAACGACCCAGGTCTCGGTCGGGCGTTCGTCGACCTGGGCCAGGGGCCGTCGGGCGGGGAGCATCTCGACGCGTTCCTCGCAAGCGTGCGGCGAGGGGCGGCACGTCGGGACCGGGCCGGTGTGTCGTGGGCCATGTCGCTGGCCGCCGCCGCGGCGGGCGACCACCACCGGGCCGAGGCGCGGCTCGGGGAGGCGTTGGAGGCCGACCCCGACCACGAGGAGGCGCTCTCGGAGGCCGCCTGGTATGCCAGCGACCGCGGCGACGCCCGCCGGGCGACGGAGCTGCTCGGGCGGCTCGGGCGGCTCGGCCGTGACGACGTGGAGGGGTTGGCGGCGGCGCTCCGGCCCTACGCCCGCCCGCCCGTGGCGCTCGCGGGCCGCAACGACCCTGTCCCTGCGGCTCGGGGCGCAAGTACAAGCGGTGCTGCCTGTCCACCGCGGGTCGCGCCGCTCCCCGAGCGGACCGGGTGGATCTGGGCGAAGCTCGAGTGGTTCCTCGAGATGGCGGGCTTCGACGACGAGCTCGACGGGGTGCTCGATGCCCTCGGCGGCGCCGGCTACGGCCACGAGCTCACCGCCGCCTCGCTCGTGCTGTTCGTCGACCGCGCCGTCGATGAGTTCCTGGAGCTACGGGGGCCGCTGTTGCCCGACGACGAGCGCAGCCTGGTCGAGCAGTGGGTGCTGGTCGAGCACTCCGTCCACGAGGTCGTCGCGGTCCAGGAGGGGGTCGGCCTCACCGTCCGTGACATCCGCACCGGCGACGTCGAGGACGTGCGGGAGCGGCTCGGCTCCCGCTCCCTGGCTGTCGGGGAACTCATCTTCGCCCAGGTGGTGCCCGACGGCGGTGGCTACCAGCTGGTGGGCGGGGCCGTCCGGGTACCGCTGCACCTGCGGGACCCACTGGTGGAACTCCTCGACGGCGGCCCCGATGCGGTCGAGCTCGCTGGGCTGCTGGGGGCGGCGTCGGCCCCGCCCCAGATCCTCAACATGGAGGGCGAGGACATCACGCTGTGCACGGCGCGCTACACGATCGACGACCCGGCCTCGCTGGCGGCCCTCGACCTGATCCTCGACCGCGACGACGAGCTGACGTGGTCCGAGTCGGTCCGGATCGACGACCGGCCCTGGGTGCGCGGCACCGTGACCGTCGAGGGCCGTGAACTGGTCTTGTCCGCCAACAGCGACGCCCGCTTCGGCCGGCTCCGAGCCGCGGTGGAGTTCGCCCTGCCCGGCTTGGAACTGGTGGCGGCGGAGGCGATCCCCGCGGCGGACGCCGCTGCCGCCCGCGGTGCGGGCGCCGTCGGGCCCATGCCGCAGCCGGTGCCGGTGGAGGCGGCCGGTGCGGTGGCGGCGTTCATGCGGGAACAGGAGGACCGGTGGATGAGCGAGCCCGTCCCCGCCCTTGCCGGGCTCACGCCACGCGAGGCCGCCGCCGACCCCACCCGACGGGAGGAGCTGGAGGCTCTGCTGAACGAGTTCGACCGGCACCAGCCTCCCCCGGGCGCGTTCACCTTCGACACCGGGCGCCTCCGCACCGCCCTCGGCCTCACAGGCAACTGATGCCCGGGCCGGTCGACGACGATCGTCACGGACTCCAGATCCGGTCGACGGGTACGACGTGGAGTCGGTCCTCGGCGGTGTAGGACCAGCTGCCGAGATGGAGGGCGACCCCGGTGAGGAAGGCGGACCCGGCGGCGTCGCGCAACTTCCGCAGTGGCGTCAGCTCCTTGGTGCCCACCCGCTGGGCCGCCTTCACCTCGAACGCGACGACGGCGCCATCGTCCCGCTCGATCACGGGTGCGAGAGCGGGTAGACGGGCAGCCGGTGGAGCCGCCCTGTCAGCGCCTGGGCCGCAGTCGGGAGGGCTTCGTGTCGAGCGGACCCCGTGAGGATGAACCGCCCGGGGCGCCCGTCGCGGTTGAGCTCGGCCTTGATCGCGTCAAGGACGAGCGGGACGTGCTGGTACTCGTCGATGCACACCGGGCTCGGGCCGGCAACGAAGGTGGCGGGATCGGCGGCGACCGCCTCCCGGGTCGCCACGTCGTCGAGGTCGAGGACTGCCACGCCGCGGGTTCGCGCCAGGTTCTGAAGCAGCGTCGACTTGCCCACGGAACGCGGACCCTGGAGGAGCAGGACCGGTTCTTCCCCGAACCGCTCCAGCGCGATCGGGCCAAGCCGCCCCCCGACCATGCCGGAGCTGATTCATCGCCAGAGCCCTAGTCCGAACTTGCGGAATTGGAGGGCTGTTTCTTGCGTTTGCGGAACTGGCGTACCGCCGGCTGCGAAAGCGGCGTCAGTCCCAACACCCATGTTCGAGGCACGGCGGGCCACCTGACACTCGCTCCTAGCATGAGGCAGGCAGCCACCTTGGCGGCCCGCCCGCGGGGAGAGGAGATGCAGCCGATGACCCTGCTGTCCGAGCTGATCGACATTCCCGAGCGGGTCCACAAGTCCGACTTCGTGATCAGCCTGGCCACGGCCGCGGGCCACCCCGACCAGACGCTCCGCGACTACGTGGTGACCGAGCAGCTCGCGTCCTGCTTCGATCGGGCGCTGTCGCTGGTGGCGACTGCAGTTGCCGACCACCGCTCGAAGGCGGCGTTCCTCCACGCCAGCTTCGGGGCGGGCAAGACGGCGATGATGGCCGTGCTGCACCTGCTGCTCAACGGCGAGCCCGGGGCCCGGGCGGTGCCCGAGCTGGCCCCGGTCGTCGCCCGCTACGCCCCCCGTCTCGACGGCCGGCGGTTCCTGCTCGTGCCCTACCACTTCATCGGCAAGACGTCGATGGAGCAGGTGGTGCTGGGTGGCTACGTGCAGCACATGCGGGGCCTGCACCCGGAGGCCTGGCTGCCGCCGGTCTACGTGGCCGACGGCATCCTCGACGACGCCCGCCGCAAGCGGGTCGAGCTGGGCGACGAGGTGTTCTCCCGGCTCCTGTCGGAGGGCGAGGCGGCCGACGCGTGGGGCGACTACGGCGCGGGGTGGGACGGTGGGCGCTTCGCCGGGGCCATCGCCGCCGCGCCCGGGGCCAGCGAGCGCGATCAGCTCGTGGGGGCCCTGCTGCGCACCCACTACCGGGATGTACCCGGCCAGGCCGAGGCCACCGCCGAAGGGTTCGTCCCCCTCGACGCCGGCCTCGACGCCATCAGCCGCTGTTCCCCGATACCCTTCTTCTGCGGTGAAATGCCCCTGTGCGCACCGCAGACTTGGGCGCGCGTCACCGGATCGGGGCGAAGCCCCGACCCTGGTCGTCGGTGTCGTTGGTAGCGGTTAGGCGGCTGGCGTGGCGAGGTTGACGGTGTGGCCGAGAGCCTCGAGCTGGCGGACGAGCCGCCTGGTCTCCCGCTCAGGGTCGCGGCGGCGCTCGAACCAGTCGCTTCCGAGGTCCTGGTAGAGGACGCCGGTGCTGAGCACGTGCCAGATCACGACGAGCAGGCTGTGGGCCACAGCCACCGCGGCCTTGTTCGGCCCTCGGCGATGAGCGAGCTGGCGGTACTGGACGGCGAAGTAGCTGTCCTTGGTGCGCGCCGCGGCGTGGGCGCACTCGATCAGGGTCCGCCGCAACTACGGGTCACCGGGCGTGGTGCCGACGCGCCGGCGCTTGCCGGCGGACTCGTGGTTGCCGGGGCACACCCCCGCCCACGAGGCGAGGTGCCCAGCGGTCGGGAACCGGCTCATGTCGCCCCCCGTTTCGGCGACGATCACTTCGACGGACATGCGGCTCAGCCCAGGCACGGGCAGGAGAAGCTCGAGCACCGGGCCGAACGGCTCCATGCGTACGGCGATCTGCTCGGACAGCGCGGTGATGCCGGCCTCGATGAAGTCGACGTGGTCGAGGATCTGGCGGGCGGCAATGGCGTGGTGGGGACCGAAGTGGCCGCTGAGCGCCTCCATCAGCTCCGGGAGCTTGTTGCGCATCCTGCCGATGGCCATCTCGGCCAGCACGGCGGTGTCCCGCTCGCCGGCGATGAGCGCCTCGACCATGTTCCGGCCCGACATCGACAACACCCTCGACGCCACCGACGACAGCTTGATCCCGGCGTCCTGGAGGATCTTCTCCAGGCGCTGCGTCTCGGCGGCCCGCATGTCGACCTGGGTCTTGCGGCGGCGGGTCAGGTCGCGGAGCTCTCGGATCGGCGGGGGAGGGACGAAGCTCGGGCGCACCATCCCGTGGGCGACCACATGGGCCAACCACTCGGCATCGGACATGTCGGTCTTGCGGCCGGGGACGTTCTTGACGTGATGGGCGTTGCACAGCCACAGCTCGAAGCCCTGGCCCTCCAGGGCGTAGAACGGCGGCTTCCAGTAGACGCCCGTCGCCTCCATGCCCACCACCTCCACCCGATGGTCAACCAGCCACTCGCGAAGCTGGCACAGCCCGCTCGTCATGGTCGAGAACCGCTGCTTGTGGGTGACGGTTCCCTTTCGCGGACCGGGCACCCGGACACACGCCGCGACGCTGTCGCGATGCACGTCCAGACCTGCCACCCGCTCGTGTACCTGATCCATCGGCTCCTCCTCAGCTCGGGTTCGGTTGACACCCGCCGGGGAGGGCCCGGCAACTATGCGATTCTGCGGTTCGTGCTCAAGGCGACAATCCCGGGGTCCCGGCGGTCCCTGCGCCAGACTTCTTGCGGGCTCTCAGGCACCAATAAGGAGACGACGACCGCGCCCGGCGGGCGCCGCCAGCATTTCATGCCTGCCGCGTGACCGACCCGATCATGCTGACTTCTTTGGGTTCTTGAGTTTCTCCTCGATCGTTTGGTACTCGCCTTCCTTGTCCTCGCCGAAGTCGAGGGCGTTTTTCAGGTCGCTCAGCGCCGTCTTGGCGCTCTTGTACAGCGTCTTCTGGTCGGCATCGGTCTGGAGCTTGTCGAACACCTTGGCGCGAATGAACTCGAAGGGGAACCGTTCGACCTCGGCAGGTAGCATCCCATAGGTCGCCAGCACGTTCACCGCATTGGGGTCGGGCGGCGTTTCCTTGGCCTTGGCGATGATGGCGTCCACCGCGTAGGCGATGTCGGTACCGATCAGGTTCCTGCCGGTCCCCTCCCTTCTGGGCCGGGCCAGCTCGGCCGGTGCCCCGACACCGTCGCCAGCAGGCGCCGTGCTGCGCCGTCGCTGGAACCGCATGTGTGGGATGCAAGACTCGGAGCGACTCGGAGCGTCCCGTCGGCGGATCCTCGAGCGGACTCGGGCCCAGGCAGCCGGGCGCGGTACGTCGGCCTTCTGCTCCACACCCGCGCGTGTCGCATCCATCCTGTCTTCGGCGCCGGCCGAGCGCCAGAGTGCGCGTTCTGGGACGCCACGGTGTGGGCACCGATCGCTTGCAGATCGCTGACTCCAGTGCTCGTCCGCCGGCGCGGTCCAGTCGACGCGGGCCGCCCACGAATGATTCTTATGTGCTCTGGCTGCGCTCGGGTCTCGAACTCTTTGGCGCACGCCCCGTGTCGCCGATGGCCTGGCACAGGAGCGCGACGACCCGCAGTTCTTACGAGTCCCTTCGACGGTGGACGCGCTGTATCCGGGATCGGATGGCCGATTCCCCCCGTAAGGTCTGTCCGGAGCGGGCGATGGACAGGAGTCGTCCCGTGCCAGAGTGCATTCCGATGAAGATCCTCTTCACCGGCGGGTTGAACGTGCACTACGGGCAGGTATACGTCGAATCCGGCTGGGAGATCCCGAGCGACCCGCTTTCCGCGGCGTTCGCCGGCCAAGTGAACGGGCTCGGCGGTGCCGCCACTCCCGGGTTCCTCTTCATGGTCACCGGCCTCCACACCGGCCACGTCGGTTTCACTGTCGAACTGCACGACGCGGCCCCGCCCATGGACGACGCCTGGGAGGAGGTCGTCGAGGTGTCCTTCAAGCCGACGGAGGACGATGTGGCACTCGTCCAGTGGGGTGGAGAGGCGGCGTGGCCACTAGCCATCGAGCCCGTGGACCTGCGGACCCGCTATTGCGCCTGGGGGATGGACCACGCTCGGCAGGCCGACACCATTCTGTCCGGTGGGCCCGAGCTCGATCGGTACCTGCTCCAGTTCTGGCCGGCACCACCCGCGCCGGATCGGGTGCTGAAACAGACGAGTGTGACCGCGGCGTACTGGCACAGGTACGCCCAGGAGCTGCCCCCACCGCCGAGCGCCGAGGAGAAGGCTCGGCTGGCGGAGCAGGCCGACAGCGAGGAACAGGCGCGGCGGTGGCAGTTCGAGGTCGACCTCATGTGGAGCGGCGTCCCGCCGACCCAACGGCTGCTGACCGTGGGCGGGAACAAGTACGGCCTGGCGGAGATGGACCGGACGCTGCTCGACGCCTTGGCCGAGGCCACCCCGGGCGTGCAGCGGGACATCGCCCGCTGGGCGGCGCGCCGCGCCTGCGACCACGCCGACCTCTCCTCGCTCGACTGGGTGCGCCCCGCCCTCGACGCCCTGGAGCGCGAGGGGCCCCTGCCCCCGCCTCTTGACGACCAGCGTCGGGCGTGGGACCTCCTGCTGGGCGAGGATGTCCAGCTCCAGGCCGTCGTGTCTGGGACGGAAAGTCCACCGCCCACGGTGTGGCCGCCGGCGGCCGCCCTGCCCACCCTGTTCGCCGCGGTTGAAACTGATCCGCTCCACGCGGCCATCGACTCCGTCTTCGGTGCCGCCCTCACCTTCGGCGACGAGTGGCCGCAGCTGCTCCATGAGCTCCGGGAATCGTTCCCGACGGTCGGCGGCGCGAGCGGCACGTAGGAGGATCGCATTCGGCACGAGAATCGAGCGGCTGCCGCTTACGCTTACGCAGCTTCTAGAATCGGCGAGTGACCTCGGAGACCGAGACGATCCTGCGAGAGGCTCTGGGCCTGCCGGATGAAGAGCGTGCCGACCTCGCTGCCCAGCTGATCGCCAGCTTGGACTCCCCCGCGGCGGAGGATCCGGCGACCATTGGCACGGTGTGGGCTGCCGAGCTCGAGCGACGTGCGAGGCGGGTCCTTTCTGGGGAGTCGCCGACTTCGGGCTGGGAGACCGTTCGCGAACGCGTGGCTGATCACCTGAAGGGGTGACGCTGCCGGTCCGACTGGGGCCCGAGGCCTCGGCAGAGCTTGCGGATGCGGCGCGATGGTACGAGAACCGGCGCGCCGGCCTCGGCTCCATGTTCCTCGACGCCGTCGACGCGACCGTGGAGTCGATCTCGCGATGGCCGAGAACGGGGGCCAAGGTCGAGGGGCTGCCAGGGGACCTCGAGGTTCGGCGGGCGCCCGTGGCGCGGTACCCGTACCACGTTGCCTATCTCGTTGCCGATGACGAGGTTCACGTCCTGGCTGTGGCGCACGATCGTCGGCTGCCGGCGTACTGGAGTGGCAGGGCGTAACTATCGACTCCGCCGGTAGCAGCGCCCGTCTCGGCGGCATCGTCAGGCCGCGACCGACGCCACCCGAAGGGCGCAGAGCACGGGCGATTCCCTTACGACACGCTGCCGCCCAGTACCGTCCGACCTCGAAGCTGCGTCTGCCGGCGTACCGAGTCGCGCTGGAGCGCCCGGTATACCGTCGAGCGGGTGACGCCGAACAGGTCGCCGAGCTCGGCCACGCTGTGCTCGCCCGCCATGTGCAGGGCGACCAGGTGGGCCTCCTGGCGCTCGTTCAGCTTCGGCTGCTTGCCCCGGAGGTGACCCTTGGCCCGGGCCACCCGCATCCCTTCACGGGTGCGCATGCGGATCAGGTCGCCCTCGAACTCGGCCACCATGGACCTTGAACAACAGTCGTCCGACCGGGTCGGCGGGGTCGTGCAGCGATCCCCGCCCAGGCTGAGCTTCACCTGGCGGCGGGTGAGATCCTCGACGATGCTTCGGGCGTCGGGCAGCGAACGGGCCAGCCGGTCGAGCTTGGTCACCATCAGCGTGTCGCCGGCGCGACAAGCCGCCAACGCCTCGCGCAGCCCCGGGCGGTCGCGGTTGGTCCCCGTGAGTCCGTGGTCGACATACATCCGCTCGCTCCCGACGCCGAGTCCGGCCAAAGCCTCTCGTTGGGCGGTCAAATCCTGTTCGTCGGTGGACACCCGGGCATAGCCGATAAGCAGCCCATCCATGACTTCTCCCTCCTGGTGTTGATGATCACCAGGCTGCGCAGACCATCCCCGCTACGCCTCGGTTACGGCGGAAGCAGGCTCCGGCAGCGTCTCGCAAGAGGTTCCCGCTCCGGGACGCGCGTACCGTGCGCCCCGGTCGGCGTTGGTGGAGGGGGCACGCCGGGAGACGTTGCAGCTCCCGCAGCGGACGGCGCTGGCGCGGGTCTCGGACCCCGGCGCCGGCTACTTGTCGGACAGCCGCAGGATGTCGAACCCATGGGCCGGCGAGCGACCGGTAGCTCGTCGGGCGCCGACGGCCCCCAGCAGTTGTGCGACCCCTCGCTGCTTCCGAACGGCCGAGGGAGTAGTGCGGGTCGAGGTCGGGGCCCCCTACGCGACTGAGCCGCGGCGCGTAGAGTCGGTGGCGGCATGACGGCGACAGTGGTCCACACCTACGGCTATTTACGCGAGTCTTCGGTCATGGCGCGGCCCGGGCGCGTTGACGTCGCCTTGGCCACGAGCGGCGGCGGGGTTGCCGATCCGGTGCTGTTCCGGGGAAGGGTTGAGCCGCCCGCTCTTGTCGCCCGGTTGCTTCTGTGCATAGCGCGGGTGAGCCGGAACCGCTTCTACACCCCCGCGGCGATGATCGCCCACCAACTCCGCTTGGCCGATCCGGTGATTACGAGCCATGGCGATCGGCTCCGGTTCGAGTCGTTCTCGTCCTGCTGCGGGGTGTACGCCCGGCTCGACCTGCTACCCGACTCGCTCACCGTCGAGGCGGCGGGCCGGGGGACGACCAACGTGGACGTCAACAGCCGCATGCGCGCCGCCCTGAGCGAGGTGGACGACACGCACGCCATGCGCCTCGACATAGGCAGCGCGGCGTTGACGCTCGAGGCCGGCGGGAAACCCGCGGTCGAGCGCAAGGTCGAGCTCCCGAGCCGCTGGGTCAAGGGATTCTCCGAGGTGCAGGTGATCCAATCATCGCTTGTGCTGTGCGCCGAGCTCAGTGCCGCAAAGTTCCTCCGGTTCAGGCATGGGCTGCCGGCGGCCTCCCGGTCGGCGGGGCCCCTCTGGGCGGTTCCGGCCGGGGACGGGATGCGGCTTGGGTCACGGCCACAGGGTGGCGCCGTCTCCCTCGGGGGGCCACACCGCCTGCGCGCCCTGGGCGATGTGGCCACCGGGGCAAGGCGCGTCAGGGTGTATGGCGGCGACGGTGCCAGCGCATGGGAGTTCGACCACGGCGCCGCCCGGCTGGTGTTGGTTCTCAGCCCCGACGCTTCTCGCGGCTTCTCGGGTGAGGGCGCGGCGCTGCGGGACCGGGTGAGCAACGACGCGGCGGTGGTCGGCCATCTGTTGCGCACGACGTTGGCGTGGCAACCGTCGCTCAACGACGAGGCGCTGGCCGACACGCTGGGCCTCAAGGCCGACGCGGTGCGCGCCGGGCTGCGGGCGTTGGGAGCAGCGGGTGAGCTGGGTTTCGACCTGGCCGAGCAGGCGTTCTTCCATCGCCCGCTGCCGTACGAGGGAGGCCCGGCCGCCATCGTGCCGCCCCGCTTGCGCGACGCCCGACGGCTGGTGGAGGCCAGGGCGGTGTTCATGCTGCGCTACCCGGACGAGTCCGGCGTGACCGAGGCGATGGTGAACAGCGGCGGCGTGGAGCACCGGGTGTGGCTGTCGCCGACCGAGGTGCGGTGCAGCTGCCCCTGGTTCGCCCTGCACCGCGGCGCGCGGGGACCGTGCAAGCACGAGCTGGCGGTACGGCTGAGGGTCGATGGCTGACGCGCTGTCAGCGTCGGCCGTGATCGATGCGATCAAGGCCGACGACACGTCGGCCGTGGTCGATCTCTTCCGGGGCCAGGAGGAGCGAGAGCGCCGGAGCGTCGCTGCAGCGGTGCTCGCGACTTTTGAGGAGATGCGGCCGGTCAACGATGTGCGCACCGCGTCGAAGGTCGCTGCGGTGGCGGTCGTGGCATGCGCGACCATGGCGGAGCTGCGCAAGCATCGGCTGGCGGCCTTCTGGCGGACGTACAGCCCCGAAGACGCAGAAGTGCTCATCGATCGCCGGCCGCCCTGGCTCGCCGACTGGGTCAAGATATCGCTCGAGACAGATCGCGGCCCGCGCTCGTTCCGGTGGACCCGCCAACTCCTCCAGGCGGGGGTAATCCACCGTCCGGAGACGGACGCGTACATCCTCAACATGATCCGCGGCATCGGCGGCCGAACGCAGCGTCTCAGGGCCGACCCGGACCTCTTGGCGCACGAGGTCTGGCGGCTGTTCGAGGTCGAGGGCCGACCCCGTTGGGCCAGTCTCAGCAGCACCATCGGCTCGCAGACCAGCCCGTGGCGCGACGCCTTCCTCGAGCTGGCCGCCGCTGGCGACATCCAGCGCGACCGGGTGATCGACGCCACTCTCGACGCTCTCGCCTCCGACTTCTCGGCCTACAACCTGCGTTGGTACTTCGAGCTCTACGACGCGTTGCTCGTCACCGAAGCCGAGCGTGCGGCGCGCTACGGACGGTACCTGCGCATCCTGCGCAGCCGCGAAGGGACGGCGATCAAGTTCGGCATCGAACAACTCGAGGCACTGGCCCACGGAGGCATCTTGCGCGAGCGGCTCGCCGAGGCGATCGGCGGGCTTCTGGCGACCGCGCCCCAAGCCACGGCCCGGCGAGCCTTGAAGCTGCTTGCACTGGCGGGCGCGGCGAACGCGGTGGTCCGTGCCGCCGCCGAGGGCCTTACCAACCCGTCGCCCGCGGTCCAGGAGGCGGCAGCCGCGCTGATCGTGCCGCGTTGGGACGAGGCCGACCTGGATGCACAGGGCCTGGTACGGGATAGGGCGGAGCTCGTCAACCCATCCGTTCGGGCGTCCATCGAGGATCTCGTCGGCAGCGCACCAGTTGCGGCCGAGGCGGGCGTCAGGACCGACTTCGGTGCGTTGCCCGCGGCGTGGCAGTCGCGGGCTGGCGTTGATAACGCCATCGCCTGGATGAGCCGTCACGAGGAGCTGCGGCCGCTCGAATTGGACCAGCTCACAATCCCCGCCCCACTGGACGAGGACCGGATTTCGCCCGTTGCCGACGTCTACGAGCTGATTGACAAGCTGACCCTCATGATCGAGCGAGCGGACGATCCGGAAGAGATCGAGATCGTCCTCGACGGCGTGTCGCGGTTCGGCAGGGACCTGCCCGCCGACATCGGCGAGCGCGCCGGGCCGCTCAGGAAGAGGGTGGCCAAGCTGATGAGCGCCTACCACTGGGGCAACCAGATGGTGTGGGTCAGCCCGGAGTATGCACTGTGCCATCTCGTCCGGACGTGGCTCGACGGGGTTGCTTACAGTGCCGCCCAAGTGGGTGCCCTGTGGGCGCCGCGCCCGTCGTCGATGGCTGACTTTCTCCGGGATCGGATGCTGGAGGTGATGGCCCAAATCGCGATCGGAAGACACGGGCCGCTCCTGGCGACGCCGACGCACCGCGGTGGTTGGATTGGCGCGGCAGACTTGGCCTACCGAGTCGTGAAATGCGAGCAGCAGCGCCGCGTTCCGGGTCTCCTCGACTCTGTGCAGGCGTTGCTCCGGGTGAGCCCGTGGGGCCGAGCCGAGGCTCTGTCCGTTGCGGCGCAGGCGACGAGCGAAGTCGCCTTGGCACTCCGGCACGTGCTGGGCGAGGCAGCCGTCACGGTGGGACCGACCGCCGAGCTCTGGGCGGCCGCGTCTCGCGGCCGAGACGCTTACGCGGACGATCCGGCGACGATGTCCCGCCATGGCGCGATCGGCCCGGGAGGAGGCGCCGCAGGCATCCTCACTCTCGGTGCAGGGCTTGATGGGCAGGGTTCGAACGCGGATCTCACGTCGGCCGTGCTCAGCGTGTCGCCGTTGGGGCCGCGTGAGACGTCGCCGGCCCTCGTCACGGTCAACGCCTACCTCGCGGCCGCAAGCGAGGGGCCGTGGGAGACCGGCTCCGCATACTTTGGGCGCGCCGAGAGCGGTGGGCGATGGGCGTCGACGGTCTGGCCTGCGGGGCGCGAGGTGCACTACGCCAACGGTTTTCAGTGGATCTGCTACGCGATGGATTGGGATGACGCCGGCTCTCTCGGCTTCCTGGATCCGCTCATCCAGCCGGACGAGCCGATCGGACGGATGGCGCGGGTACTGCTAGTCACCGCCATCTCGGCCAAGTCGCGCTCCATTGCCGCGGCCGGGACGGACGTGCTGGTCGAGGCCGTCGCCGACGGGCGGCTCGTCGGCCACGAGTTGGGCGAGACGCTGGCCGATCTTGTTGGCCTGGGGATCGTGAAGCTCAATCGAGTCGCGCCGAACCTCGCTGCGGTCGCGGCGACATCCTCGTTGCACGGCTGGGCCGTACGCCGGGCCATCGAGCGTGGGCTCGCGCTCAACGGCGCCAGCATCCCCACAAATATGCCCACGCTCCTCCAGGTCCTGCTCGATCTGGTCGTTTCGTCGGGCGCGGCCGTGCGCCACGAGGGGGCGCGGGCGTACCTGGCGCGCGTCGTGGGTCCCTCGAAATCGGGCAAGCTGGCAGCGGAGCTGCTCAAACAGTCGGAGTCGGGTGACGCCGACGCGGCCGTGGCCCGACTGGTGCTGGCAGCGCGTGTGGCTCGCGCGCAGCGGTGGGCCGATCGGGCGGAGCGGTAGGAGTACGACGGGGTAAGGGGGAACACGAGCCGGCTATCGGTCGAGACAACAGACCTCCCGAAGTAGTCCTGCCCGCGGAGATCAACTCGAGCCGGCGGCCAGGCGGTAACTGATGGGGCGGCGGTCGCCGGGGATGTGGGCCGGAGTGGCATTGATCTCGTCGATGAGCAGGCCCAGCGCTCGGGCCACCCGGGGGACATCGGGGCGGTCGAGGGTGACGGTGACGGCCCTCGGTGCGAAGACGATGCGCCCACCGAGGTGCAACAGGTGGCGGGTGATCGTGCGGTACTCGTCGGGGTCGACGAGGTAGGCGTTGAGCCGCCGGGCCAGGTCGAGCTCGGCGTTGTAGGCCAGCAGCCGGCACACCATCTGCAGCGCCCGCCGGGCCAGGCGCGGGGTGGCCCTCGTTGCGTCGGGGTCGAGGGCAGTGGC
>JBOGID010000056.1:0-6751 GCA_050742295.1 Acidimicrobiales bacterium | reverse complement strand
CCGGCGCCGCTGGGGACGAGTGGTGCCGGGTCCCGCGCCGTCTGCAGGGCGTTGAACACCGTCTGGTTCATGACGCCCGTGCGGGCCAGGTTGTGAACCTTCTGGAAGGCCAGGACGGCCTGCTTGGTGTCCTCGTCGTACTTGCCGTCGACGGCACCCATGAAGTACTTCAAGGCGTCGAGCTTCTGCTCCACGATCTTGACGACGTCATTCGATGCGCCCACATCCAGGGTCGGGATGGTGGGGACGGTCGTTGTCGGTGACGGGGGGGCTGCTGCCTGCGCCGGTGGTTTCGCGGGCGGGAACAGGGCGGCGAGGATGGCCGCCACGAGGTTGGGCGGGGCCGGGACCGGACTCGGCGCAGGCGCGGCCGGTCGGCTGGGCGCCGGCGCCGGTTGTCGTCCGGTATGAATGGCGAGGGCCGGAGAGGCCATGACGACCACCGCAACTGCTGCCGCGATAGGAACGGCGACGACGTGGCGGGTGACGCGCTGCTTGGTCAGCTTCTCGGCCATGGCACCTCTGTTCCCCGTATGCGGTGAGCCCAGTCGTCGACCGCTCTAGACTACGGACAACGGGCTGTGGCGCAGCTTGGTCAGCGCACTTGACTGGGGGTCAAGGGGTCGCCGGTTCAAATCCGGCCAGCCCGACCAAGAACGAGCAGGTCAGAGCGGGTGGGCCTCTGACCTGCGGACCTTCGCGGTCACCGATGGTCACGAAATGGTCACGGAATTTGTCGTAGCCCGCGGGTACCGTGGTGCTCGTGCGAGGGCGGGTCTTCCGGCGAGGCGAGACGTGGAGCTTCGTCGTCGACCTCCCGCCGGGCGGCGACGGCCGGCGGCGGCAGCGCAAGAAGGGCGGCTTCCGGACGCGCAAGGAGGCCGAGGCCGCGCTCGCCGCGCTGCTCACCGACGTCCAGAAGGGCACGGTTCTGGAGCCGAGCCGGCAGACGTTGGCGGCGTACCTGGACGACTGGCTGGTGTCGGCCGCACCGTCCCTGCGTCCGACGACGGTCCAGGGGTATGAGACGGCGATCCGCAACTGGATCGTCCCGCGGGTCGGCGGGCTCCGGCTGCAGGAGGTGACGCCGCAGGTGCTGCAGCGGCTGTGCGCCGAGCTGTCGGAGTCCGGCCGGCACAACGGGGGCGGCGGCCTCAGCCCTCGCTCGGTGAAGCTGGCGCACACCGTGTTGCACCTCGCCCTCGGCCGTGCGGCCCTGTGGCGATTGATCCCTGGGAATCCGGCGGCCCTGAAGCTCGATCTCCCACGCCAGGTCCGGCGGGAGATGACGACATGGACGGCCGAGGAGGCACGGCGGTTTCTCGATGCGACGAAGGACGGCCGGCTGGCCGCGTTGTGGGTACTGATGCTCGGCACCGGGATGCGACGGAGCGAGGCCCTCGGGCTCCGCTGGGACGCGATCGACTTCGCCCGGAGCTGGCTCGCGGTTGTGAGCACCGTCGTGGTGGTCGGCAGCAAGCCGCGCCTGTCGGAGCCGAAGACACCGGAGAGCCGGCGAGTGGTGCACCTCGACGCGCCGGTCTTGACGGCACTGCGCGGCCAGCGGAAGCGCCAGGCCGCCGAACAGCTATCAGCCGGCCCCGGCTGGCGGGAAAGCGGCCTGGTCTTCACGTCGGTGGTCGGTGGGATGCTCGACCCCCACAACGTCCGCCGGACGTTCGACCTTGCGATCGCCAAGGCCGGCCTGCCCCCCATCCGCCTTCACGACCTCAGGCACACGTTCGCAACGCTCGCTCTCGGCGCGGGTGCTCATCCCAAGCAAGTCCAGGAGATGCTCGGCCACGCCGACGTCTCGATAACCCTCGACATCTACGCCCACGTCACCGACGACATGCACCGAGACGCCGCCGAACGCATTGGGAGGCTGTTGTTCTCGCCCCCGTTGCCGGCCGACGACGTTGCGGCGAATCGGCAGCCGGTATCCACCCGGCATGCCTCACGGTAGCGCTATGCTGCGAACAAGCGTTCTTACTGGAGGCCGTTCATGGCAAAGAACACTGGCAAGGGCCACCGGATCGGTGCTGTCAAGGGTCGCAGCGAGCACAAGCACAACGGCCAATGGTTCAAGCGTGATGCTGCAACGGGCAGGATCATGAACGGAAGCCCGAACCAGCACAAGGGCATCAGGAACGAGAAGTAGCCCTTCGCCGCCGGCATCCGGACAAGACCGGCGACCTCAATCACGGAGATTGTTGTGAGGAGAGGTCACCTGTGCCGCGCTCAGGGAAGGTTTCCTTGCCATTCACCCGCCGAGCATCCACCCCGCGAGAGGCCCTGATCACTACCCTCGAGAAGGTGCGCGCCCTCGACATCTTTGCCGGTGCGGGTGGCCTCTCGATCGGTCTTGAGCAGGCAGGCTTTGAGATCGTCGCCGGCGCTGAGTGGGACGCCGATGCCTGCGAGACCTTCGCCAAGGCACATCCGACGAGCGACGTAATCGAGGGTGACGTCAACGCGATCGACTTCAGACGTTGGCGGAAGTCGATCGAGGTGCTCGTCGGCGGGCCGCCGTGCCAGCCATGGAGCACGGGCGGAAAGCGGCTCGGATCGCAGGACCCGCGCGACGGGTGGCCTGCGTTCCTGCGAGCCCTACGCGAGATCCGCCCGCGGGCGTTTATCGCCGAGAACGTTGCAGGCTTCGCGAGCGGAGCGAGGCGATCGCAGTTTGAAGCTCTCCTTCAGGAGCTCACGCGTCTCGAGTACTTCGTCGAGACGCAAGTCCTCAACGCGGCTGACTACGGCGTTCCCCAGAAGCGGAGGCGCCTCCTCATCGTCGGCATCCGCGACGCTGCGTTTGCGTTCCCGGTTCCATGCTTCGGACCTGATCGTGAGCAGCCATGGGCTGTGGCCGGCGACGTGATCGGTATGGAGCCCCTCGGCGTCCCGAACCCAGCAATCATCACGTACGCAAGGTGTCCCGACCTTCGACCAAATCCCTACGACGGGCACGTGTACAACGGCGGCGGCCGGCCGGTCGACCTCGCGCGGCCAGCACCGACGTTGCTCGCAAGTATGGGCGGAAACAAGACGCCTTGGATCGACACCCGGAATGTCGTTCCCGCCTATCACGCCGAGCTCCTTGCCGGGGGTCTACCTCGCGAGGGCCACGTCCCCGGTGCCCGTCGAATCACCGTGGAGGAGGCTGCGCTGCTTCAGACCTTCCCTGGTGGGATGCACTTCGCCGGACGAAGGTCCAGCTGCTACCGGCAGATTGGAAACGCCGTTCCGCCCCTACTTGCCCGTAGGATCGGCGTGGCGCTATTGGCCCAGCTGGGGAACTAATCCTGCGCTGTGATCATTCCCGCTCGACTCCGACCGGTAAGACAGCTCGCGACCGAATCGCTTCCGCAATCCGTGACGCCGCCTGTGCAGCGTCCTCATGTTCCCATACCCGCACCACGAGCCACCCGGCGTGAGATAGCTGAGCGTTGGTATCGCGGTCTCGTTCGATATTCCTGCCGATCTTGTCGGGCCAGTACCAGCCATTCACAGAATGCTGACGTTGTCCGTGTTCGGGGCAGCCGTGCCAGAAACATCCGTCGACGAACACCGCTACTCGGGGGCGGCCGAAGACGAGGTCAGCACGACGGTTCAGCTCCGGGACCGGCCGTTGGTCAACTCGATACCTCAGGCCGAGCGCATGCACCGCTCGGCGAACCTCCATCTCGCAACGAGTACCCTTCGAACGCACGGATTGCATCCGGCGACGAACGACCGGCGTCGACGCGAATGACGCGGGCAAACCCATGCGACCAGCATAGGAGCCACGCGGGTTCCTTGGCGGCATCTGGAGGGCACCGTGATGGCTAAGGCGAAGAAATCGAAGCCGAGCTGGCTGGGCGATGGCTTCGCCACTGGCAAAGACCGGAACGACCGCGTCGTCGAACTCATGCGGGAGGCGCTCCAGGAGGCGGTCTCGAACAAGGACGGCGCTCGCCCCACGTACGACGATGTGCCGGCGGATCTCGTCGAGGCGCTCACTGAACCGCTGTTCGACCCGCTGCCGCGCAATTCGGCGGCGGCAGAAGCTGCGTTCGTCCTGACGGCGTTCTCCCTTGCTGAGGACCGCCCGCTCGATCTCAATCCCCCGAGCGAGCACCTCACTCCGGGCGGCCGCGTCAGCGGTGATCGCACGACAAGTGAGGGGCTTTCGACGATTCTCCACGGCTACCACATCCCAGCGTCCAAGGGAGCGCTGATGTCGAGTACGTATCGCGGTGGCCACCGCGCCAATCAGCGCGCGGACGTCGGCAGTGGCTCGCTACATAAGACTGGGCATGTGCGCCGGAGCGCACGGTCGGTCAGTTACGTCAGCTCTTCGAGACATTGGCCTGGTGTTTCGCTCAGCTCGAGCTTGCGTTCCCAGATCTGCCCACGCTGCACAACGCCGCCTTCACGTTCTCTTCGACCAAGGAGTTGATTCAGAGGCTGCGGGCGTTCCATTCGCAGGGTCGCAGGGTGCATACGAGCAGTATCTCGTTGCCGCGCTCTTGGATCAGGAATACGGGCTCGTTCACCCGAGCTATGGCGTACAGACTAAGCCTGTGGGCGCAACTGATACGTCGACCAAAGCGGGAGCGGACGTTAAGGTAACGCGGAGACGAACGGTTGTCCAAGTGATCGAAGTTTCGTCGAGTGCGTGGAACTTGAAGTTCAAGCAGGCTGGCCAGATGGGTGCAATGACTGCAATGCGTCAGGTGAAACTCGTCGCACCCGCAAGCGGCGTAACCCCAGCCATGTTGGCCGCGCAACGGGCAAAGGATAAGGTCCGGTCGGGCGTCGACATCGCCGTCGTTGACCTTGACACCTTTCTCGACGCCGTGAGTGCACGACTCACGCCTGCAGCTCGCGCGGCGGCCATCCGTCAGGTCTATGACTACCTGGTGACCTGGGGTCGGACGCGTCCGGATCTCGTGCGGGAGCTGGTCGATGCGGTCACAGATCTAAGCTTGGGGAGCGGCGCAGAGGCGGCGACGGAGGCCCTTCGCCAGACGGACGCCCTTGAACGACTTCGTACTCAGGTGGAGTTCGACGACGACAAGGTAGTTGAGGTCGACCGCGATGACCTTGCATGGGTTCTGGAGTGGGTTGAGGGCCGAGTCGAAATCGACGACGAGATCTAGGACGGCGACCCCACGGCGGGCGATGGGTCCGCGACGGCCACCTCTTGAGCGAGCAAGATGAGTACGTGAGCGGAACGCTTGATCCCGCGGGTGCGTTCGACCGGCTGGCCTAGGTGCTCCAAGCGAGCGAAGAGGCTGAGAACGAATACCGGCATGACCTCGCGCCAATCCGTGAAGGCGCTCGCAAGCTATTGGCGCAAGCTGCAGATCTGGATCCGGGGGAGGGTACGAGCGCGCTGGTTCCCGAGGCCGCTGACGCGCTTGCCGCGCTAGTCCGGGATGCGCCGGGCTCACACTCAGAGATCGAATCCGCGCTCAAGGACCTGACCATTGCAGTCGGGACGGCTCTTTCCCTTCGGCGTGCCCCTCTGCCGGGCGGCGAGCGGCTAGATGTCATCGAGCGTCGCGCCCAGGCCGCCGAAAGCGATGCTCAGAGTGCGGCCGCCGAGATCCACAGGCTGCTCGACGGTGCTCGGCGTCTCGTCGGGCAGTACGTCGATGACAGACTCGCCACGCACTACCGCGCCAAGGCAGATGAAGAGAAGTCCAACGCAGATGCATGGCGACGACGGACGATTATTGGCTTCACAGGGAGTCGACTTTCGCACTCCGTCGCCGAGCGTCTGACGGTGTGATGCCGGTTATGCGGCCGTTGCGAGGGCCTCGACCAACACGGTTGTCATTGGGTGCGGCTCTCGTGGAGTGACCTCACGCCGCCCGAGGGATGGCGCCGTTGAGGTAACGGGCCCCATGCACCCGGTGTCGTTCTCGGTCCAGGTGCCAACGCCAGTAGGCCTCGGAATCGCCGTTGGACCGGACGGCCCGTAGTTTGAGGACTGCCTCGGCGCCCTTGACGCCCCAGCGTGCGCCGGTGATGTCCATCCGATCAGCCACCAGATATATCGACAAGTGCCCTCGATCACCCCGGTGGCGATGGGCCAGCCGGCGACCAGGGCGGCGGGGTAGTGGAGGCAGGGGGCCTTGTTGACCAGGTACTTGGCGCAGTCGTCGGCCTTCTTGCGCTTCGCCTTGGCGAGCCCCGCAGCGGTGGCCCGGCGCCGGATGCCTGCGGCCACGTCAAGGGCCGTTCCCTCCAGCACGGCCAGGGCCCGGTCCCGCACCCAGGCCTCGGCCGCGGCGTCGCCCTCGGCGAAGGAGCACCACACCGCCCCCCACAGGTACTCCAGCACGTGGATGAGGTCGACCACGACGGCGACCTGCACCTCTCGCTTCGCGGCCTCGGCCTCGATGCGCTCGACCTGGTGGCAGTTGCCGTCCACCAGGGCCACCCACCGGCGCCTGTGCTCGGGGCCCCGCCGCTCGGCCTCCTCGAAGACCCGCCCGATCACCTCGGCCGCGTCCTCGGCCACGCTGGCCGTCACCTACTTGGCCTTGGCCCGGGGCGCCGGCGGCGGGTTGTCGCCGGCCTTGGAGGCCAGCACGTCGGCGGGGGTGCGGGGGACGGGGGCCAGGTCGTAGGCCGCGCCCACCTCGGCCATGCGCTTGCGGTTGCGCTTCTCGCCCTTGGACAGGCGGGTCTCGAGCTTGTTGGTGGCCGCCGCAGCCGCCTTCTCGGTGGCCGGGCGCAGCGAGTCGGGCCGCATCAC
>JBOGID010000055.1:0-15667 GCA_050742295.1 Acidimicrobiales bacterium | reverse complement strand
GGCCCGCGCCGCACCCAGCTCAGCCGCCCCGCGCCCCTGCCCCCGCCGACGGCGCCGGCCACCACTACCGCCGCCCCCACAGAGACACCGACGGCCGTGGCCCCCACGTCGACGCCCACGACGGCGGCCGCGCCAGCCGCGCCGGCCGAGTCGGCGCCGCCCCCCACGGCCCCGGCCACGCTGCCCACGGTCTCGGCCAGGGTCACCGCCATCGGCGACTCCGTCTTGCTCGGGGCCAAGCCCCTGCTCGAGAGCCACGTCGACGGCATCCTGATCGACGCCATCGTGGGCCGGCAGTTCTCCGAATTGCTCTCGACCGTCCGGTCCTACAAGGACGGTGGACGGCTCGGCGACGAGGTCGTCCTCCAGACGGGCAACAACGGTCCCATCGGGCCCGGCCAGTTCGGGCAGCTGATGGAACTGCTGCGCGACGTCCGGAAGGTGCTGGTCGTCAACGTCAAGGTCGAGCGGGCCTGGCAGGACGTCAACAACGACGTGATGGCCGACGTGGTCGGCCGTTCGCCCAATGCCGTCCTCATCGACTGGCACGCCATCGCCTCGGCCCACCCGGAGGCGTTCTACGACGACGGCCTCCACCTCACGCCCACCGGCATCCGCCTGTTCGCGGGCGCCGTGCTCGGCGCGTTATAGGGCCGCCGCCCGCCGCCCTCAGAACTCGGTGAAGGCGGTGATCTTCTCCTTGATGGCCTTGTACTCGGGGCTCTGGGTCAGGGGCATGAGGCTCATGAGCTTGCCCATGTTGCCGGTGACCTTGAGCCGGCCCTGCATGAAGGCGGCCGTCTCGTCGAGCTCGCCCTTCTGCATCTTCACCGAGTCGTCGTAGGTCAGGGTCAGGTTGACCTCGGAATCGGGGTCCTCGCCGAGCTGGTCCTGGAGGATCTTGCCGTTCTCGATCACCCAGAAGTAGCGGACGTCGCCATCGGGCGCGCCCGTCACCAGGTACTGCAGGTGTGCCGTGGCGCCGGGCCGCTCGGGGAACTCCTGGGCGATCTCGCGCTGGGTGTCGAGCCACTCCTGGCTCAGGTACTTGGCCATCGTCCGGACTGTAGTGGCGCGTGCAGGGCGGCGTAGATGTCGTCCCGCATGGCGTTGGCCTCGGCGTCGGTGAGCGTCCTGGTCAGGGGGCGGAGGACGATGCGCACGAGCAGGTTCTTCTGGCCGGGGACGAGCCCGAGCCGGGCCCGGGCCTGCGCGGGGACGGCGTCGTAGGCCGTCTCGGACAGCACCGCCACCTCCTCGACCGCCTCGGCGGCGTCGGGGCCGAGCGCCTCCCGGACCCGGTCGCCGAGGTCCTCGGCCGCGTCGGCGGCATCGACGGCCACCGACACGTCGCGCCGCACGGGCGGCATGGCGGACACCGGCCGGTACGGCGAGAGGTCGAGAAGCTGGCCGGCGACACGGGGGTCGGTGGACCGCAGCAGGCGGATGTCGGGGACGTCCTTGCGCAGCATCAGCAGCCGGTCGAGGCCCATGCCCAGGGCCAGCCCGGTGGTACCTGTCGGGAGGCCGGCGCCGCGCAACACGTCGGGATGGGCCAGGCCGCACTCCCACACTTCGACCCACTCGTCGGGGTGCCATTCGAAGTCGACCTGGCGGCCCTCCAGGGTGTAGGGGTGGGCCCGGGGCTCGGCCCGCCACCGGCGTCCGGGCGCCAGTTCGTCCACCAGGAGCCCGATCATCTCGTCGAGGTCGGCGGTGGTCACCGTGCGCAGGCGGGAGATGCGCCACAGGTCGAGCTGGTGGGGCGTCCCCGTGTGCAGCCGGTCGATGGCATCGCGCCGGTACACGACGCCGGGACAGACCAGCAGCGCTTCGTCGCCAGCGCCGGTGGCCGCCAAGTCACGCAAGGCGGGAGGGATCATGGCCGTGGTGTGGCCCCGCAGCATGCGACGGTCGTCGACGTAGCGGCTGTAGCGGGTGTCCCGGCTGACGGCCTCCTGGCCGATGCGCAGCCGGTCGTAATTGTCCTCCACGTCCACAACGGGGGACCGGCGATGGCGGCGGACGTCGACGTCCCACGCCGCCGCCAGCCGGTGGACGGCGGCGTCCATCAACAGCTGGATGGCGTGGGGGCCTTGGGCGGGATCGGTCAGGTCGCGGACGGCGAGGTCGCGCGCCAGTTGTTCGCGGGTAAGAGCGGACGGCACAGCGGGTCCTTTCGGGAGGTGCAGACAAGGGATGCACGTCCCCCCGGGCCCGCGCCGGCTCCGGCGCTACCGAAGGCCCGGAGGGCTCCCAAATCGCCGCTCGCTCACGGAGCGGACTGTAGACCGGCCGCGGCGCGCCGGCGGCGATTTTCAGCCGCGCCGGGCGGGATCCCTCAAGCTGGCACTGCGGTCCCGGCCACGCAGGCCGGCAAACAGGTCGTCCTCCTTGACCTCGCCGTCGGGCTCGGCTCCGTCGACCAGGCTGCGGGCCAGGATGAAGTCGTCGAACGGGTAGACGACGACCTCGGGCGGCAGTCCGAACCAGAACTTCGAGGTGGGGTCGATCTGGGTGGCGTGGGCCAGCAGGGCGTTGCGGCGGACCAGGTGGTGGGCCGAGACGTCGATCTGGGTGGTGATGCGCTCGTCCATGGTCGGGCCGTCGATCCACTCCTTGGGAAACGGCGAATCCAGGCCCAGCTCCAGGAACTTCTCGTGCGTGGCCACCATGCGGGCCCGCGACCAGCCCGAGTAGTACAGCTTCAGGGGCTGCCAGGGCGGCCCCGCCTCCGGGTAGGCGTCGGGGTCCCCGGCGGCGTCGAAGGCGGGGAGGGTGATCTCGTGGACCCGCAGGTGGTCGGGGTGGGGGTAGCCCTTCTGCTCGTCGGGATAGGTGATGATCACCTGGGGCCGTTCCCGGCGGATGATCTCGACCAGCTTCCCGACCGCCTCGTCGAGGGGCGCCCGGGCGAAGCAGTCGGGGTGCTCGTTGCACTCCGAGCCCGGCATCCCCGAGTCCCGGTAGCCGAGCATGACGACCTCGTCGAACCCGATGACCTCGGTGGCCCGGGCCAGCTCCTGGGCCCGCACCTCGGGCAGCTTCTCCCGCACCTCAGGCAGGTCCATGGCGGGGTTGAGGATCTCCCCCGCCTCCCCGCCCGTGCAGCACACGAGGACGGTGCGCACCCCTTCGGCCCCGTAGTGGGCGACGGTGGCCGGCCCCTTGGACGACTCGTCGTCGGGATGAGCGTGAACGGTCAGCAGACAGAGCGGCTCCGACATGACGTGGTCAACAGTACGCGGCGGCCGTGACTTCCCGGCCCGATATGGCCGATATGGCCCTGCGGCCACGCAGGCCGGGCCGGGACTCGCGCCCGCGCGCCGCCAGGCAGCCAGACTGTCGGCGTGAAAATCGCCTTTGTCGGTTCGTTCTCGACCGGGAAGACCACCCTGGCCAACCTGTTCGCCCGGGAGTGGGACCTGCCGCTGCTGCCTGAGGTGGCCCGCCAGGTCGTCGAGTTGGGGTTCCCGCTCGACCAGAGCGCCACGGCCGAGACCGAGACCCTCATCTTTCTCAAGCAGTGGCGGGCGGAAGTGTCCCACGACGCGTTCGTGGCCGACCGCTCGATCTACGACGTCCTGGCCTACGCCGACTGGGTCATGGAGCACCAGGACGGGCCCCGTAAGGAGAACCACCTCTGGTACGAGTCCCGCGAGATCGCCCTGTTCGACCTCCGGGCCCGCTACGACCACGTGTTCTACCTGCCTGTCGAGTTCCCGATCGTGCTCGACGGGCTACGGCCCGACGACACCGGGTTCCAGGCCGACATCGACCGCCGCATCCTGCACCTGCTCGACACCAACGATGTCCGCCACCACACGCTGACCGGCTCCGTCGAGGCCCGCCAGCAGCAGGTTCGCGACGTGGTGGGCGCCTTCAGCCGCTGACGGCCACCTTCGCGTCGAACTGGCCGCTGTTGTTGGCCACGCCCTTGTCGTTGATCCCCAGGTAGAGCCGCCCCGTCGCCGGCGCGGCCCGGCGCAACGACGATCCGACCAGGAACGGCTGCCCGTTGGTGCCGATCCGCCCGATGACGGCGGCGTGGCGGGTGCCCCCCACCACGTTGTTCTCCGAGTTCTCCTCGCCCGCGATCCCGTCGGGCGGGCTTGACCGGTTGGGGATGTCGACGGCCGTGTTCACCACGCCGGTGGCGGTGACCTCGAGGGTCTGGCCCGCCCGTACGTCGACGCCGGTATCCGTCCACAGCACCGTTCCGGGCAGGACGACCGACTTGGGCCCCGCCGGCGCCGTGGTCCCCGGGACGGTGGCGGCGGTGGTGTCCGACGCCGACCCGCCGTCCCCGGACCCCCGGCTGACCAGGAGGGCGGCCACGGCCACCAGGACGACCACGACGGCCGCGACCACGGCCGCGGTCCGCCCCGCCGGTTTCGGCTGCGACGGGGGCGGGGGCGCCGGTGCCGGCCCACGAGCCGGCGGTGGCACGACCTCGGGCGGGCGCTCGACCACGGCCCGCACCGTGATGCGGGCGTCGCGGTCGGTGCCCCGGAGGACGACCTCGCCCGACAGCCGGCCCGCCTCCCACGTGTCGATGGTCACGGCCACCCCGTCGGGCTCCTCCTCGACGTTGATCCACGGGGGGACGCTGGCCACCGACAGGTCCCCGGCCAGGCGGACCTTCAGCCGGGCCGACGGCTGGCCGACCACCAGCCGCCCGAAGTCCAGGTCGGTGTGAACGGCGTCCGGCTTGGCCAGCACCGGCCCCCCCTTGGTCGCCACCGCCCCCGCCCCGGTCCCGGCGCCGGCCCCGCGCCGGGCGATGGCCACGTCGCCGTCCCCAGAGAAGCTGCGCTGGGGGATCTGGCGGCCTTCGGCCCGCAGCCGTTCCGACACGTAGTCGAACAGTTCCCCGACCTCCACGTACCCGTCGGCGTCACCGTCGGACGCACCCCCGGTGATCCCCTCCACCAGGTGCTGGGTGAACAGGCTGGTGCGGTTGCGGCGGTCGGCGTCGTTGGCCAGCTGTCCGCTGCGGCAGCTGGTGAGCAGGAACCGCCCCGAGCCCCGCAGGGCGTCCGGGAACGAGCCGCCCTTGAACGCCCCGCTGTGGCAGCAGTCCAGCACGATGATCGTGGTGCGGGCCGCCGACTCGTCGAACATCATGTTCACCGCCATCGACGACACCGACGTCGACTTCAGCAGGTCGGTGCGGGTGTCCCGGGCGCACAGGAACAGCTGGCCCCGCTCGTTGAGCACGCCGTGGCCCGAGTAGTAGAGCAGCAGCACGTCGTCCCGCTTGGCCGCCCCGAAGAACTGCTCCAGCTCGACGAGGATCTCGCCGCTGGTGCGCTCGGGCAGCATGCGCACGGAGTCGGCGTCGAACAGCCCCGCCACCCGGTCGGTCAGCGCCCCCCGCAGCAGCGCCACATCGTTGACCGGTCCCTCCAGGGTCTGGAGGTTGTTGGCGTCGGCAGGAAAGGTCGAGTTGCCGATCAGGAGGGCCCGGTAGCGGGGGTCTGCCACCCCAGTCCTCCGATGCGCTCGACCGCGGCCCGGGCCACGGTCTCCAGGGCGGTGTCGTTCAGGGCGTCGCCCTTCAGGGAGATGGTGCGCTGCTGGCCGCCGTCGGTGAAGGTGATCTCCAGGCTGCGGCTCTTGTCCCGCTTGAGCCAGCTGCGGAAGAACTCGAAGGCGGCCGTGAACGTCCCCGCCGACCCGAGGGTCAGGATGATCGACTCAACAGTCCCCTTCGTGCCCGGCACGGGCGTCAGCCGCCGCTCCACCCCGTCGACCTCGTTGCGCAGCTCGGCCAGGAAGTCGCTGACCTGTCGGCGCCACCGTTCGTCGTCGGGGTCGTAGCGGTCGGTGCTCGGCAGGGCGGCCATTTCGAACGTCGGCTCCGTCGGCTCCTCCCTGCGCTCAGCATCCATGCGCTGAGCATTGTCCCATTACCGTGTCGGGTGTGATCGCGGTGCGGGCGTTCGGGCCGGGGGAGTCCAGAGACGTCGATCCGGCGGAGATCTCGGCCTACGTCGACGAGGGCGACTGGCTCCTCTGGGTCGACGTCTGCGAGCCCACCGAGGACGACCTGAACTGCATCGAGAAGCAGTTCGCCCTCCACCCCCTCGCCCTGGAGGACGTCCGCCACCGCCATCAGCGCCCCAAGCTGGAGCACTACCCGACGCACGCCTTCATCGTGGCCTACACGTCCGAGCTCCAGGAGGTCGACTTCTTCATCGGCCCCACGTGGCTGATCAGCGTCCGGGAACACGAGGACGGCGCCCAGGAGTGGTCGGTTGACGCGGCCAAGGCCCGGTTCGAACGGAGCCGCCCCGACCGCCCGTCCTCGGGGTTCCTCCTCTACGTCCTGCTCGACGAGCTGGTGGACGGCTACTTCGTGGCGTCGGAGAACTCCGACGACGCCCTGGAGGAGCTGGAGGAGCGGATCTTTGCCGAGGAGCTGGGCGACGAGCCGTCGGTGCAGCAGGAGCTGCTGGCCATCCGGAGGCAGCTGGTGCTGTTCCGGCGGGCGGTCGTGCCGCTCCGCGAGGTGGTGGCCTCGCTGCTGCGGGGTGACGTGAAGTGGGTCGACGAGCACACCCGCACCTACCTGCAGGACGTGTACGACCACGTGCTGCGGGCCGTCGACCAGCTCGACGCCCAGCGGGAGCTGATGGGCAACGCCGTGGACGCCCACCTGGCCATCATCTCCAACCGGGTGAACGCGGTCATGAAGCGCATGACGTCGTGGGGTGCCATCCTGCTCGGCTCGACGCTGGTGGCCGGGATCTACGGGATGAACTTCGACCACATGCCCGAGCTGAGATGGAAGTGGGGCTACCTATGGGCCCTCGGCCTGATGCTCGCCATCACGGTGGGGGGCTACACGTACTTCAAGCGCAAGGACTGGCTGTGAGATGACCGAGGCCCCGGCCCAGCCCAGGGAGATGACGTGCGCACTCCACGGCACACCCACGCGGCTGACGTGTGCGGAGTGCGGCACGCCCATCTGCCCCGAGTGCCTGGTCAGGACGCCGGTCGGCATGAAGTGCCCCGAGCACGCCGAAGCCACCCCGATCCCGCGCATCAGGCTCAAGGGCAACCGCAAGAGCTCCGTGATCGCCCTGGTCGGTGTCGCCGCCGTCGTGGGCGGGCTCGCCGCCCTGCTGGGCGCCCTGGGTGGCGGCGAGAGCGAAGACACGGCCGGCCAGGGCGGGCCGCCGGCCGGGGTGCCGACGGACCGCATCCAGACGCCGCAGGTGTCGGTCATGGCCTCCGACGGTGCCGGCAAGAAGATCCTGACCAACCGGCGCCTCGCCTTCGACGGCGCCCCGGCGTGGTCGCCCGACGGGTCGAGGATCGCCTTCGAGAGCGTGCTGGACGGCAAGCGCTCGCTCTGGGTCATGCAGTCCAGCGGCGAGTCGATCCGCCGGCTGACCGACGGCACCGGGACCGACAGCGCCCCGGCGTGGTCGCCCGACGGCTCAAGGATCGCCTTCATGAGCGACCGCGACAGCCAGTCCGAGGTCTACGTGATGAACGCCGACGGGTCGGGCGTCCGCCGCCTGACCGACCACCCCGGCCAGGACGGCTACCCGGCCTGGCTCCCCGACGGCTCGCGGATCGCGTTCGTGAGCGACCGCGACGCCGGGTACCGGCTGTGGACGATGGCACCCGACGGGTCGAGCCCGAGCCGAGCGTTCGACGTGCCGGCCGTGGCCGACCGGGCGTCGTACACCAGGGACGGCCACCGGGTCGTGTTCACCAGCGACCGCGACGGCAATCCCGAGCTGTACATCGCCAACGCCGACGGCACCGCCCTGCAGCGCCTCACCACCAACATGGCCGCCGACGGGGAACCCGCCTTCTCCCCCGACGGCAACTCGATCCTGTTCGCCAGCGACCGCGACGGCGTCCCGGCCGTGTTCGTCATGGCCACCGACGGGACGGGCGTAAAGAAGCTGACCACCGGCCCACGCGGCTTCAGCCCGGCCTGGTCCCCCGACGGCCGCCAGATCGTCTACGTCACCGACCCGGGGTAGCCGGGCTCAGAGCGCCGCTTCCACCGCCGTTGCGTGCTCCTCGACAGCCCGGGATGCCGCTTCGGCCCGGGCCGCCCGGGCCGCGTAGTCGCCGGTGGTCGCCGCTTCGCACAGGGCGTGGGCCGCCAGGCCGGCTTCCACCTGGACCGGCTCGGGCAGGAGCTCGTGGGCCGCCAGCCGGCCGAGGCGGCGCTCGGCCGTGGCCCGTTCCTGCTCGAAGGACTCGCCCTGTACCCGCATCCACAGGTCGTCGGGCTTCAGTTCACGGAGCCGGGAGAGGGTGGCGGTGGCGTCGAGGGTGGCCACCGCCTCGCCCAGGACGTAGCCCAAGAGGCGGGCGACGGCCTCGGCCGAGTCCGCCGCCAGCACCTTGCCGGCGGCGTCGAACACGGCGTCCGCCCATGCCGCGAAGCCGCTCGAGTCGGGCGGACGCTCGGGCGGGGTGGCCCCGAGCCGGTCCAGGGCCTCCTCGGCCTGGGCCAGGCGAGCCAGGGAGGCGTCCCGGAGCCGCACGACCCGGTCCCGTTCCAGGCCGATCTGCTTGGCCACCGCCAGGTCGGAGGCCCGGTCGGCGATGGCCAGCAGTTCCAGGCCGTTGAAGTACCGGCCGGCGGCGGGAGCCGCGTAGCCGGCGAGGAAGGCATCAAGCATCGTCCCCACTATGCCCGCACTATGTCCTCGCCGCAGCCCGCACCGGCTTCCGCGCATCGGTCCCAGCCCGTGTTGTCGTAGCCGCCCACGTTGGTCTCGAGCACGAGCGTGGCGATGAACTCGATGAAATAGGCGGCCGTGAACGCCCCCAGCCTCAGATGAGCCCGCACCACGTCCCGCACCGGGCGCCGTCGTTGCCCAAAGGCGCCGCTGGTGTCACACTGCGGTTGGAGACAGGAGGACCGCATGAGGGGCGCGGGGCGGGCAGTAAGAAGCTTCGCGGCACCGCTGGCGATCGTCGCCGTCCTGTGGGGCGCAGCGGCGTACGCCTGCACCAACCTGGCCACGATGACCCTGAGCAGCGGGGCAGGCCACCCCGGCGACACGATCACCCTGATCGGCACGTCCTTCCCCGTACCCCGAACGGCGGGAAGCACGCCCACCCAGGTGGTCGTCCGCTGGAAGTCACTCGACGGCCCCATCATCGGGACGGTCACCCCCGACCGCACGGGGACGATCTCGATGACGTTCACCGTCCCCCAGGCCGCACCCGGGAACATCGTCATCCTCGGCACTCAGCGGCGTGAACTGACCGCCGGCAGCGACGCCACTCCCACGGCCTACGTCGACGAGCCGGGCACGCCGGCCCGGGCCACCTTCCGGGTGCTGGCTGCCGGCGAGCTCCCGCCCATCAGGACCCCGAGCGCCGACTTCAGCGTCGTGCGGGGGGAGCAGGGGTCCACGGCCATGAGCGTGCTCATGGTCCTGTTCGGCGCCGTCTCGCTGTCGCTGTTCGCGGGCGGCGTGATCGCCTTCCTCTACCAGATGCGCCTCCGCCGCATGACCCCCCAGCCGTGGCGCACGTGGGGGTACTACTAGACGCTGTGGCAGACTCCGTCAAAGTCGACGGGAGCGGTGGTCGTGGTCGGGAAAAAGGACATCATTCAGACGATCCTCGTGGCGTCGTCCGCGCTCTCGGGGCTGGCGCTGGTGTGCCTCGGGCTGCTGATGAACTCGTTGAGGTCGTACTCCGCAGGCCGGGCTCGGGGCTATCGGATCGTTCCGAACCTCGTCGGTGCCGCATTCTTCTGCGGGATCACCGCCATCGCCCTCTGTGTGTCGTGGCTGGTCCTCCACCAGGACTCGACCGCCCGCGAGCTTGCGATCGTGGCGTTCGTCGGGCTACTCGTGCTGCTGTGCGCGTCGGCCCTGTCCGCCCTGGCGCTGTTCGCCCGCAAGGCCGACTAGGAGTGCGCCGTTCTGGTGCAGAGAACCTTCCGCCACGGTAGGCCCAGTCGCACAGAAGCCCGCCCGACGGCCGCGGCGGGCCCCGCTCAGTGGGGCGTGCCGCTGGGGACGAGGGCCTCTTCGCCCGTCTCCTCGTCCTCGATGAGGACGTAGCCGCCGACCTCGGCCAGGAGGCGGTGGCCCTCGTCGGGGCCGGTGGCGATCAGCTCGTCCCCCGCCTGCAGCACCACGCTGTCGCGGGGGCGGTACAGGTAGCGGCCACCGCGGCGGATGGCCAGCAGGTAGAACCCGGTCTCGGTCTCCAGGCACAGCTGGGCGAGGGACTTCCCGTCGGCCGGCGACCCCGGCGCCACCGGGACCCGCACCACGACCTCCTCGGACTCCCCCAGGGCCAGCGCCAGCACCGGGTGCAGCTCCTCGCCCTCCTCGATGAGCCACACCATCTGCTGGGCGGCGTCGCCGATCTCCTCGGCCGCCTGGGCCAGGTGCAAGAGCCCCCGCAGGGGGGACGGGTCGATCTGCTGGTGGGCCGCCCGCAGGACCCACACCTCGAGCCGCTCCTTCATCTCGTCGAGGCGGTCCTCAAGGTGGTTGACCTCGGCGGCCAGGCCCTGGTCCCGCAGCACGAGGGCGGAGTAGGCCAGGCCGACGGCCACCTCGGAGATGTTCTTCATCTCGACGAGCACGTCGATGGCCCGGTCGAGGTCGGTCACCGCCGGCTCCTCGTCGACCTGGGGCGGGTCCCACGTGGGGGCGCCCGCCAGCGCCCGGAGTTCGGCGATGCCGTCGGCCGCGCCCTGGAGGAACAGCACGTCGCCGGGCAGGAGCACCTGGTCGCCCTCGACCTCGGTGATCCAGTCGTGGTCCCGCCGGATGGCGACGACCCGCATCCCCACTTCGACGGGCAGTTCGAGCTCGGCCAGGCTGCGGTGGGCCATCTGGGACGTGTCCCGGATCCGCACCCGGTGGGAGATCTCCTCGGCCCTCGACAGGTCGACCACCAGGGCCCGGGGGATGCCGAGGCGGCGGGTCACGATGCGGGCGATGTCCACGGCGGCGTTGCCCATCCGCTCGATGGCCCCCACGACCTGCAGGACCGAGGCCATGGCGTCGGCGTCCCGGGGCGAACGGGCGGCCAGCACGCAGATGGCGCGCATGTCATGCACGAGCTCGGACAGGTGAGACTCGAGCTCGTCGACCTCTTCCGCCATGTCAGGGTCTCCGAAATAGACGGCGGCGTAGGCCAGGTCCACCATGAGCTCGGAGTCGTCCTTGGCGTCCGAGAGCATGGTCTTGAGATTTCGGGGTTTGCTGTCGTCCATGGGGACTCGGGCCAGCGTAGTGCCCGCCGTCCTGAAGTTCGGCTCGATCGGGCGCGTCGCCGTGGACGCAGGGGGGTACGTAGCCTGGCGCCGTGCTCACCCTCGACGAGGCCATCGCCCTGGCCCGGCGGTTTCACGCCGGCGCCGTCGACAAGGCGGGCCGGCCCTACATCGAACACCCGCTGCGGGTGATGGGCCGGGTCTCGACCGACCAGGAGAAGCTGGCCGCGGTGCTGCACGACCTCCTCGAGGACACCGACCTCTCCCCGACCGACCTCCTGGCCGCGGGCTGCCCGCCCCGGGTGGTCACAGCCCTCGACGCCCTCACCCGCCGCGACGGCGAGCCCTACGAAGCCTTCGTGGCCCGGGCCGCTGCCGACCCCGTCGCCCGGGCCGTGAAGCTCGCCGACATCGCCGACAACCTCGATCCCGACCGCCTCGCCGTCCTCGCCCCCGACGAGGCCGCGTGGCTGACGGCCAAGTACGCCCGCGCCCGAGAGGTGGCGGCGGCGACGGTGGCCACCGAGCCCCCCGCCGAACTCGCACTCGGTGAGGAAGGGTCGGTGTCGACCTGGGCCACGTTCGACTGCGCCGCCTGCGGGCACCCGGCCGGGCGCGTCGAACTGCAACCGGAGAACGTCCTCATCACCAGCCTGTTGGGACGCTTCCTCTGCCGGGTCGAGCCGCCCCAACGGACGGCGGTAGGGGCCGCCATTGCCGCCGCCGACGGCGCCCGCCTGCACCGGTTCGAGTTCGCGCCCTTCTGGTGCCCGGAGTGCGGCGGTTCGTACTGCCACCGCCACTGGGCCACCGAGCCGGTCATGGACGAGGGCTTCTACGACTGCACGTACGGCACCTGCCCCGAGGGGCACCGCAGCATGATCGACGACTGACGGGGGGACGGCTGGGCGCCGCTGTCAGCCGATGCCGACGAGGACGATGGCGAGGATCAGGGCGAAGGCGCCGATGAGGTCCATTGACGAGGTGATCAGGGGGATCCCGTGGTTGTCGGGGTCGAGCCCCAGCCGGAACGCGGCGATGGCCCCGTAGTAGGCGATGCCGACCGCGAACAGGGTGGCCACGAACCCCCCGATCATCGACACCGCCACCATCTTCACCACGCCGGGCGTGGCCAGGCCCGCGATGGTGGCGGCGATGTCGGCGGACACCGCCACCAGGATGAACACGGGCACGGCGTAGAGGAACGTCAGCAGGAACTCGCCGCGGGCGGCCTTCTGGGGGATGTTGCGGGGCTCGATGACGCCCAGGTGCAGCTTGCTCGACAGCCGGCTGGACAGGATGCCGCCCAGGGCCCCCGTGTCCTCCAGGAACGGCGGCACCAGCACCAGCAGCCCCGGGAACAGGATGAACGACTCCAGCCGCTTCTCGATGCTGACGCCGGCCAGGACGTCAACCGTCCCTGCGATGAGCAGCACGGGCAGGGACTCGCGCAGGATGCGGTTCAGCATGGGCAGGCCGGCCCGGAAGGCGCCCACCAGGGCCGCCACCGACAGGACCGCTGTGGCCAGGGCCAGGAGGGGCGACACCCAGCCCACGCCCACCAGGTAGGTCGCCAGGAACAGCGAGGGCAGCGTGACGATGTCCCCGGCCGCGGTGACCAGCGGTGCGGAGACGTTGTCGAGGTCCCAGTTCTTGGACACCGAGCGGGCTGCCACCCACAGGGTCAGCGCCAGGACGATCACCGAGGACAGTGCCCCGCCCACCACCGAGATGATCACGAAGTCGACGACCGAGATGGTGTTGGGCAGGCCGAAGGCCACGGCTACCGCCTTGGCCAGGAACGCCAGCGCCAGGGAGATCGACAGGGTGAGGGCGATCGAAGCCAGGATGTTCTGGCCCACGACCGTGTCCCGGCGCCGCGACAGGCTGAACGTGCCGGCGTGGATGGCGGTGCCGAGACGGCTGCCCAGGGCCCCGAAGATGTTGCCCCGCATGCCGATGGCGGCGGGGACCAGCACGAGCAGGCCCGGGAGCTGGTCGAGGGTGTGGGTGATGGCGCCGAGCGTCAGCCCGGCGAGGAGGTCCCCTCCCGAGGAGACGAGCAGCGCGGCCAGCCCCTGCCGCATGGTTGCGGCGTCGGAACCGACAAGCGTGCCCAGGCGCGCGCCGGCGAGACGGAGGCGGCGGACCATCGACGACTCGGAGGTTCCATCAGGCGCATCTCCCGGACCAAGACGGCTGCGATGGTACGCCCGTGCACATCGAGACGTGGACGCCGAGCCGGCGCGCCGTCCCAGCGCGCCGAACAGGCCGACCCCGAGGCACATCCGCGCCGTTCTGATGACACGTCCGATCTTCAAGGCGGGCAGCCCATCGGGAGGCCGACTCCCTCTTGTCGGAGTGGATACCGACGATCATGTCCAGAAGGTAAGGAACCGCTTCCCCACTCGGTAGAAAGGGTGCCCGCCGAGGCGATTCCCGGCCGGCGCCGCACGCCTCACGATGGCCTCACCGAAATCGATACAGGGGGAGGCTCACAATGAAGCTGCGGATCAAGTTGGCGGCGGGAGCGTTGGTGGCGGCGTCGGCGCTGGCCGGGGGCGCCGGAGTGGCGACGGCGACGACGTCGGGCGGCGGCATCCTGAAGGCGCTGTGCGAGGCCGGCGGCGGTTACTGGTACCAGGGCAAGTACGCGTCGTACTGCTTCTACAAGGACGGCTCGACCATGATCTGCGGCGACTGGGGCTGCAGCAAGTACCCCCCCGTCAAGCAGGCGACGCCGCTCACTACCAGCCGGGGCTAGGGCGAAGAGTTCCGCCCGGTTCCGAAGCCGGCTAGGCGGAACGGTCGGGGCCGGCCCGTTCGATGGTGACCCGGACGAGGACCCGTTGCTGGTCGGCCATGGCCTGGCGGTACTCGTCCCAGTCGGGGTGCTCGCCCGAGATCGACCGGTAGTAGTCCACGAGCGGCTCCATGGCGTCGGGGAGGGACTGGACGTCCGCCGACCCGTCGATCTGGACCCAGTCGTAGCCATCGCCCAGCACGCACAGCGAGACGTGGGGGTCACGGCGGATGTTGCGGACCTTGTACGCCCGTTCCCGGCTGCTGATCACGACCCGGCCCTCGCCGTCCATCGTGACGGCGAGCGGTGACATCTGGGGGCGGCCGTCGGACCGCCGGGTGGCCATGACCGCCTTGTGGTTGTTGCGAACGAAGTCCCGCGCCTTGTCGAGGTCCATAGCCGCCGGATGTTACGCCCGGGACAGTTCGACCACGACGGCCCGCTCGACCTCGCGGCGGTGATCGGGGTCCACGAGCTTCGATCCCTCGGCGTCGACGACGTAGAAGGCGTCGACCACCTCGTGGCCGAGGCTGGCGACGGTGGCGTGGCGGATGTCGAGGGCCAGGTCGGCCAGCGCCCGGGTGATGCGGTACAGGGTGCCGATGCGGTCGGGCGCACGCACCTCCAGCACCGTCGCCGCCGCCGACGCGTCGTTGTCCACCGTCACCGCCGTGCGGGCCGGGGTGGCGGCCGTGGGCCGGGAGGAGGCCCCGCTGTAGGTGCGGGACCGCTCGGCCAGGCGGGCCTCGAGCGACAGCCGGCCGGTCAGGACGCGCCGCAGGTCGGCCTCAAAGGCGGCCCAGTCGGGGTCGCCCCCGAAGACGGGCTCGACCTGGAACTCCTCCACCGCGACACCGTCGTCCGACGCCCCCACCCGGGCGACCAGCACATCGAGGCTGTGCAGGGCCAGCGTCCCGGCGACACGGGAGAAGAGGCCGGGACGGTCGGGTGCGGCCAGGGCCAGCGTGCGCCCCGAGGGACGCACCACCACGTCGGCCGCCTCCCTGGCCTCCTCGATGAGATCCCGGTGGGCCGGCCCGGGGAAGACCTCGGCCCCGCCCGCGGGCACCACACCCGTGGCCAGGGCCTTCGCCGTGCGGTTGACCAACTGGGTCACCAGGCCCGCCTTCCACGGGCTCCAGGCCGACGGTCCGGTGGCGATGGAGTCGGCTTCGGTCAGGGCGTGGAGCAGTTCCAGGGTGCCGGAGGAGCCGACGGCGGCGGCCACCGCCTCCACGGTCGTGGGGTCGGTGACATCCCGCCTGGTGGCGGCGTCGGCCAGCAGGAGGTGGTGGCGGGTCAGGGTGACGAGCACGTCCACGTCGGCACGGGGGAACCCCATGCGGGCGGTGATGCGCTCGACCACCTCGGCCCCGGCCACGCTGTGGTCCCCGGGCAGGCCCTTGCCGATGTCGTGGAGCCACGCCCCGATGAGGAGCAGGTCGGGCCGGCGGACCCGCGCCGCCATCCCCGCCGCCTGCGCCGCCGCCTCGCACAGGTGCCGGTCGACGTTGAACCGGTGATAAGCGTTGCGCTGTGGCCGGCTCCGCACGTTGGCCCACTCCGGCACCAGCTGCATCAGCGCGCCCTTCTGGTCGAGGGCTTCGAGCACGGGGATGGCGGCCGGGCCGGCGCCG
>JBOGID010000054.1:0-6147 GCA_050742295.1 Acidimicrobiales bacterium | reverse complement strand
GCGGCGGCCACAGCCGCAGCCGCATTGGGTGCGGCGCTGCTCGGTCTCGGCCGCCCCCGGCGTCCTCAGCGGAATGGGTGACCTGGTCCGGGCGAAGCCTTGGTGCCAGCGCAACACCGATGACCATCCACGGCCCGGGTATAGAGCAAATCGTGATCGGCTACCGAGAGGGCAATACGCCGTGCTGCGGGAGTGGCCACGACTTCGATATCCATTGAGTCAACGCGCCAAGCGTCCCTTCTCGGCATCGCGCGCCTTCTCATACAACGGCCGCGTCTAGGCGCGCCTTTCGATCGGAGTGTCCACGTGCGTCAACTACGGAAGCGGGACCGTTCCCTGGTCTTCACCTGCCTGGTCGCGGTGACCGTGGGCGTGCTCATGCCGGGCGTCGGTGGCGCCCAGGCGGCGGTGGCGCCGACCCGGGACCTGACCATCACGAGCTTCACCGTCAGCCCGACCAACCCGGTGCGGGGCCGGACGGCGACCGCCGCCATCGTGGTCAAGAACCAGGGGAACAGCCCCGCCGGGCCCTTCCCTGTCCAGTGGAACGCCTGGTGGTTGGCCGCGCCCTTGTCCTCACAGGTGAACAGCCTGGCGCCGGGCGCCTCGACCACGGTGAACCTGTCCTACGTGTTCCCCGCTGATGGCACCGTGGACAGCTGGGCCACCGTCGATGCCGCCAACACGGTGGCCGAGACCAACGAGGCCAACAACCTGGCCACCGCGCAGCTTGTCGTCCAACTGCCGCTGCCCGACCTGGTGGTCAACAGTGTGGCCATCAGCCCCGCCACCCCGGTCGCCGGCCAGCCCACGACCGCCACGATCGTGGTCAAGAACCAGGGCAACACCGCCGCCGGCCCCTTCCCGGTGCAGTGGACCCCGTGGTTCCTCGCCGCCCCGCTCACCGCCCAGGTGATCGGCCTGGCCCCAGGCGCCACCACCACCGTGAACCTGTCCTATGCCTACCCGTTCGCCGCCGCCTTCGACTCGACGGTCCTCGTCGACCCGGCCAACGCCGTGCCCGAACTGGTCGAGAACAACAATGCCAAAACCGTCCAGGTCCTGGTCGGCACCAACGCCGTCGACCTGGTTGTCACCAGCCTGACGGCCAGCCCGAACCCGGCAACTCAGGGCGGGCTCACCACGTTCACCGCCACCGTCCAGAACCAGGGCAACGCCGCGTCGGGCCCGTCCACCCTGCAGTGGAACCCTGACAGTACGGGCCTCATCACCCCCAGCGCCGGCACCTCCTCCGCCGCGGTGGGCGCCCTCTCGCCGGGCCAGTCCACCAACGTGGGGTTCACCTTCGCCTACCCCAAGGCCGGCACGTTCCGCATCACCGCCACCGCCGACGCCACCAACGCCGTCGGCGAGTCCAACGAGAACAACAATCGCCGCATCCTTGACCTCGTCGTCAACCCCGCCAACGTCGATCTGGTCATCGACTCGTTCACCATCAACCCCGACCCGCCGATACGGGCGAGCAAGGCGACGGCCACGATCGTGGTCCGCAACGCAGGCACCTTCCCGGCGGGCAGCTTCCAGGTCCAGTGGAAGGTCATGTCGACCGACAACGGCGGGCCGACCGCCATCGTCAACGGGCTCCAGCCCGGCCAGACGAGGACGGTCACGATCGAGTTCGCCTTCCCGACCGCGGGGACGTTCACCTCGGTCGCCACCGTCGACGTGTTCAACCAGGTGTTCGAACCGGGCGGGGGCGAGAACAACAACGTTGCCACCCGATCGGTGAACGTCCTCCCACGCGTGTACGAGCTCCGGGTGACGCTCGACAGCATGCACATCTTTGACGGCGAGGAGGACGGCCTCGACGGCAACGGCGAGTGGGATCCCATCCTCTTCGCGGCGCTCGAGCCGGGCGCGAGCTGCGACCTGTTCGGAACGACGATCGCCGACGTGACCTGCCTGACGACGTCCGATGACAGCGTCGACGACGGCGACAACCTCACCATCAACCGGTCCCTGGACGTGACCCTGGTGGAGTTCTTCCCGCTCGTCGCCGCCGTCGGTGCCATCGAGTTCGACGACGTCTTCGGGGTCCCGACCGGGGCCAACTTCCTCGGGTTGGCGCCCCTGATCTCGTTCCTGCCCGACTACCTCACCTTGGGGACGGTGACCGTCGACGGCGTGGGATCGGAGGTCTGCAGCGGAGGCCGGTGCTTCTCCGCGACCTTCACGGTCACGGTGCTCAGCCAGCCGCCGCCGTTCTTCACGCCGCCCGGCATGACGACCGTCACCGCCCTCTCGGCGAGCCAACGGGCGACCCTGGACAAGATAGAGAGTACGTTGCAGGAGAACGCTCGGCCGGGTCCCGACGACCGGCGCACGACGTGAACGGCACGCGGCCGATGGGCATCACCGGGCGGTCAGAATGTGGAACGACGACAGTTTGAACGAGAGTGTGCGGGGACACTTGCGCGGTGAATACCTGAATAAGTCTTCGGAAACATAGGTCAGAACCAAAGGGAGGTGGCATCGGGGACGCGTTGACGGGGTAGAAACCGTACTGATACGGTCAGGATTGCCGTGAATGTCTCTGGGGGCGGAAGTCGCGGACTCCAGCGCCGCTCGCACTCGAGACGCTCGCCCGACATTCATGCGGCTTGAGCCGTACCGAAACGGGCCGGCGTCGGTTGGGATAGCAGTCGCCGTCAGGGGCCGGCCTTCGGCCTTCACCTCGAAAGCAGAACCGCAGAGGATGCACGAGATCGGCCTCGACGTCATGGTCGTGTCGCCGGCGGGCCTCCCCGATGCCAGACTGGCCATCGGGGGAAGCCGCGCGGGCGCTGTCGGGCTCGTCGACCTCGAGTTCGCGGCCGGGCGCGACGCGGCCGTCGCCGCCTTCGCCCGGCTCGCCGATCTGGGCCGGGGCCGCATCGGGGTCCTCGTCGCCGAGCAGGCGCTGCTGGATGCCGTGCTCGACCAGCCGGTTCGCAGCCCTGACGTCGTCGTGCTGGCCGGCGGGTTCGACCCCGACCGGGCCGGTGGCGTCGTCGAGGCGCTGCACGGCCGGGGGATCGCAGTCCTTGGCGTCGTCCGGTCGGTGGCCGAAGCCCTGGCGGCGGAGTCAGCCGGCGTCGACGCCGTCATCGCCAAGGGCCACGAGGCGGGCGGGTGGGTCGGCGAGGAGGGGTCGTTCGTCCTCCTCCAGCGGCTCCTCGCCTGCGTGCGCACACCGGTCTGGGTGCAGGGGGGCGTCGGCGTCCACACCGCGGCCGCCTGCCTGGCCGGCGGCGCGGCCGGCGTGGTCCTCGACAACCAGCTGCTGCTGGCCCGGGAGTCCCCGCTGGCGGGCGCGGCGAAGGCGCAGGTCGAGGCCATGGACGGCAGCGAGACGGTGTGCCTCGGCATGCCCGCGCCGGGCCGGGTCCGGATGTACCAGCGGCCCGGCCTGGAGCCGGTGGCGGAGCTGCGGAGGATGGCCGAGGGCGGGGTTGACGCCGCCAGCTGGCGAGACGAGGTCCGCCGCCGGGTCGACTGGCAGGCCCGTCCCGGGGCTGTCCTCGCCATCGGCCAGGATGCGTCCTTCGCTGCCGACCTGGCCCGCCGGTTCACGACCGTGGGCGGCATCGTCGCCGCCGTGCAGGAGGCTGCGCTCGACGGCTGCCGCACCGCGGCCCGACACGATCCGCTCGCCGAAGGCGCGCCCTGGGCCGCCGCGCACGGCGTGCGCTACCCGATCGCCCAGGGGCCGATGACGCGGGTGAGCGACCGGGCCGAGTTCGCCGAAGCGGTGGTCGCCGGCGGGGGGCTCCCATTCCTGGCCCTGGCTCTCATGCGGGCGCCCGAGGTCGAGGCCCTGCTCCGGGCCACGCAGGAGCGCCTGAGGGACCGTCCGTGGGGCGTGGGTATCCTGGGCTTCGTCCCTCCGGAGCTCCGCGCCGAGCAGCTGGCCGTCATCCGTTCGTTCCGCCCCACCTTCGCCCTCATCGCCGGTGGCCGGCCCGACCAGGCCGCCGCCCTCGAGGCCCAGGGGATCCCGACCTACCTCCACGTGCCGTCGCCGGGCCTGCTGAAGCTCTACCTCAAGGACGGCGCCCGGCGCTTCGTCTTCGAGGGACGCGAGTGCGGCGGCCACGTCGGTCCCCGCACCAGCTTCGTGCTCTGGGAGACGATGGTCCGGACGCTGCTCGACGAGCTGCCGCCCGGCGCGGCCGCCGACTATGACGTCCTCTTCGCGGGCGGCATCCACGACGCTCGGTCGGCCGCCATGGTCGCGGCCGCAGCCGCGCCGCTCGCCGCCCAGCGCGGCGTCCGGGTCGGGGTGCTCCTCGGCACCGCCTACCTGTTCACCGAGGAGGCGGTGGGAGCCGGCGCGATCACCGAGGGCTTCCAGCAGGCTGCCGTCGACTGCGACGACACGGTGCTACTGGAGACGGGCCCGGGCCATGCCACCCGGTGCCTGCCGTCGCCCTACATCAGCCACTTCTTCGAGGAGCAGGGTCGGCTCCGCCGGGAGGGTCTCGGCGCCGAGGACGTCCGCAACCACCTCGAGATGCTCAATATCGGGCGGCTCCGCATTGCCGCCAAGGGCGTCGACCGCAACCCCGCCTCGGCCGCCGCCGACCCGGCCGCACCCAAGCTGGTCGCCGTCGACGGTACCGAGCAGTGGCGGCAGGGCATGTACATGATCGGCCAGGTCGCCGCCCTGCGGAACGGCGTGTGCACGATCGCCCAGCTCCACGACGAGGTGTCGGCGGGGTCGTCCCGGCGGCTCTCGGCGCTGGGCCTGCCCGACGCCGTGGACCCCGAGGCCGCCGTCGCCTCGACGCTGCCGCCCGCCGACATCGCCATCGTCGGCCTCGGAGCGATCCTGCCCGGCGCCTCCGACGTGCGCTCGTTCTGGGCCAACATCGTGGGCAAGGTCGACGCCGTGACCGAGATCCCCGCCACGCGGTGGGACTGGCGGGCGTACTACGACCCCGACCCCTCGGCCCGGGACAAGGTGTACTCCCGCTGGGGCGGGTTCGTGGACGCCGTGCCGTTCGAGCCCATGGCCTTCGGCATGCCGCCCAGCACGCTGCGGTCCATCGAGCCGTTCCAGTTGCTCGGGCTCCTCGCAGCCAAGGCGGCCCTCGACGACGCCGGCGTGCTCGGGCCGGCCAACGCCGACAGCAGAGCCCGCCGGGCCCGGCTCCGCACGTCGGTGTTCATCGGTGCCGGCGGCGGCGGAGCCGACCTCGGGGTCGGCTACACGGTGCGGGCTTCGCTGCCCAAGCTGTTCGGCGACTCCGCCACCCCCCTGACCGACCGGCTCGGCGAGCATCTGCCGGAGTGGACGGAGGACAGCTTCGCCGGAGTCCTCATGAACGTCGCCGCCGGGCGCATCGCCAACCGGTTCGACCTGGGCGGCACGAACATGACTGTCGACGCGGCGTGCGCCTCCTCGCTGGCGGCCGTCACCCTGGCGGTGCGGGACCTGCAGACGGGCATGAGCGACATGGCCGTCGTCGGCGGCGTCGACGCCATCCAGAACCCCTTCGCCTTCCTGTGCTTCAGCAAGACCCACGCCCTCTCGCCCACGGGCCGGTGCCGGCCGTTCGACGCCACGGCCGACGGCATCGCCATCAGCGAGGGGTTCGCTGCCATCGTGCTCAAGCGCCGGGAGGACGCCGAGCGCGACGGCGACCGCATCTACGCCGTGATCCGGGGCGTCGGGAGCGCAAGCGACGGCCGCGACCGCAGCCTCACCGCACCGCGGCCCGAAGGCCAGATGCGGGCCCTGCGCCGGGCCTACGCCCACGCCCAGGTCTCGCCTGCCGACGTCGGCCTCGTGGAAGCCCACGGCACGGGCACGGTCGCCGGCGACCGGGCCGAAGTGGAGGCCCTGACCGCGGTGTTCGCCGACGCCGGTGCGGGGACGCAGCAGTGCGCGCTCGGCTCGGTCAAGTCGATGATCGGCCACACCAAATGCGCCGCCGGGCTGGCGGGCATGGTCAAGGTGGCGCTGGCGCTGCATACCAAGACGTTGCCGCCGACGCTTGTCGAGCAGCCCAACGAGGCGCTCGGCCTGAAGGACTCGCCGCTCTATCTCAACCGCCGCGCCCGGCCGTGGATTCACGGCGACGCGCATCCCCGCACCGCCGGCGTCAGCGCCTTCGGCTTCGGCGGCACCAACTTCCACGCCGT
>JBOGID010000053.1:0-19488 GCA_050742295.1 Acidimicrobiales bacterium | reverse complement strand
GTCGAGGGGGGCCTCGAGGGCGACGGGACCTTCGTGGCGATGAACAACCGCGTGTCGCAGTCGGTGCCCCATCTTCACGTCCACGTCGTCCCCCGGCGCCGCAAGGACGGCCTGCGCGGCTTTTTCTGGCCCCGCCAGCGCTACGAGTCCGACGACGCCCGGCGCGCCGTCGCCGACCAGATCCGGAGTGCCCTCAGCGCCTGACGTGGCGGGCCAGCGAGTGCTTCCACTCGTCGGCCAGCGGCTCCAGGTCGAGCATGCGGTCGAGCTGCTCGTCGCTGGTGGCGTTGAGCCGGGCCTCGTGCACGTCCAGGACCGAGACAGCGGCGGCATGGCGCTCGGCCACCAGGATCGGGCCCGCCACCGGCACCTGCCCGGGCTGCAGGACCCGCAGGTACCAACCCGTGCGGCCGCTGGCCCGGAACCGGGCCAGGATCGACTGGGTACCCCGGTGCAGGCCCAGCTTGTAGCAGGGCCACCGGGGCTGGCACACCTCCAGCACGGCGTCACCCCACGCCCACAGGTCGCCGATGCACACGTCGGCCTCCTGCCAGCCGGCGGTGGTGAGGTTCTCGCCGAAGGCGTTGGGCCCGAGGACCTGGTCGAGCTCGTCCGACCACGGCTTCAGGTGCTCGGACGGGTAGGCGTAGACGGCCTTGTCCTCCCCGCCGTGGGACTCGAGGTCGGCCTGCCCGTCCCCCTCCAGGTTGAGCCGGTCGAGCCACAGCGACTCGGCCGTCACCGGCCTCTTCACGATCCCGCTGGTCACGGGGTGGCCCCGGTGCATCCCGAGGAACGACGGCCGCCCCACGTTGACCGACACCAGCTCCACCACCGGGACTCCGGTCATACCTCGCCCGTCTCCAGCAGGCGCAGGAACGCCTCCTCGTCGATGACGGGCACCCCGAGCGACTCCGCCTTGGTCAGCTTGGCCGCACCCGGCTCGTCCCCCACGACGAGGTAGGCCGTCTTCTTCGACACGCTGGCGGGCGAGGCCCCGCCCCGTGCCTTGATGGCGTCCACCGCCGCGTCGCGTGAGAGCTGGGCCAGGGTGCCGGTGACGACGATGGCCTTGCCCGCCAGCGTCTGCGGCTGCGATGACTCGGGGCGGCCGCCGGTGACGTTGAGGCCTGCGGCCGTGAGCCTCCCCACGATCTCCCGGTTGCGCTCCAGGTCGAAGAAGTCTCGGGCACTCATGGCGATCTTGGGGCCGACCCCGTCGACGGCGGCCAGTTCGTCGCCCGACGCGGCAACGATGGTGTCGAGGTCGCCCAGCGCACCGGCCAGCCGTTCGGCGCCGGTGAAGCCCAGCATCGGGATCTGGAGGGCGAACAGCAGGTTGGCCAGCGGGCGCTCCTTGGACTTCTCGATGGCGTCGATCAGGTTGCGGGCCGACACGTCGGCGTACCCTTCGAGGCCCAGCACCTGCTCGTACGTCAACTCGTAGATGTCGGCCGCGTCGCGGAGCAGCCCGGCGTCGATCAGCTGCTGGACCCGCTGTTCGCCGAGGCCTTCGATGTCCATCCCGCCCCGGGAGGCGAAGTGCTCGATGCGGCGGGCGCGCTGAGCCGGGCACTCGGCGTTGAGGCAGTAGGTCGCGGCCTCGCCCTCCCGCCGGACCAGCTCGCTCCCGCACGACGGGCAGGCCCGGGGGAACTCCCACTCCGCCAGCCCGTCGGGCCGCCTGGGCAGGACGGGCCCCACGACCTCGGGGATCACATCCCCCGCCTTGCGCACGAACACGGTGTCGCCGGGCCGGACGTCCTTGAGCTTCACCTGGTCCTGGTTGTGCAGGCTGGCCACCTGCACGGTCGAGCCGCTGACCTTCACCGGCTCCAGGACGGCGAACGGCGTGGCCTTGCCCGACGGGCCGATCGACAGCTGGATGTCCTTCAGGAGGGTCGTGGCCTCCTCGGGCGGGAATTTGTAGGCGATGGCCCAGCGGGGCGACTTCGACGTCGAGCCCAGCTCGGCCCGCTGGGCCAGGTCGTCGACCTTCACGACGGCGCCGTCGATCTCGTAGTCGAGGTCGTGGCGGTGCTCCTGCCAGCGCCGGCAGTACTCGTGGACCTTGTCCAGCGACGTGAGGTTCTGGACCTCGCGGTTCACGGGCAGGCCCAGGTCGCGGAGGTAGTCGAGGGTCTCGGAGTGGCGGCGGAAGGCGGGCCGATCGCCCTCGATGTGGCCGAGTTGGTAGACGAAGAACCCCAGGTCGCGGCTGGCGGTGATCTTGGGGTCCTTCTGGCGCAGCGAGCCGGCCGCCGAGTTGCGGGGGTTGGCGAACACCTTGCCGCCGACCTCCATCTGGCGCCGGTTCAGCTCCTCGAAGGCCGAGACCGGGAAGTAGACCTCGCCCCGGACCTCCAGGACGGCCGGCGTATCGCTGCCCTTCAGCCGCTCGGGCACGTCGGCGATGGTGCGGACATTGGGCGTGAGGTCGTCGCCCTGCACGCCATTGCCGCGGGTGGCGGCCCGCACAAACCGGCCCTCCTCGAACAGCAAGGACATGGCGATGCCGTCGATCTTCAGCTCGCACACGTAGTCGACGTCACCGCTGATGTAGCGCTCCATGCGCTTGCCCCACGCCGTCAGCTCCTCGAACGACACGACGTTGTCGAGCGACATCATCGGGGCCAGGTGGCGGACGGTCGGGAAGTTGCCGGTGGGCGCCTCCCCCAACCGCTGGGTTGGGGAGTCGGTGGTGATCAGTTCGGGGTGGGACTCCTCCAGCGCCCGTAGCTCCCGGACCAGGGCGTCGTACTCGGCGTCGGCGATCTCGGGGTCGTCCTGCTGGTAGTAGCGCTCGTTGTGGTAGCCGATCTGGGCCCGCAGGTCGGCGGCTCGCCGGGCCGGGTCGTCGGTGGTGCTCGCCACGGCGCCGACCTTACGCTCGCGAGCGTGACTACCGAGGCCCCTGCGACCGCGACGCCGCGCCGGCTGGCCCTGCGCGCCGATCAGGTCGTGCCGTGGGTGGTGCGGGTGCTGTGGGTGGCCCTGCCCTTCACCGTCGGGCCGGCGCTGGGAGACGCCCTGGCGGACGCCAGCCGGCCCGTCCAGCTGGTCGCCTCGGTCGGACTGTGGGCGGCGTGGGCCATCGGGCTCGTGGCATCGGCCGTGGCCCTTCCCGTGTCGCTGACCGTGCTGCGGGTGCTCTCGCCTGCGGTCGTCGCGGCGGTGGTGGCCGCGGCGGTGGGTGGGCACGGTTCTGCGTTGGCCGCCGGGTGGGCCGTCGTGACCATGGGCTGGGTCTTCTCGCCCGCGGTCGGGGCCCTGTGCGTCAACGGCCCCGCCTACCCCAACGAACGGCGTTTCCTGCTCCGGGCCCCGGGCGCGCTGCTGTTCGGCCCCCTGGCGGTGGCGTGGGGGCTGGCCGTCGCCGCGGTGACGGCCGGCCCCCTGCTGCTGGCAGCCCGGCAGTGGGTGCTCGGCGGGCTGTTGACGGCGCTCGGGTGGCCGCTGGCCTTCGTCCTGGTACGTGCCGTGCACGACCTGTCTCGCCGGTGGGCGGTGATCGTTCCCGCCGGCATGGTCGTCCACGACCCCCTGACCCTGGTGGACCCCGTACTGCTCCAGCGCCGGATCATCACCCGGGTGGGCCCGGCACCGGCAACCACCACGGCCCGGGACTTCACCCAGAAGGCTCCCGGGCTGGCCCTCCAGATCGACCTGCGGGAGGACGTCGACGCCTCGGTGGTCCGCCCCGGACGCCGGGTGGGCGAGGCCGTCAAGGTCCGCCAGGTGCTGATCACCCCGACCCGCCCCGGCGCCCTGCTGGCCGAAGCCCGCCGGCGCCGCTTTCCGGTGGGCTGACGGGCTCAGGCCCGGGCCGTGAGGCTGACCACCGCCCCCGCCCCGGCAGGGTTGGCCCGGAGGGCGGCGGCCGTGGGCGTGACGTCGGGCGGCACGTCGTAGACGAGCACGCCCGCCACCTCGTTGCCGGGGTTGACGACCAGCGAGGCCAGGTCGCGGCCGGCGTTGGACGGGTGGGCGGCGGTCGCCGACGGGTCGGGCCCGAACCGGCGGGCCAGCGGGTCGGCCAGCATCTGCGCTGTCGCCACGAACACGGCCGGCACCTCGCCCACGTTGCGCAGGGCCACGGTCAGGAAGCAGAACCGGCCTTGGGCGGCCCGGCCGCTGACCGACGTGGCGCCGCAGTCGAACGCCGACACGACCATCACGAGGTCGGAGTCGCGGGTTGCTTCCCCGATGCGGACGGGCCTGGAGTCGGCGGTGACGGCGCCCGACGAAGCCAGCAGGCCCGGGTCCCGGAGCGGGTCGGTCGGCGACGAGCCGAGGCGGGGCAGCAGCAGCGCAGCCACGGCCAGCAGGGCCACGCCCGCGGGAAGCAGCCAGCGCCCCCGCCGTCCTCGGGACGGGCCCTTCCCCGGCCCGCCGCAGGTCCGGCACTTCATCCCCACGGGCGTCCGCACCAGGCAGTGCGGGCAGATCGGGGTGAGGCACTGGGCGCACGTGAGGCGCGTGCGTTCGCCGTCCTGTTTGCAGGTTCCGCCGTCCACCCCAGATGCCTATCAGACGTCCGGCGTGGGACGAAAGCGAATTACCTCACCCGGTGGCGATGGCCCCGCCCAGGACCTCGTCCCCCCGGTAGAACACGACGCTCTGCCCGGGCGCCACCCGCCGGTGCGGCTGGTCGAGCACGACGGTGCCGCCGTCGAGCCGTCCCGGCACCGGCCGGCCGTGGGCACTGCCCTGCACGCCCACGGGGCCCGCGCCCGGTGCCTCGCCTCCGACCCACGTGAGCCCCGTCACGCCGATGCGGTCCACGAGCAGGTCCGACAGCGGGCCAACGGTCACGGTTGCGGCGGACCGATCCACCTGCAACGCGAAGCGCCGCTCGCCGCCGCCGGTCCCAAGGCCCCGCCGCTGGCCGACCGTCACCAGTTCGACGGCATGCACCTGCCCGACCGCCCGCCCCGCCGTGTCGACGACCCGGCCCGGCCGCAGGCCGATCCGGCCCGACAGGAACGCCTCCCGCCCGCCCGAGGTCGCGACGAAGCACACCTCCTGGCTGTCGGGCTTGTCGGCCGTGCGCAGGCCGAGGGCCCGGGCCTTGCCTCGCACCTCGGCCTTGGTCAGGTCGCCGACCGGGAACAGGCACCGCCCCAGTTCGGCCTGGCCGAGGACGTAGAGCACGTAGGACTGGTCCTTGGCCGGGTCGGCGCCTCGTAGCAGGAGATGCCGACCGGTGGCGGCGTCGGTGCGGCGCCGGGCGTGGTGGCCGGTGGCCACCGCGTCGAAGCCGAGCTGGCGGGCCCGCTGGAGGAGCTTGCCGAACTTCAGGTGGCGGTTGCACTCGATGCACGGGTTGGGGGTGAGCCCGGCGGCGTGGGCGTCGGCGTAGGGACCAACCACCCGGGCCTCGAACTCCTCGGTGAACCCGAACACCCAGTGGTCGATCCCGAGCTGCTGGGCGACGCGCCGGGCGTCCTCGATCTCGGCCACCGAGCAGCAGCCGCCGTCGCCCGGGTTCTCCCAGAGCTTCAGGGTCACACCCGTGACGTCGTGCCCCTGCTCGAGGAGGAGGGCGGCCGCCACCGACGAGTCCACCCCACCCGACATGGCGGCCAGGACGCGCACGGCTACGTCGCCCGCAGGCGCGCCACCGCCGCCGGCACCGCCTCGAGGGCGAGGTCGACGTCGGCGTCGGTGGAGGTCGTGCCGAGGGACAGTCGCAGCGCACCCAGCCCCCGCTCCGGCGGCACGCCCATGGCAGCCAGGACGTGGGACGGCTCCACCGCGCCGCTCTGGCACGCCGACCCGGCCGCGGCATAGACACCGGCCGCGTCCAGCAGCATCAACAGGGCCTCGGACTCCACGCCTTCGAAGGTCAGGTGGCAGTTCCCGGCGATCTTGCGGCGGCGGTCGCCAGTCTCGGCCGCACCCGCGATGGTGGCCAGCAGCCCGTCGGCCAGGCGGTCCCGGAGGGCGCCGACCCGGGTGACCGTGGCCGCCCGTTCGGCGACGGTGACGGCCATGGCGGCGGCGAGAGCGGCGATCCCGGCCACGTTGTGGGTGCCGCTGCGCCTGTCCCGCTCCTGGCCCCCGCCGTGGATGGTGGGCCGCACGTGCACGCCCTGGCGTACGACCAGGGCGCCCACCCCCTTGGGCCCGCCGAACTTGTGGCCGCTGACGGCCATCAGGTGGGCGCCGGCCGCCAGCCGGGCCACGTCGACCCACTGGAAGGCCTGCACGGCGTCGGTCATGACGACGGCCTGGGGCGCCCGCTCGGCAGCCAGCGCCACCACCTCGGCCAGGGGCTGGATCGTCCCCACCTCGTTGTTGGCCAGCATCACGGCCACGACCGTGACGTCCTCGTCGAGAAGGCTGGCCAGGGCGTCGAGGTCGACCACGCCGTCGGGGCCGACGGGTGCCACCCAGCGGCGGTAGGCGTGGCTGGCGTGGAGAACGGCGTGGTGCTCGATGGCCGAGTGCACGACGGTGCCGGGCCGTACCGCCTCCACCCCGGCGATGGCCAGGTTGTCGGCCTCGGTGCCCCCGCCCGTGAAGACGACCTCGCCGGGCTCGGCGCCCAAGGCGTCGGCGACGACCTCCCGCGCCTCCTCCAGGGCCTTGCTGGCCTCCCGGGACACGGCGTGGGACCCCGACGGGTTCCCGAACCGGTCGGTGAGGAACGGCAGCATGGCCTCGACCGCCTCCGGGCGCATGGGCGTGGTGGCGGCATGGTCGAGATAGGCATGGTCGAGATAGGCATGGTCCAGATAGGCGGGCACCGCTCCAGGCTACGGTCGCCTGGCGATGAAGTACGACGAATCGCGGGCCGCCGGGTACGACACCGCCCACGCCACCCGGTTTGCGGAGGCGGAGGCGGTGGTGGACGCCCTCGTCGCCCTCCTGCCCCCCGGCGGCGGCCGGGCCCTGGAGCTGGGCGTCGGGACAGGCCGGCTCGCCATCCCCCTCGCGGCACGGGGCGTCGACGTCACCGGCATCGATGACTCCCAGCCCATGCTCGACCGGATGGGGCACAAGCACGGCGGCGACAAGGTCCACCCCGTCAACGGCGACTTCACCGACGTGGGCACGCTGGTCGACGGCCAATTCGACCTCGTGTTCGTGGCCTTCAACACCCTGTTCGAGCTACCCGACCAGGACGCCCAGGTCCGCTGCGTGACGGGCGCCGCCCGGCACCTGGCCGGCGGGGGCGTGCTGGTCGTGGAGGCCATCGCCCCCGATCTGACCCGCCTGGAGCAGACCGTCACCGCCCTGGCCGTCAACGAGCGCCAGGCGGTCCTCCAGGCCACCCACCACAACCCCGAATCGCAGAAGGTCAGCGGCGCCGACGTCACCATCGCCACCGACGGGAGCGTGCGGGCCGCGCCGTGGACGATCCGCTACGTGTCCGTCCCCGAGCTCGACCTCATGGCCCGCCTGGCCGGGCTCCGCCTCCGCCACCGGTGGGGCGGCTGGCACCGCGAACCGTTCACCGCGTCGAGCCCCGTCCACGTCTCGGTGTACGAGAAATGACGACAATCCGGGTGTCCATCGTCATCGACCGCCCGCCGTCTCACGTGTGGGCGGAGCTGCGCGACCTCGCGTCGCACGTGAACTGGATGGAGGACGCCGAGAAGATCACGTTCACGTCGGCCGCCCACGAGGGCGTCGGCACCAGCTTCGACTGCGTGTCGAAGCTTGGCCCCATCCGGGTCACCGACAAGATGCTGGTCACGGAATGGAGGGAGGGGGAGTCCATCACCGTCCGCCACGAGGGCATGGTCACCGGGGTCGGCCGGTTCTCGCTCAAGCGCAAGCGGGGCGGCTCGACCCAGTTCACGTGGGAGGAGAACCTGACGTTCCCCACCAAGATGGGCGGTCCTGCCGGCGCCGTCGTCGCCGCGCCCCTGTTCAAGCGGGTGTGGCGCAAGAACCTGGCCAACCTCAAGGCCCTGGTCGAAGGCCCTCCCGACCCCCCGCCCCCACCCCGGGTCACCCAGCCCTGGGCGTGACGGTCAGCCATTCTTTCTCAGTTCAGTCGGCGGAGGCGAGCCAGACGACGCTGAGGGGCTCCAGGTCCAACATCACGGACTGGTCGAGGCCGTGCCAGGCGATGGGCTCGGTCCAGACGTCCCGGCCCGAAGGCCGGTCGACCCAGCCGCCGAACTCGGTGCGGCTCGTGTCCAGCACCTCCCGCCAACGGCCTCGGCGCGGCACGCCGATGCGGTAGCCGCCGCGGTGCGAGCCCGACAGGTTGGCCACGCAGACCACTACGCGCGACTCGTCGGCCGAGAAGCGGGCGAACGACAGCACGTTCTGGTCCGCATCAGACGCGTCGATCCACAGGAACCCGGCACCGTCGAAGTCCCGCTCCCACAGGGCAGGCTCGTCCTTCTGAACCGCATTGATCCGCCGGATCAACGCCTGCACGCCCCGGTGCTCGGGGTAGGCGAGCAGGTGCCAGTCCAGGGAACGGTCGTGGTTCCACTCGCTGGTCTGGCCGATCTCGCCGCCCATGAACAGCAACTGGCGGCCCGGGTGGGCCCACATCCAGGCGAACAACGACCGCAGGTTGGCGAACTTGGCCCCCCAGTCGCCCGGCATCTTGCCCAGCAGCGACCCCTTCAGGTGCACGACCTCGTCGTGGGACAGCGGGAGGATGAAGTTCTCGCTGAAGGCGTACAGCAGGCCGAACGTGAGGTGGTCGTGGTGGTGGCGCCGGTACACGGGCTCCTTGGAGAAGTACGACAACGTGTCGTGCATCCAGCCCATGTTCCACTTGAACCCGAAGCCGAGCCCGCCCAGGTACGTCGGGCGCGACACGGCCGGCCACGCCGTCGACTCCTCGGCTGCCGTCAGCACTCCCGGGCACCGGCCGTACACGACCTCGTTGAGCTCGCGCAGGAAGGCGATGGCCTCCAGGTTCTCCCGCCCGCCATATTTGTTGGGGACCCACTCCCCGGCCTTGCGGGAGTAGTCGAGGTAGAGCATCGAGGCCACGGCGTCGACCCGCAGGCCGTCGATGTGGAACTCCTCGATCCAGTAGAGGGCGTTGGCCATCAGGAAGTTCCGGACCTCGTGGCGGCCGAAGTTGAATACCAGCGTCCCCCAGTCCAGCTGCTCGCCCTGGCGGGGGTCCTCGTGCTCGTACAGGGCCGTGCCGTCGAAGCGGGCCAGGGCGAACCGGTCCTTGGGGAAGTGGGCCGGCACCCAGTCGACGATCACGCCGATGCCCCTAGCATGGAAGGCGTCGACCAGGGCCCGGAAGTCGTCGGGCGTGCCGAACCGGGCTGTGGGCGCGTAGTAGGCGGTGACCTGGTAGCCCCACGAGCCCGCGAACGGGTGCTCGGCCACCGGTAGCAACTCGACGTGGGTGAACCCGAGGTCGGCCACATAGTCGGGCAGCTGCTCGGCCAGCTCCCGGTAGGTCAGGGGCCGGTTGCCCTCTTCGGGCACGCGCCGCCACGACCCCAGGTGGACCTCGTAGACCGAGAGCGGACGGTCGGTGGGCGGGGTCGCGGCCCGGTCGGCCAGCCAAGCGTCGTCGCCCCACGAGTACTCCGGCTCCCACACCACGCTGGCCGTGGCCGGCGGCTCCTCGGTGGCGAAGGCGAAGGGGTCGGCCCGCAGCGTCACCGAGTCGTCGCCGCCGTGGACCTCGTACTTGTAGCGGGTTCCGCCCCCGATACCGGGGACGAAGACCTCCCACACGCCCGACGAGCCCATCGACCGCATGGGGTGGACGCGCCCATCCCAGCGGTTCCACTCTCCCACCACCCGGACGGCCTTGGCGCCCGGGGCCCACACCGCGAACGCCGTGCCGGCCACGCCCTGGTGCTCCCGCGGGTGGGCGCCCATGGCCGACCACAGGTGCTCGTGGCGGCCCTCGCCGAACAGGTGGAGGTCGAGGTCGCCCAGCGTCGGCCAGAACCGGTAAGGGTCGTCGGCGAGCCACGAGTTCCCGTCCGGGTAGCGGGCGTCGATGCGGTAGTCGTTGGTGCCCGCCGGGACCGTCCCCTCGAACAGCCCGGCCGGGTGCAGCTTGTGCATGGCCACCCGCGCGCCCGCTGCCAGCACGACGTCGGCGGCCGCGGCGTCGGGGCGCCAGGCCCGCACCACGTCGCCGTGGGGGCCGAGCACCTCGTGGGGGTTGGTGTGCTGGCCGTCGACGAGCCGCTCCGCCTCGCCGGGATCGACGGTGGCCCTCGCCGCCGCCGTTGCGGCCTGTGCGTTCCGGGCCATCAGCTCACCCCCAGGCGTTGGAGGGCCTGAAGGGGGATGCCCGCCCAGTCGGGACGGTGGCCCTGCTCGTACCCCAACTCGTACACGGCCTTCTCGAGCTCGAAGGCGGCCAGGACGGCCTCGGTGCCGGCCTCGTCGGGCAGCAGATCGTTCGCCTTCGCCACCGCCAGGTACCCCTCCAGGAAGGCCATGCGGTTCCGCTGTTCCCACGCCCCCGCCAGCCCAGCGCACTCTTCGTCGCGCTCCCACAGGGCGACGGCCGACGCATAGTGCAGCGAACGCAGCATGCCGGCCACGTCCCGTAGCGCCGACCACCGCTGGCGCCGTTCGGCCGGCGGCCGCTCGGGCTCGCCCTCGAAGTCGAGCACGAACCAGCCCGCGTCGGTGCGCAACACCTGGCCCAGGTGGTAGTCCCCGTGGACGCGGATGGCCGGCCCCACGTCGTCCACCTCCCGCAGCGCCTCCAGGATGCGGCGGGCCGCGCCCCGCTCGAAACCGGGGTACTGGAGGGCCTCGACCTGGGCCTCGATGATGTCGGCCCAGGCGGTGCCGTCGCCCGTCTCGCGCCCGAAGGCGTCGGCCAGGGCCCGGTGCATCTCGGCCGTGATGGTGCCCAGGCGGCGGGCCTCGGCCCCGAAGTCACCCCCTGCCTGGCGGGGGTCGACGGGCTTCGGGGGCTCCAGCATGTCGGCGGTGATCATCGGCACCGACTGGGTGTCGCCCACGCCGAACAGGTCGCGCAGCGAGGTGAGCGCCAGCGCCCACCCGTCCACGCCGCCGCCCAGGAACGGCTGCAGCACGGCCAGGTCGAACCGCTGGCCACCGGCCGTGCGGGTCAGGGTGGCAAGGGGCGGGGCCACGTGGTCGAACCCGGCGCCGCTGATCGCCTTCGTCACCTCGATGTCGAGGTTGGGCCCCGGGTGCAGGCGCCGGAACACCTTGAGGATGACGCGGTCGTCGTAGACCAGCGAGCTGTTCGACTGCTCGCCGCCCACCGGCCGCACCCGCTCGGCCGACTCGCCCGACGAGGTCACCACGTCGAGGAGGGCGAGGTCGAGGTCGGGGTCGAGCACCGCGTCGTAGGCCAGCCACGAGCCGTCGGAGCCCGCGACCTCGCCGATCACCCCGTCGTCGCGCCCACCGAGGAAGTCGGGGCGGTCGTCGACCCGCCGTAGCCCGATGGGCACCTGGTAGACGGCCCCGTCCGCCTCGATCAGGGTGTCGACCAGCACCGGGGGGCCGTCCTTCATGCGTTCCTCGTGGAAGACGGTGACCGACGACGGCTCGGCCGCCCCCGCGTACCACCGCTGGCGAGGCAGGAACTGGCGGAGCGGCCCCTGTAGGTCACCCAACTCGCCCGAGGTCACGTCTCCACCAGCATGAACCAGTAGAAGTCGTGGCCGCCCAGCGTCAGCAGGTAGGGCAGCTCCCCGATCTTGGGGAACGGCACCCGTCCCACCAGCTCCACCGGCGTCCGTCCCGAAAAGCGGGCGAGATGCAGCTCGACCGGTTGCGCGAAACGGCTCAGGTTGTTGACGCATAGGAGGGTTTCTTCCCCGAACTGGCGGATGAATGCCAAGATCGACGGGTTCTCGGCCTCGAGGATCTCGAACGAGCCCAGCCCGAACGTGTCGTTATGTCGCTTTCGGACCTGCAACGCCCGCTGGATCCACTGCAGGAACGAGCTCGGGTTGCGCATCTGGGCCTCGACGTTGACGGCCTGGAAGCCGTACACCGGGTCCATGAGCGGGGGGAGGTACAACCGGGCGAAATCCGACTTGGAGAAGCCGGCGTTGCGGTCGGGCGTCCACTGCATGGGGGTGCGCACGCCGTCGCGGTCGGACAGGTAGATGTTGTCCCCCATCCCGATCTCGTCGCCGTAGTAGAGGAACGGTGAGCCGGGCAGGGAGAACAGCAGGCCGTGGAGCAGTTCGGCCAGCTGGCGGTCGGAGTCGACGAGGGGGAACAGCCGCCGGGAGATGCCGATGTTCCGCTTCATGAGCGGGTCCTTGGCGTACTCGGCGTACATGTAGTCGCGCTCGTCGTCGGTGACCATCTCCAGGGTCAGCTCGTCGTGGTTGCGCAGGAAGATGCCCCACTGGCAGCTCTCGGGGATGGCGGGCGTGCGGGCCAGGATCTCGGTGATCGGGTACCGCTGCTCCCGCCGGACGGCCATGTACATACGGGGCATGAGCGGGAAGTGGAACGCCATGTGGCACTCGTCGCCGCCGCTGTCGATGTCGCCGAAGTAGTCGACGACGTCGGCCGGCCACTGGTTCGCCTCGGCCAGCAGGACCTTGCCGGGGTGGGTGGCGTCCACCTCCTTGCGGAGCCGCTTGAGGTACTCGTGCGTCTCGGGGAGGTTCTCGCCGTTTGTCCCCTCCCGCTCGAAGAGGTAGGGCACGGCGTCGAGGCGGAACCCGTCGAGCCCGATGTCCAGCCAGAAGCGGACGACGTCCAGCATTGCCCCCTGCACCTCGGGGCTGTCGAAGTTGAGGTCGGGCTGGTGGCTGAAGAACCGGTGCCAGTAGTACTGCTGGCGCTGCGGGTCCCACGACCAGTTCGAGCGCTCGGTGTCGACGAAGATGATCCGCGCATCGGAGTACTTCTGGTCGTCGTCGCTCCAGACATACCAGTCGGCCTTGGGGTTGGTGCGGTCCTGGCGCGACTCGACGAACCACGGGTGCTGGTCGCTCGTGTGGTTCATGACCAGGTCGGCGATGACCCGGAGGCCCCGCCTGTGGGCCTGCTCGATCAGCTCCACGGCGTCGGCCAGGTCGCCGTACTCGGGCAGGATCGAGAAGAAGTCGGAGATGTCGTAACCGCCGTCGCGCAACGGAGACTTGTAGAACGGCAGGAGCCAGAGGCAGTCCACGCCCAGCCACTGGAGGTAGTCGAGCTTCTCGCTGAGGCCCCTCAGGTCGCCCGTGCCGTCGTGGTTGGCGTCGTAGAAGCCCCGTACGAGCACCTCGTAGAAGACCGCCTTCTTGTACCACCGCACATCGGGCGCGGCCTCGACGATTGCCGGATCGGTGGTGCTCATCGGTCGACCATCTTCGATGATCGCCCGATCATTGCTCTTCTGGCGCTGCGCTCCTCGACGGCGTCGCGAGACACAGGCCGCACTGCCCTGCGGCGCTCGCTCACGCCGGTCGCAGGTGAAGGATGTGGGCGGGCTGGCGGGTGGGGTGGAGGAACACGTACGGCGAACGGCCCTGCCACGTGTAGGTGGCGCCCGTCAGCTCGTCGTGGGCCACGAACGGCTTGTCGGGGGGCATGCCCAGCTCGTCGAGGTCGAGCCACAGCGTGTCCGACTGGGGGTTGTAGGGGTCGAGGTTCACGACCACGAGCACGACGTCGCTGCGGTCGTCGGTGCGCTTGGAGTAGGCCAGGATCTGGTCGTTTGACGAGTGGTGGAACCAGATGTTGCGCAGGTCGGCAAAGGCCGGGTGGCGGCGGCGGATCTCGTTCAGCCTGGTGATGAGGGGCTCGAGCGAACCGGGCTGGCTCCAGTCCCGGTGCTTGACCTCGTACTTCTCGGAGTACAGGTACTCCTCATTGGTCTCCGACGCCGGCTCGTTCTCGCCCAGCTCGTAGCCGCTGTAGATCCCGTAGGACGGGACCATGGTGGCGGCCAGCACGAGCCGCAGGGCGAAGGCCGAGGGCGGGCCGTCGCGGAGCGGGCCGGACAGGATGTCGGGCGTGTTGGGCCAGAGGTTGGGCCGCATGTAGTCGGCCTTGGGCCCGTGGCAGATCTCCTCGAGGTACTCCTCCAGCTCCCACTTGTCGGTGCGCCACGTGAAGTACGTGTAGCTCTGGCTGAACCCGACCTCGGCCAGCATGGCCATCATCTTGGGGCGGGTGAACGCCTCGGCCAGGACGAACACGTCGGGGTGCTCGGCCTGGACGGCGGGGATCAGCCACTCCCAGAACGCCAGCGGCTTTGTGTGGGGGTTGTCGACCCGGAACACCCGCACGCCGTGGGCGATCCAGTGGTCGAGGATGGCCTTGCACGCCTCCCAGAGGGCCTGGCGGTCGCGGTCGCCGGCCTGCGTGGCCTGAACGCCATCACCGCCGGGCCAGAAGTTGATCGGGTAGATGTCCTGGTACTTCTTGGGCGGGTTCTCGGCGTAGCGGATCGAGCCGTCGGGCCGGCGGTGGAACCACTCAGGGTGCTCCGTGACCCACGGGTGATCGGGCGAGCACTGGAGGGCGTAGTCGAGGGCCACTTCGAGGCCCTGGCTGCGGGCCGACTCGACGAAGTAGTCGAAGTCCTCGATGGTGCCGAGGGTCGCGTCGACGGCGGTGTGCCCGCCTTCGTCGGAGCCGATGGCCCACGGGCTGCCGGGGTCGTCGGGACCGGGGGCGAGGGTGTTGTTGCGGCCCTTGCGGTGGGACCGTCCAATGGGGTGGACGGGGGGCAGGTAGACGATGTCGAACCCCATGGCGGCCACGGCCGCGAGGCGGTTGTCGGCCGCGGCGCGGAGGCCGCCCTCGGACCGGGGGAACAGCTCGTACCAGGCCCCGAACTGGGCGCGCTCGCGGTCGACCCACAGCTGGTGGCGGTCGCCGACGGTGTGGTCGAGGGGATCGGGCACGAGGGCGACGACCTCGCCGATGGCGGGGTCGAGGCCGGCGGCCAGGCGCTGCTCGATGGGCAGGGTGGCGTCGCCGACGACGACGGCCGCCTGCTCCAGCACCGGCCGGTCGGCGGGGGGAAGGTGGCCGGCCCGCTCCAGCAGGACCAGGCGGCCCTCGGCCATCTCCAGGTCGAGGGTCTGGCCCGCCTCATGCTTGACCTCGACATCGTGCTGCCAGGTGGCGACGCGGTCGGTCCAGGCCTCGACCTCGAACTCGTGCAGGCCGAGGGCGGACGGCTCCACCACCGCCTCCCAGCGATCGTTGGTCGTCTCGGCCATGCGGGCGTCGCGCCACTTCTGGTCGCCGAACGGACGCCACCGGCACCGGGCCCCCAGCCGGTCGTGGCCGTCGCGGAAGATGTCAGCCGAGAGCGTGACGCCTTCGCCGATCACGGCCTTGGCCGGATGCCGTGCAAAGGGGGTCCGGGGCCGAACTTCGTCGATGACGATCCGCCCCATCCGACGATCGGGCACGTCTCCGGTCACGTAGCGTCACCCTACCCGGCTGTCAGGAGAATCGAACGTTGTTGGCTGGCGGCTTCGCTGTGTTTGCCGGCGGCTTCGCCGCCCCGGCCGGGGCCCCATCCCCGGCCTCCTCCGGAGCATGGGGCCGTGGTCGCGGCAGCAGGAGGTCCGACCCCGCGGCCACGAGGCCTCTCCGTGTGGGATTGTTACGGGAACCTTGACCAGGAGAACTCGAGCGATGTCCGCCCGGACCGATGGTTCGACACGCATGCGGCTGTCCGCTACCGCTCTGACCGCTGTTCTCGCCGTCCTACTCGTCACCACCGGCTGCGGCGACAAGTCCGCCCCCCAGACGATCGCCCCGGCCGGGTTCGTGGCCGTCCGCAACGCCAGCAGCGGCTTTGCTGTGGCCGTCCCGTCCGACTGGGTCCAGATCCCGCTGCCTGAGGACATCGACGAGTTCGACGAGAAGTCGCGGGCCCTCATCGCCACCAACGAGGCGCTCCTCCCTGCCATCAACCAGGCCCGCCAGATCGTGCAGTTCGGCGGCAAGCTGATGGTCGTCAGCCCTGATGGCAACTCCCGTATCAACCTGACCGTCGACAAGGCCCAGGAAGACAGCCTGGAGGAGATCGCCCGGACGACCGTCCCCCTCCTGACCGAGGGTGGCGCCACCGAGCTCCAGCAGTCCCAGGCTCCGACGGGCGCGGGCAACGCCCTGAAGCTGACGTTCAAGTACCCGCTTCCGGGGCGCGGCGACGCCGTCTCGATCGCCAACGAGGTGCAGTACTACCTGCTGCGAGGCGGCAAGTCGTACGTGCTCACCGTCATCAACGCCACCCCCGAAGTCGTCCAGGCGGTGGCCGACAGCTTCCGTCTGCGCTGACGCGAAGCCGGGCGGCTTCGATCGCGACCCGGCGTCCCGGGTACGTTTCCTGCCACGATGCGCGCCCTCCGGACCTTCACCGTTCGCCCGAGGCTGCCCGAACCGATCGCCGCCCTCCAGCGGCTCGCCGTCAACCTGCGGTGGGCGTGGGACGAGCCGACCCAGGACCTGTTCCGCTGGGTCGACGCCGACGCCTGGGAGGCGACGGGCCACGACCCGGTCGCCGTGCTGAACACCGCGTCGAAGGCCAGGCTCGAGCAGCTCGCCAACGACCCGCCGTTCCTGTCGTTCCTGCGGGAGGTCGACGACGACCTCAAGCGCCAGCTCGAGGCCGACATGTGGTTCCAGCGGCGCGGCAGCGCGCTGCGGTCGGTGGCCTACTTCTCGCCCGAGTTCGGCATCGCCAGCGCCCTGCCCCAGTACTCGGGCGGCCTGGGCGTGCTGGCCGGGGACCACCTGAAGTCGGCGAGCGGGCTCGGCGTCCCCATCGTCGGCGTGGGCCTGCTCTACCGGGAGGGGTACTTCCGCCAGGAGCTGACCCCCGACGGCTGGCAGCAGGAGCGCTACGTCAGCCTCGACCCCCACGCCATGGCCGTGACGCCCGAGGAGGTCGAGATCAAGGTCGACCTGGGCGGCATGCCCCTCCTGGCCAAGGTGTGGCGGGCGGCCGTCGGCCGCATCCCCCTGCTCCTCCTCGACACCGACGTCGAGCACAACGACGACGCCGGGCGGCGGGTGACCGACCGCCTGTACGGCGGCGACGCCGAGCACCGGCTGCGCCAGGAGATACTCCTGGGCATGGGCGGCGTCCGGGCCCTGCACGCCCTGGGCCACGACCCCCACGTGTTCCACACCAACGAGGGCCACGCCGGCTTTCTGGGGCTGGAACGCATCGGCCAGTGCATGAACGAGAGCGGGCTCTCGTTCACCGAGGCGGTGGAGGCGGTGCGGTCGGGCACGGTCTTCACCACCCACACGCCGGTGTCGGCCGGCATCGACCGGTTCCCCCGCCACCTCATGGAGAAGTACTTCTCCCGCTGGACTGAGGAGCATGACGTGCCCTTCGACGACCTTATGGCGCTGGGCCAGGCGCCCAACGAGCCGCGGGACGCTTCGTTCAACATGGCCATGATGGGCTTCCGCCTGGCCGGCTGGTCGAACGGGGTGTCGAAGCTGCACGGGGCCGTCAGCCGCCGCATCTTCTCGTCCCTGTGGCCGGGCGTGCCCGAGGACGACGTGCCGATCACGTCGGTGACCAACGGCGTCCACCCCCGCACGTGGGTGTCCGCCGAGATGCAGGACCTGTTCAACCGCAACGTGCTTCCCGAGTGGTACGAAGCGGGCGCCGACCGGTGGGCCCGCATCGAACGGGTCAGCGACGTCGAGCTGTGGCAGGCCCGGGCCCGGGGACGTGAGCGACTTGTCAACTTCGTGCGGCGCCGTCTCCGGGACTCGGCCCTGGCCAAGGGCCTGACCGAGGCCGACGTGGCCTGGACCGACGAGGTCTTTGACCCCGAGGTCCTGACCATCGGCTTCTCCCGGCGGTTCGCGGCCTACAAGCGGGCCACCCTTCTCCTCTCCCAGCCCGACCGGCTGGCCAACCTGCTGCTGTCGACCGAGCGACCCGTGCAGCTGGTGTTCGCGGGCAAGGCCCACCCCGCCGACGACCTCGGCAAGGAGATGATCCGCCAGATCGTCCAGTTCTCCCGGCGACCCGACCTGCGCCACCGGGTGGCGTTCCTGGAGGACTACGACATCGACGTGGCCAAGACCCTCTACCAGGGGTCGGACGTGTGGCTGAACACCCCCCGTCGGCCGCTGGAGGCATGCGGGACGTCGGGCGAGAAGGCGGCCCTCAACGGGGCCCTGAACTGCTCGGTGCTCGACGGCTGGTGGGACGAGTGCTTCGACAGCGAGATCGGCTGGGCCATCCTCTCGGCGGAAAGCCAGCCCGACCTCAACGTGCGGGACCAGCTGGAGGCCAACAGCCTGTTCGACCTGCTGGAACGCCAGATCGTGCCGCTCTTCTACGACCGCCCGCCCGGGCGGCCGCCCTCGGGCTGGTTGCGGCGGGTGCGGGCGTCGCTACGGGAGTTGGGGCCCTTCGTGATGGCCAGCCGCATGGTCAAAGACTACGTGGAGCGGCTGTACGAGCCCGCCGCCCTGCGGGCCGACGCCCTGAGCGCCGACGGGCACACGCGGGCCCGGCTGCTGGCGGCATGGAAGGACCGGGTCGAGGCGGGGTGGGGCGACGTGCGGGTCGAGGTGGTGGACGGCGAGGACGGCGTCACCGACCTTGGCGGCGAGCGGACCGTGCTCGCCTCGCTGGAGCTGGGCTCGCTGTCGCCCGACGACGTGGCCGTGGAGCTGGTCCACGGGTCGGTGGGGCCCAACGACGAACTGGTGACCGCAGGCGTGGTGGCCATGCAGCGGGACGGCATGGAGGACGGCACATCCCGCTACGCCGGCTCGTTCAGCTGTGACCGGGCGGGCCGGTACGGCTTCACGGTGCGCGTCGTGCCCTCGCACCCCGACCTGGTCAGCCCCGCAGAACTGGGCCGGGTGACCTGGGCGTAGGCGTAAGGTCGGGGGCGGATGTTCGAACGGTTCACCGACCGGGCCCGGCGGGTCGTCGTGCTGGCGCAGGAGGAGGCCCGCCTCCTCAACCAGGGCCACATCGGCACCGAGCACCTGCTGCTGGGGCTGATCCACGAGGGGGAAGGGGTCGCGGCCCGTGTCCTGGCGGGGCTGCCTGTCGAGCTGGAGCCGGCCCGCGACGCGGTCAGGCAGATGACGGGTGCCGGGGAGGGGGTGCCCGAGGGCCACATACCGTTCACCGCCCGGGCCAAGAAGGTCCTCGAACTGTCGCTCCGCGAGGCCCTGGAGCTGGGCCACAACTACATCGGGACCGAGCACCTCCTGCTGGCCCTGCTGCGGGAGGGCGAAGGCGTGGGTGCGCAGATCCTGCGGAGGATGGATGCCGACTTCGGTGCCGTACGCCAGCGGGTCACCGACGTCCTGGGGGGCGGGGCGGTCGTGGCCGCGGAACCGCGCCCCCCGGTGGAACCTCCCACCTGCCCCGGCTGCCACTCTCCGCTGGAAGGGCAGCTCGGGTGGAAGCTCCTGGAGGCCACCGGCGACGCGACCGGTGCGGCCGCGCCGGTGCCGGTGGTCTACTGCCGGCGCTGCGGGCGGCCCATCGGCCTATTGGGCAAGTAGCCGGTCGGCCGCGGCCAGCGGGTCGGAGCGCCGGGCGGCCACGTCGGCCACGAGGGCGTCGAAGGC
>JBOGID010000052.1:0-6706 GCA_050742295.1 Acidimicrobiales bacterium | reverse complement strand
CGCTCCAGCCCACGTTCCCGCGCTGGCGGTTCGGGCTGCCGAGGGGCAATGCCGTCGAGCGCCTGGCGGCCAAGGTGGAGCTGGAAGACCGCCACCTCGATCTCGCGGTCTAGTCGCTCACGGCGGCGCAACGCTTCGGGGTGCTGGAAGCTGAACCGCAGGTGACCGATGCACCGGCCCTCCAGCTCGGCGAACAGCTCGCGGGCCGCAGGTAGCTCCGCCTGGATCCTTTCCCGCTCTGGGCCGGCGAGCGCGCTCTCGGTGTGCCCACGGGGGAGACAGCCGCGGGCCTCCCGGTGTCAAGTCAATGTCTCCCCCTCCCCGTGGCCCGCTACGGCTCAGCGTGCCGCCATGTTGGGACCCCCCTGGTCGTCAGGTCAGGGGTGGTGGGTGGTGGCGTCCAGCAGCTGAAGGCTCTCGACCACCCGTGCGGCCGACCCACGGCCCTTGGCACGGACCACTCGATGTGCAGTCGTCGCTGCCAAGCGCAGTCAGACACCGCGAACATGCCGGGTTCCCGGGTGTCGTTTGCCATTCCCAAGGGACCTTGTGACTGGCAAGCGACATCCCGGGACGGCAAGCGCACACGCCCGCTGTTAGTGGAAGCGCGAACGCGTTCGAATGGAAGGCTGCCGACCGCGTTAGTTGCAGTCCGGCCGGAACGTCATTCCACTAAGCAGACTTAGCGGACCTTCGAGCTCAGCTGTAATCGGCCGCTCATCCGCCGCCACGTCACGAGGCGCGCCGAACTTGAGCAACCAGTGCAAGGAACAGCATCATGCCGACAAAGAGGAACGCGGCCGCCGCAGCGAGACCCGCGGCATCTAGGGGATCAAGTTCCCTTGAATTAGCGATGGTCAGAGTGAACCAGGCTGACGCCGCGATGAAGACAGCGGATACGACACCCAGGTACGCACGGGCGACCACACCAGCCCGCGGTGCTGTACTGCTCATGACCCGAATCGCGACCGGAGCAGTGTGCGCCAGAAGACCGAGAGCAACAACTGCGAACACTGCAGCGATCAGAGCGCCAAGAGACTCGGCGCGGACAAGAGCGAACGCTCCGGCGGTTACTAGCGCGCCTGCAACCGCCAACTGCGCGACCACGCCCTTCATCTGCTCTTTCGGTTCCATCATGCTTGCCCGGCTCCTTCGCTTAGAAGGTCGGAATGGAGGGACCGGTGAAGTCGACGTCGTTGTTGATCCCCCAAACGCCAGCCACGCACCCGCCTGCAGCAGCCGCACCGACGACGTACGGGGCACCCGGGCCCGTTAGCGGAGCGCCTGTGGCAACAAGGCCGATACTGAAAGACGCACCCTGGATGCACCCGTAAAGGTTAGTCACGCCAACTTGAGCCGCCCCGAACACCTGTCCTGCGACACTGCCGGGTCCATCACCTTCGAACCCGAATCCATAGGCCGTGAGATCCCCGCTGTAGTATCCGGTCAGGAAGCCCCTGCAGAAGTCGGAACTGGCATACTCGGGTCCTGCCCGCCCTCTACAGTCATCTACGTTGCGAACGATCTCGGGGTCGTTTGGGTCAAAGCCGACGTTAAGTGTTCCCGTCGGATCCGAGAAGTTGATCGGGTCACCGCAGGCATAGTCATACTGGTTGCACGATCCGCCAGCCAGCGGGTCTACCTGCGTGAAGCGCCCAAGGTCAGCGTCGTAGTACCTGGCGCCCATCTTGTAGAGGCCGGTGGCGTCGAGGTAGGCGCCACTCCAGCGCCATGGGTTCGGAGGCAGGGATCCGTTCATCGCCGTCGCGGTGGCGTGGGCACCGAAGGGATCGTATGTGTACGCCGCCCGCTGGGTGCCGTTGGGGTCGATTAGGGCGATCACCGAGCCCCGGCCGTCGAACACGTAGTAGAAGTCGCCGACAGGGGTGCGCTCGGCGATGAGGCTCCCACCGGCGTTCCGGATGTAGGACGTCGTGGCACCGCCCGTGGTTTCCGTCGCGAGTCCCAGCATGCCGTGGAGCGCCGTCGTGGGGCCGGCGGCAATGCGCTCGCCCTGGCCGGCTCCGGCGTAGGAGTAGCTGGTCGTGACACCGCCCTGGGCGATCGACGCGGTCTGGCCGGTCCCAGTGTAGGCGAGGTCGTCGCGGCCGCCGCCCTCGGTCAGGTTCCCGTCGTGGTCGTACTGGTAGCCCGCGTCGGTCAGCTGGTCGGCGCTGTTGACGGTGTGGGTGCCCTCAGGGCCGCTGACGCGGTTGGTGTTGGCGTCGTAGCTGTAGGTGTAGGCCGACCCGCCCGGGGTGGTGGCGGAGGTCAGCCGCCCGTTGCGGTCGTAGCAGTACCGGGTCGTCTTGCCCGTCACCTCGTCCTTGACGGTGTGCCGGATCGTTGTGGGCTGGTTGGCCGGGGTGTCCGGGCAGGCAGTGTCGGGGGCGGCGTACTTGTAGGTCAGGTGCGAGACCACGTTGGTGGGCGAGGACGCCCGGGTCGTCTTCAGCTCTTTGAGGAGGCCGTCGTTCTCGAACACGGCGAGCGTGTGGACGGCGAAGCTGGCGGGCGGGACGAGGTCGTTGCCCGAGTAGGCGACGTCGGCCCCAGTGTTGTGCCAGGTGCGGTCGCGCCGGCCGAGCTGGTCATAGCCGTAGATCGTCTTGCGCCCGACCGGGTCGTTGACCTGGTCGAGCCGGTTGACCTTGTCGTAGTGGTAGGTCGTGGTGCCGGTGGGGTCCGACGCCAAGGTGAGGTTCGAGGCCCGGTCCCAGGTGTAGTTGAGCTCGCCCGCCGGCGTCGTCTTCTTGGTCAGGCGGTTGGCTTGGTCGTACAGCAGAGTCGTCGTTCCGGCGCCGTCGGTGCGGGTGTGCAGTGTGCCCGCCGGGTGGTAGGCGTGGCTGATCGCCGGCGTCTGGCCGTCGTCGTGAGTCTGCTGAAGCAGGCGGTCGAGGAGGTCGTACTCGAAGGTCGTCGTGACCCCCTCGCCCGAGGTGAACTCCTTCAGGCGCCCGAAGCCGTCGTAGGAGGCCCCCGTGGCCAGCAAGCTGTTCCCTGTGGGCGGTGTGACGGACGTGAGCTGGTGGCTCGTCGGGTTGTAGCCGTAGGTCGTGGGTTTGGTCGGGTTTGCGGGCGTGAACGCCTGCCCGACCAGGCCGTTGGCCATGGGAGTCGCTTTCGCCACGCCCAGCATGGGGTCGGTCACGTGGGTGAGGTTGCCCTCGTCGTCGTACAAGAAGCTGGTCGTGTTACCCAGCGTGTTCGTGCTCTCCTTGAGTCGCCTGGCCCTCGCACCGGAGTCGTAGTAGACGGCGCTGACGGATGCCTGGCTGCCGCTGGTGACGCTCGTCAGGTCCCGGGGCGACCCAGGCTGCTCGAACAGGTTCTTGAGCAGCATCGCCAGCGAACGGCCACGCCCGTGTCCACCTGGGTGACGAGCAGGTCCGAGTTCCACGTGAGGTGGGTCCAGCTGTTGCGGGCGTCGAGGGCGTCCGTCATCGCCCCCACGGCGGCGAAGCTGAAGTCGGTCGGGGGGTTCAGGTTGGGATCGGTGACTTTGGTGTGGCCAGGCGTGGAGTAGTCGTAGCGGGTCACGGCGTTGCCGGTCGAGATCTCCCGGGTCACCGTCTCGACCCGCCCCGCCCCGTCGTAGGTGAATCGGGTGATGTGGTTGGCGCGGTCGGTGATCGTCTTGATCCGGTTGTCGGCCTCGTACTCGAAGGTCGTCACTCCCTGCTCGGGGTCGGTGACCTTCCACAGCAGGCCCTCGGCGTCGTACTCGTAACCGACCGAGGCCGTCTCGCCGTCGGCGGTCCGCGACAGCGAGCTGAGCTTGCCGGCTGGCGCGCCGTAGGCGATGTTCAGCGTCTTGCCCGAGCCGGACCCGGCATTGCCGGTGAGCGTCGTGGGGTAGCCGCCGCCGGTGGGGTAGGCCTGGGTAATCGTGTTGGCGTTGCGGTCCGCATCAGAGGTGAGCATGCCGTCGTAGCCCTCGGCGGCCACCGAGTTGACCCCCCAGAGGCCGGGGACGGCGGCGGGGGTGGGGTTGGGACCCCGTTGGTCGTGCCGTTGCCGAGCTGGCCCTGGCCGTTGTAGCCCCAGGCCCGGACCGTGCCGTCGGCGCCGACGGCCAGGGAGTGCTGGTAGCCGGCGGCGACGGCGCCCACGCCGGTCACGCCGCTGGCCTGCACCGCGGTGTTGCGCTGGGCGGTGGTGCCGTCGCCCAGCTGGCCGAAGCCGTTGTAGCCCCAGCCCCACACCGTGCCGTCGTTGCGCAGGGCCACCGAGTGGGCGTAGCCGACGGCGACGGCGGTGGCACCCGTGAGCCCCTGGACCCGCACGGGCACGTTCGACGTCGTCGTGGCGTCGTTGCCCAGCTGGCCCTGCTGGCCGTAGCCCCACGCCCACACCGTGCCGTCGGAGCGTAGTGCCAGCGAGTGGGCCAGGCCGAAGCGACAGCCACCACGGCGGTGAGCCCGCTGACCTGGGTCGGGGTGGGCCGGTCGGCGAAGGTGCCGTCGCCCAGCTCGCCGTTGGCGTTGTCCCCCCACGCCCACACCGTGCCGTCGGCCTTGAGGGCCAGCGTGTGCTGCTCGCCGGCGGAGACGGCCACCACGCCCGAGAGCCCGTTCACCTGGGCGGGGACGTAGCGGGTGGCCGTCCCTCCGTCGCCCAGGTGGCCGTCGGAGTTGTAGCCCCAGGTCCACACCGTGCCGTCGGACCTCGCCGCCGCCGAGTGGTACCAGCCCGCCCCGAGGGTGGCCGGGAACGAGGTGGGGTCGGCCGACACGAGGCGGTTGGCCCGGTCGTAGGCGTAGCTCGTCCCCGCCCCCACCGACGCCGTGGCGGCGGTGCGGTTGCCCCGCTGGTCGTAGGAGAAGGTGGTGGCCACGCCGCCCCGGGTCATCGTCCCCGGCTGGTTGGCGCCGTCGTGGCCCGACAGGGCCGTGGCGCCCATCGACGTGAGGTTGTCGGCCCCGTCGTAGGTCCAGGCCGTGGCCCCGTCGAGGCCCTTGAGCTGGCTGAGGGGCGTGTAGGTGTAGGAGTGGGTGTCGGCGATGCCCGCCGTGCCCGTGGTGGCCACCGACTCCACCGCGCCGTTGTCCTCGCGGCCGTAGGTGAACGAGGCCACGGTGGCGGCCCCCGACTTGGCCGTGGCGGCGGTGAGGCGGCCGGCGTTGTCGAAGCCGAACGTGTCGGCCAGCCCCGTCGCCGCCCGCGGGGTCACGGCGGCCACGTTGGAGTCGGGGTTGGGGGTGATGGCCGTGACGTTGTTCAGCCAGTCGGTGACCTGGTCGAGCCGCCCGGCGTCGTCGTAGCGCCTGGTCACCGGGCGGCTGCCCGGGTAGGTGATGGTGGTGGCGGGGTCACGGCGGTTGGCGTAGGCGTAGGAGATGGTGGCCGTTGGCCCCCGAGTGCCAGAAAACGTGACAGTCGACACCTGTAGTAGGCCCCGTAGCTGACGCCGGATCGTACCGTCGGAGAGCGTGGGCTGGCGCTCAGGCCCCTCACCGAGGCGAAGCTTCTCAGCGGTCTCAGTCGCGTCGCGGTCCGTCGAAGTAGATTTGTACCCACGTTGACGTAGCGTCACGATCCTTCCACCGCTCGAGCGACAACGTATGGATGTTCTCATCCGGGTCCGTCACTTGTCCCGAATATCCATTGAACATTTCGATCAGTTTATCCAAACGATCAGCCGGGAGGAACTCCTCGCCATCGACCGAGACGGTAGGCTCCTCGCGGGGATTGATTTCTCGAATCTTTAGAATCCATGTCATTTTAGTCCTCAACGCTAGTCAGGCCTATCGAAGGCCTCTGACTGGAACGAAGGTGTCAGGTGGATTAGGAATCGGCGTGTCAGGCGGTGGCGGCGCTCCTGGAAAGAAGATCTTCTTCACGCGCTGAATGACTGGCCCGTCCTTGTATCAAAGCACGACTCTTCGATATAGAGTATCCCATTCCTGGTGAATTGGTTCAGTGTCGTGCACACGAGGAACTTCTCTTCTTCGGGGTCCAATGGCTCGCCAGACGGTTTAGAGGAGTCCACACGACCTGGACCGACGAGAATCAGGTCAGCCCGCCGTACTGGTAAAAGTGTCAAGCTCGAGACCGGGCCGGTGAGACAGTCTGTACTACTGTTGCCTCGAACCATACTCTCGGATCCGCCGCCGAATAGATCCGTATACAGTCCAGTGGGATCGACGGCATTTAGCGGGTTCCCGTCCACATACGTGTACGGACTCCCCGTCATAGCCGTAAGCGGGTCCCGGCTGATGAACTGACCCGTCCCCGGGTCGTAGTAGCGGGCCCGCAGGTAGGTGAAGCCGGTCTCGGCGTCGGTGTACTCGCCAGGCTTGGGTCTAGCGTCCCTTGAGTGATCGTCGATAAGTGCTCTCCATTTCGGCGAGCTTCCGGATCTTCATCCGACTGACAACTGCAAGAAAGCCGGCGAAGATTACGGACGCGCTGAGGGCCATCACTGCAGCACTCCCGGTGCCTCGGCCCGAGATCAACGCGAGCACCGTCACGGCAACTCCAAGCGCGATCGCGATCAACGGGAGGAACCGGTATTGCGTCTGCCACGCTTGAGCCAGGTGAACGGCGAGCGCTGCGTCCTCGGGGTCGGGCAACTGTTCACGTCGTTGCACCGCAACGATGACACGTCGGCGCCGAGACGGCTCGACATCGTTCCAGCGGCTTCCGTGATCTGGCGAGTCTCAGACCTCCCGAAGTAGTCCTGCCCGCGGAGATCAACTCGAGC
>JBOGID010000051.1:0-10768 GCA_050742295.1 Acidimicrobiales bacterium | reverse complement strand
CTCCCGATGCCCAGCTCCTGATGCTCGTAAAGCCCACCTTCGAGTTGCGCCGGCCGACGCTGGCCCGTCGCCCCGAAGACGTCCGGACCGCCGTTACCCTTGTCTCGGTCGTCCTCCGGCGCTGTGGGTGGACAAAGGTTGGGACAACGCCGGCCCCGCGCACTGGGCGCCGTGGTGCCGTCGAAGTCTTCGTTCACGCCACGATCGAGCCGGAGCCGGTATGAGCCCACGGGCGTTGCGTGACAAATACGACCGTCTCCCGATTCTCCGGCGCGCGTCGGGGAACGTCAGGGCCGGAGAGCAGCGTCGAGCACTGTCACTTCGCTGTCGTCGCCACTGTCAATTCCCTGTCGCTCCACAACCAGTTCTGGGGCTGTGATTTCAGCCTGCTCGACGGCGTCGGCGGTGGTACCGACGCGGCCGGTCACCCAGATCCAGCCGGCGGACCAGTACGCCGACGTCAAGAAGAAGCTCAGGAACAAGGGCCTCAACCTGAAGGACTTCACCGATGAAGACCTCGGAGTCATCCAGGCCGGCAAGGGGGAGCACAGCTGGGACACGGCCATCAACAACTTCCTCCTCGCCCGTCAGGAGAAGGCCAACACCGAAGAACTGGCGGCAAACCGCACTTTCAAGTACGGGCCCCGTACGGGCCCGCGAAGATGCAGGGCGATCAGCGGTTCGCGTCGGGACTGGTCCAGCGCATCTGGCAGACGGCCTACAGCACGGCGACGGCCGGCTCCGGCGGCCACAACGTCGGCTTCGGCGGGGAGGGCGCGACGAAGTCCGATGTTCTCGATGCCGTGAAGCGGTGGCGCGGGACGCCGAATTTCGGCAAGCTCGTGACCAACTTCCACGTCCCCGGCGGTAAGCAGCCCATCCAGCACAAGGGCAAGCGGGAGCTCAATCCTGACCCGCTGCGCTCCGACCAGGCGGACTTCATCGCGAGTTGGTCGGCCACCCCCATCAACGTCCACGTCGACGTGACGACCGCCTCGATGAAGTAGGGCAGCTCCGGCTGCGAGGCGTCACCGACGCGACCTCGTCCGGGGATCGTGCACGCGCCGTGCGCTGCAGCGCGCCGCAACGGACGCGGAGGAACGAAACCGCATGGAACGAACGGTCATCAACCCGTGGCACATGGCGCTCGCCAACGCCGTCCGCCTCAACAACTACACGACCGACGTCGACCTGCTCTTCCAGCATTACGGGGCCCTTGCGTCCCGAACGGGTGTGGCCGGCGTCGCGCCGCCCGGCACGCTGCTGGGCGTCGCGCGACTGGCCTACGCCGAGTTGCTCGTCGAGCTCGAGGCAACCGCCGTGAGTTAGCCCAACGAGGACGCGAGTGACCGGAAGGACCCGGCGGCAAGGAGCCCGGGCGTGGGCGCCGTGCCGGCGAAAGTGGAACGCGGCCCGCGAGGGGTATCTGGAGCTGCTGTCGACCCCTTGCGGGCCTCGCGGGTCTCGTTGTTGCTGTCCCAGGCGAGGTAGGTTCTGGCGCCAGCCTGACGGGCTACGGCTCGCGATACGAGGAGAACCCATTGGCGACCGTTATCGCCCACCACGACATCATGGACAAGGATCAATGGCTGGCGTCGCCGAAGCGCGAGGAGTTCTTCGGACCGCTTGGCGTGACCAACATCCGGACATTCGTCGACCCCCAGAACCCGACCCGCGTCGCCGCTCTGATGGACATTCCCGACATGGACGCCGTCATGGCTGCGATGGGGACGCAGGAGGCGGCCCACGCCATGGCGCATGACGGTGTCCTGCCCGAGACTCTGGTGATCCTCGTGGAGGTCACTCCCCCAGGCTGAGCCGGATGGGCGGGACGCGTCAGGCGACACCACACCCTGCGTCACGCCCAACGACTGCCGCCGGCAGCCTCCGTCGCGGCTTCCGGCGGGGCGTGCCGCTACGACGTCCCCGCTGACATTCCGACAGCGCCCGGACGAAAGCCTCAACGGGACCGCGCCCTGGCGGGCCCGCCACGCCGTCGACGCCGCCGCGAACTCTCCGAAGACGGCGCCGACGAGGATGACCTGGACGGCCAGCGAAGGCCTCGTCACGTCGAGCCATCGCCAACGACTGAGAATCCGCTGTGGGTTCCGCCGGTGTATCAACCATGCCTCGTCGGGGTTCTCGGTCAGCGGACGACTGCGTCTACGAGAAAGGCGGCGCCCACATGTGCACCGACCACCCCCACGCCGAGACCGACCTGTACCCGCCGCTTCCTGCCCACATCGAGGCGGTGGCGGCCGCCATGGCCTCGGCTGTCGCGACGGCCGAGGTAGACGGCCCCGCCACGGCGGACTTCTACCGGGCGTTCATCGAGTCCCAGTGCGGCGCGACCGACGACTCCCAGCCCGTCGAGCAGTACGACGGCACGCTGGGCGTGGCGCAGGCGTTCGTCGCCGCCCACCAGCGTCCCGTCGGACAGCTCCAGTGGGACGACAACCTGGCCAGCGTCTACACGAACCCCGGCAACGTCAACGACGTGCGCTGGTGCACCGGGACGCTCATCAGCCCCAACCTCTTCCTCTCCGCCGGGCACTGCTTCGATTCGAACCCATCGGGGGGGTGGACGGTGCCCCGCCGGAACGGGACCAACGACCCCATCCCGCCGGCGGAGATCGCCCAGCGGATGCACGTGAACTTCAACTTCCAGGACGACCCCAACGGCAACGCGCGGCCCGAGGTCGAGTATGACGTCGTCGAGCTGGTGGAGCACCGGCTCGGCAACCTCGACTTTGCCATCCTCCGCCTGGCCGGGAACCCCGGGGCCATCTTCGGGATGGGCGACGTGGCCGCCACCGACCCGGCGCAGGGGAGCATGCTGGCCATCATCGGGCACCCCGCCGGCGTGCCCAAGCGCATCGAGGCCGGCCCGCTCACCTCCTTCGACGGCAACCTGGTGCGCTACAACGACATCGACACCCTCGGAGGCAACTCGGGCTCGGCCATCTGGCACTCCCCGTCTGGCTCCATCGCCGGTGTGCACACCAACGGTGGCTGCAACACCAGCGGCAGCGGCTCGAACTTCGGCGTCCGCATCTCCCGGGTGCGCGAGGAGTCGCTCACCCTCCGCTCGCTCGACGCCGCCCCCCTCCCGGTCGCTCCCGGCCTCCACACCGTCCGCCAGGAGAGCTCCGGACGGTTCATGGACGCCCACGAGGCCGCCGCCAAGGACTTCAAGGTCGTCACCCGTCCGGCCCAGGGCAACGACTCGCAGCGCTGGAGGTTCACGCCGGTGGGCGCGGTGTACACGATCCGCCAGGCCAGCTCGGGCCGCTTCGTCGACGCCCACGAGATCGCCGACAAGGACTTCGCGATCGTCACCCGTCCCGACCAGGGCAACGACACGCAACGGTGGGTGGCGCTGCCGTTGTTCGGCCACCTGTCGACCTACACGCTCCAGCAGCTCAGCAGCCGGCGGTTCATGGACGCCCACGAATCCGCCGCCAAGGACTTCGCGGTCGTCACCCGTCCGCCACAGGCCAACGACACCCAGCGCTGGGTGCTGGCACCGGGCGAGGACGGCGCCTTCACCGTGGTGCAGCTGAGCAGCGCCCGCTTCGTCGACGCCCATGAGATCACCGAGAAGGACTTCGCGGTCGTCACCCGCCCGTCGCAGGCCAACGACACCCAGCGCTGGCTGTTCACGCCCGTCGCCGGCGTCTACACGATCCAGCAGGTCAACACCGACCGCTTCATGGACGCCCACGAGGTCGCCGACAAGGACTTCGCGACGGTGACCCGTCCGGCCCAGGTCAACGACTCGCAGCGCTGGGTCGTTTCCTACCTGGGGGGCGACTCCTACACGCTCCAGCAGCTGAGCAGCGGCCGGTTCCTTGACGCCCACGAGATCGTCGCCCAGGACTTCTCGGTCGTCACCCGGCCCGGCCAGGACAACGACACGCAGCGGTGGATCATCGGGTAGCCCGGCTACGGTGCGTTCGTGGCGGCGGAGGACACCTCGACTCCCCCACGACCGCAGCGGACGGTGTTCGGCGAGGACGCCGAGCTGTACGACCGGTGCCGGCCGTCCTATCCGGCGGCGCTTTTCGATGCGGTCGCCTCGTTGGTCGAGGCGCCTGCCCGTGCCATTGAAGTCGGCTGTGGCACGGGCAAGGCGACCGGGCTCCTCGCCGCTCGGGGCGTGACCGGCGTCGCCGTCGACCCCGACGGACGAATGGCCGCCCTGGCCGCGGCCAGGCTTGCCAGCTACCGCGGCTGGCGTGTGGACGTGGCCGACTTCGAGCGCTGGGTGCCCAGGGACGGGGACGTCCCCGTCGACCTCGTCGTGTCGGCCCAGGCGTGGCACTGGGTGGAGCCGGACGTTCGTCTTGCCAAGGGCCTCTCGCTGCTTCGGCCCGGCGGGTGGCTCGCCCTGGTGTGGAATCGCCCCGACGCCGACCCGTCGCCCCTCCGCCAGGAGCTCGACGCCGTGTACGCCGAGCTGGCACCCGGCGTCCCCACCGATGGACCGGGCTCGACGGGCCGTCGTGGCCCCCGGGAGCTGGCCGAGGGCGGTGAGCTGGCCGACGCCCCGAGGCGGACCTACCCCTGGTCGCACCCGTACACGCCGGCCGAGTGGACCGAGCTTCTCCGGACGCAGTCCGACCACCGGCTCCTCCCCGGCAGCCAGCTCGAGCGCCTCCTCGCGTCGGTCGCCGCCACGATCGACTCCCACGGCGGTGTGTATGTCCATCCGTATGTGAGCCTGCTCGTCACATTCCAGAAGCCTCGCTGAGTCGCGTCACCCGGTACGGCCACTCGTGCGTCTGTAGGCCATGACAACTCGACAGGCCCCCGCCGCGCTGCCTCGCACCGGCAGGGGCGCCCTCCCCCAGCCCGCCACCTGCTCCGCCATCGGTTGGGGCCTCGTCGTGGCCGGCTTCGTCGGCTCCGCGGCCGCCAACGCGGCGTGGGGTTGGGAGGGCGCCGCCAGCGTGATCTACGGCATCACAAGCCTGGCCCTTCTGGCGGCGATCGTCCTGCTGGCCGTCACCCAGCGTCGCCTCAGCGCGCTGCATGGCGGTCTTGGAACCAGGGCGTCCGTCGGCATCGGGATCACCGCCTTCGCCGCCGTCCTCAGCCTCGTGGCGGCGTGGGCCCGCCACGACGTCCGCGACCGGCCCAGCGGCGTCGACCGCCTCCTTCATCCCGTCGGCGGACCGCTCGACCTGGCCGTCGAGGTGCTCGTCCTGGCCGACCCACGCGAGCGGCGCCTCGTCACCTATCTCCCCGCCAACGCCGCCTCCGGGGCCGTGCTCGATCGGGTCCTCGACACGGGTGCCAGCCACGACGTCGGCCGCCACCCGTACCTGCGCCTGCTCGGTGGCGGCGCGGCGTGAGAACGTACGTGCTCCAAATCAGGCACGATGCGGGAGGCGGCAATGGTCAAGTTCGCCAAGCGGGGAGACGCCCACCTTCGTCACATCGACGACCGCAAGAAGAAGGTCAAGCAGCTCCTCTGGGGTGACTTCCTCAACGTCGAGGAGGAGACGGCGGACGGCTGGTTCAAGGTGAAGTGGGGGCAGGACCGCTTCTGGGTCCGCCAGCAGGACACGCAGGACGAACGTCCTCTCGAGGTGGTCTTCGTCGACGTCGGCCAGGGTGACGGCTGCCTGCTTGTCTCGCCTGAGGTCGGTCCGGGCGAGAAAGTCGTGCTCATCGACGCCGGCGAGCAGCGCAACATGTACAACTTCATCAAGTGGCGGTTCGGGAAGTTGAGGACGAAGTTCCACTTCCACGCTGCGGTGGTGACCCACTCCGACCAGGACCACTACGGCGGGTTCCAGCCCTTCTTCGACCAGGAGAAGTTCTCCTTCTCGACCGTCCACCACAACGGCATCGCCGAGCGGACGGGGGACGACCCGTTCGGCCCGTCCGACCCCAGCGACCGGTTCCTCACCGACGTCGTGGCCACCGACGCCCGCATGCGGGCGCTGTACGGCGACCCGGCCGTGCGTGGGACCAAGCGGTACCCGAAGCTGATGCACACGGCCCTGACCAGCGGGCGGGTCGGGAAGGTCGAAATGCTGTCCGCGGCCCACGGTGTGCAGGCGGACGGCCGTTCGTGGATGCCCGGGTTCAGTCCCAGCGAGAGCCCCGAGCTGACCATCGAGGTGCTCGGGCCGGTGGTCGAGCCGGACGCCACCGGCCAGGCCCGGCTGCGATGGTTCGGCCCCTCGCCCGCGTCGGCGGAGCACGACGAGGGCAAGACCAAGAACGGCCACTCGGTGCTGCTGCGGCTCACGTACCGGGACTTCACGCTCCTGTTCGGTGGGGACCTCAACCTGCCGGCCGAGGACTTCCTCCTGCGCCACTACGCCAACCTGGCACCCGGACAGCCCCTGTCGGCGGCCATAGGGCCGGCGGCCGCCCGCCTGCGCTCGGACGTCATGAAGAGCTGCCACCACGGGTCGGCCGACGTGACCGACGAGTTCCTCGCCGCCGTCCACCCGTTCGCCTTCACGGTCTCGTCCGGGGACCAGGAGAGCCACGTCCACCCGCGGCCCGACCTCCTGGGACGCCTGGGCCGCGCTGGCCGGAGCGCGGCACCCCTCATCCTCTGCACCGAGATCCTCCGCTCCGGCCGCGAGCGGGAGGACGAGAGCCTCCTCAAGCGCATCCAGCAACTCGACGGGCTGATCGAGGACCCGGCCACCCCGGCCGAAAAGCGGGACGAGCACCGCACGGAGCGGGCGTCGCTCCAGCGCCAGCTGGCCCGGCGGAACATCGAGGTCTACGGTGCGATCACGCTGCGCACCGACGGCCGTCACCTCGTGATCGCCTTCCGGCTCGAGGAGCAGAAGGGCGCCAAGCGCTGGCAGACCTACACGTTCCGCCACGATCCCGTCGACGGCTTCGTCCCCGCTTCCTGACGCCTGCACCTACGCTGGCCGGCCGTGACGGTCAAGACCCGCCAGGCGGCTCAGTCGGCGGCGACGCGCGCCCAGCTGCTGGCCGTCGGCCGCGCCCTCTTCGCGGAACGGGGCTACGCGGGGACGGCGACGGAGGAGATCGTGCTGCAAGCGGGTGTGACGCGCGGCGCCCTCTACTACCACTTCCGCAACAAGGTGGACCTGTTCCGAGCGGTGTTCGCCCAGATGGAGGAGGACATCCACCAGCACGTCAGCGCCATCTCCATGGCCGAGACGGAGCCGTTTGCCGGGCTGATCGCGGGCTGTGCGGCGTTCCTCGACGCCTGCCTGGACGAAGCGGTGCAGCGGATTGTCCTGCTCGACGCCCCGGCGGTGCTGGGGTGGGACGCGTGGCGGGAAGGCGGCGTCCAACACCGGTTCGGGCTCCTCGCCATGGGCCTGGAGTGGGCCATGAAGGCGGGCCAGGTCGCCGACCAGCCCGTCGCTCCGATCGCCCAGGTCCTGCTCGGAGCGCTGAACGAAGGCGCCCTCTTCATCGCCACCTCGACGGACCGGCGGGCCGCCCGCGACCAGGTGGCCGCCACCGTTAAGCCAGCTCCTGGACATCGAGTACCGCCCGGCGCTGGCCGACCTGCCCGACCAGCGGGGGTGGCGCATCGATGCTGATTCACAACGCCGGGATCGTCCTCACCCGGGACCAGATCTACGACCGCATCCGGGGCTACGGGTTCGAAACGTCGTCGAAGTCCCTTGACGTGTACGTGAGCGACCTGCGCCGCAAGACCGAGGAGGGAGGCCGCAGCCGCGTCATCTGCACCGTCCGGGGCGTGGGCGACAGCCTCGACGCGGGCTGACGGCTTAGCCGTCCTAGCCCTTCACCGGCTCGACGGCGGGCTTCACCCCGCCGAGGACCTGGTCGACGAGGGCGGGGACGGCGTCGGGAAGCAGTGGGTCGTGGAGCAGCAGCCGGCGGACGATCATGGGGCCGACCAGGCAGTCGGCCAGGAGGGCCAGGTCGGACCGGGGTGCGATCTCCCCGCCGGCGACGCCTTCGGTCAGCAGGTCGATGAGCTGCTGGCGGCGCTCCGATGCGATGCGGCGGTGGATGGCGAGCACTTCGGGGTCGCGCTCGGCCGCGTCGATGATGGCGGGCAGGCACGTCGACCACGTGGACTGCGCCATCGACGCAGCCGCCAGCCGGAGGAGGGCTATGACGCGGTCGCGCAGTGTCCCGCCAGCGGGGAGGACGATGCCCGTCTTGAGCGTGCGGATGGCGTCCTCGACGAGGTCGAGCTTGCCGGTCCAGTGGCGGTAGATCGTGCTCTTGCCCACCCCGGCCCGGGTCGCGACGGCCTCGATCGTCAGCCCCCCGTAGCCGATCTCCCCCAACAGTTCGAGGGCGGCCGAGAGGATGACCGTGCGCGACCGCTCGACCCTCGGATCGACGTCGCGGATCCCCAGCATCGGCGCCATGGCGTCGGTCATTCCGTCAACCAGTTTGCACCTCGACCTGCGGTTCGGTGGGTGTTGCGGCCGATGGGGCCGCCGCGCCGGCTGCCGTTGCAGCGTCGGTGGCGGCCTGCTCGGCCCGCCGGCTGAAGACGGCGATCACGATGGCGGCGCCCACCAGTGCGAAGCCCACGGCCACGCGGCTCGTCAGGTTGAAGGCATCGGTGAAGGCCGAGCCGGCCCGGGCGGCAAGCTCGGAGCCGCCGGGAATCTCCTTGGCGATGACGCTGGCGGCGCCGACCGACTCACGAGCGGCCTCGCCCACGCCGGGCGGGAGGGCAACGCCGTCGAGGTCGATGTTGGACCGGTAGACGGCGCTGCTGATGCTGCCCAGCAGGGCGATGCCGAGTGCGCCGCCGACCTCACGGGTCGTGTCGTTGACCGCCGAACCGACCCCCGCCTTGTGCTGTGGCACGGCACTCATGATACTGCCCGTAGCCGGGGCGGCCGTGAGGCTCATGCCCATCCCCAACAGGACCAGGGCGATGGCAAGCACGAGGTAGGACGTCTCCGCCCCGATGAAGGACAGCACCCCGAACCCCGCGGCGATGAGCACGAACCCGGTGGCCATGACGGGGCCGGTGCCGACCTTCTCGGCGATGGCCGCGCTGCGGGGCGCGACGGCGACGAGGGCGAGGGCGAGGGGCAGCGTGGCCAGGCCCGCCTTGAGCGGCGTGTAATCCCGCACGAACTGCAGGTACAGCGTGAACAGGAAGAAGAGGCCGAACATGATGAAGAAGGCGATCGTGATCACTGCGCTGCCGACGCTCATCCGCCGGTCCCGGAACAGGTCGAGGGGCAGCATGGGGTGCGTCGACCGCCGTTCCCAGACCAGGAACCCCACGAGGGCGACAGCGGCGATGGCGAACGAGCCAAGGATCGTCCCGCTCGTCCACCCCTTCTCGGGGCCCTCGATGATGCCGAAGACGAGGGCGCCCAGCCCCACGAGGGACAGAAGGGCGCCGGTGGGGTCGAGGGGCGTGGCGTGGGGGTCACGGGAGGTCGGCGAGAACATCCACACCGCGGCCATGACCGCCAGCACGATCGGGACATTGACGAGGAAGGCCGAACCCCACCAGAAGTGGTCGAGCAGGGCGCCCGAGACGATGGGCCCCAACGCCCCGCCGGCCCCGGCGAACCCGGCCCACAGGGCGATGGCCTTGCGCCGCTCCTGGGGAGGGAACACGGTCGTGATGAGGGACAGGGTGGCGGGCATGACGAAGGCGGCACCGATGCCGGTGATCACCCGGCCCACGATGATCTGCGTCGCGCCCGACCCCAGCCCGCCGACCATCGAACCGGCCGCGAACAGCGACAGGCCCCCGAGGAGGGCTCCCTTGCGGCCGAACCGGTCCCCCAGCGCGCCGGCGAACAGGAGCAGGGCGGCGAACACGAGGGCGTAGGAGTCGACGATCCACTGGAGCTGGCTGGCGGTGGCGTCGAGCTCCGCTTGGATGCTGGGCAGTGCCACGTTGAGCCCGGCCACGAGCATGACGACCATGACCAGCGAGAGGCACATGATCCCGAGCAGGAACCACCGCCGCTTGTGGATGACCGGGTCCTCGTAGAGGTGCTCGTAGTCGGACACGTGTGTTGCCACGGGCGCTCCTTCCGATACGGAAGCGTTTCGCTATAGAACTAACACGTATCGTTTCTCCGCGCCACAGCAATCCGCGACACGCGCCCGCCACTACTCGCAGTGCGGGTTCGGTCTACCGTGGGGACGTGGGCCAAGCCGAAACGCATGACGCCAACAACCCGAGTGTCGAGAGCGAAGTCGAGGCCCGCGTCAGTGAGCGCCCCGACCTGCTCGACCGCATTCAGAAGGGCGACCCCCTCGCCATCGCCGAGATGCTGGAGCACGCCACGGGAGCAACGGCACGGTCTGTGAAGGTCACGGCGCCTCGCCCCGGCGGTCCCGAAGCCGACGGTTGATCGCCGCGACCGTCGCCTGAGCCGCGGCCAACGCCGGCCCGTCGTCGCCATGGTCAATCTCGACGAGCGCGGGCCGAGTCGGTCCTCGAACCAGACGTCGATCGCGACGGCCCTGAGCTGCGCTGATTGGCCGGTCCCTACGGTGTACGAGCGGATTCGGAGCTCGCGAGCCCTGCCGAGGTCGAACCCTTCGAATGTGCTCAAGGTTCCTCCGTGGTGTGCGGACCATATGCCAACACCATCCCGACGAAGTGCGTGCGACTGACGGCGGGTGGCGTCTGGACCAGGGGAAGCGCCCGATAGGGTCGGACGCTGATGGCAAACGCCGCCCAGTTCATCTTCACCATGCGCCGGGTCAGCCGGTTCCACCCTCCCGACAAGGAGGTGGTGAAGGACATGACGCTGGCCTTCTACCCGGGGGCCAAGATCGGCGT
>JBOGID010000050.1:0-13678 GCA_050742295.1 Acidimicrobiales bacterium | reverse complement strand
ACCGAGCCCACCGAGCCCACCGAGCCCACCGAGCCCACCGAGCCCGTCGACCCTCCGGTCGTCACGGTCACCGCCGACCCGGGCCCAGACCCACCCGTGGTCGGTGTCGCGGCTGACGCGGGTTGCTCCACGGTGCCCGAGCCGGCCAGGGTCGACGACGGCTGTGAGCCAGCGGTCGTCGGCGCCCCGCCGGCCACGGTTCGGGCGCCGCCCCCGTCGGAGCAGCCCAGCAGGGCCAGCAGGGCCAGCAGGGCCACGGCCGCCGTCCAGGCCTGGACCGGGCGAACGTGAACAGAGGCCGGCGGCATCACTGCCACGCTACAAGGCCCATCCGAGCAGCGGGTGGCGAGCGGGAGTATCGTGGCCCGGGCTCGGCCGACCGTCGCGCCCGGGGCAATCGGGAAGGCGGCTCATGGGCGAATCAAGTGGTCTGACGGCTGGCCGGCGCGCCGCCACGAGGGCGCGGCTGGCGACGGTAGTGTGCCTGCTGGGGGGCGTGGCGGGGGCCCAGATCGGCGCCGCCCCGCCTGCGTCGGCGGCCCCTGTCCCCATCACGTTCACCGACGTCAACCCCGATGCGTCCACCAACGCCGACGTCAACAGCGCGAGCGGTGGCCGCACAAACGGCCTGTCGAGCACGAGTGGCAACAACCAGATCTTCTATGCCGCCACCGAGTTCGGCGGGCTGTACCGCACGACCGACGGAGGCGCCAACTGGGCCCACCTCGTCGGCCACCTCCCCATGGTGACGTGGGACGTCGAGGTGGACCCCACCAACAACAACCGCGTCTACGCCACCTCGTTCTTCGACGGCAAGGCCACGTCGGTCTCCGGCATCCAGCGCTCGACCGACGCCGGCGCGACGTGGAGCCACCCCGCCACCGCCACGCCGCCGGCCGCCAGCGCCGCCAACTACGGCGGCTGCCCAGACCTGCGCCGCCTGGCCCCGTCCGCCTTCGGCATCAGCGTCAACGCCGCCAACAGCAACGCCGTCATCGGCACCAACTGCGGAGTCGGGCGCACAATCGACGGCGGCGCCACCTGGGCGTTCTCCGATCCGACGCCGGGCACCGCGGCGACCAACGTCTGGGACGTGTTCGTGCAGCCCGACGGCACCGTCCTCAGCTGCGGGAACGACGGCGTGCACCGCTCGACCGACGGCGGGGCCAACTGGAACGCCATCGCCGGCAACCTGCCGGGCGACGTCGCCTTCGGCCGGTGCTCGGTCACCGCCTCACCCGACGAGAACTACGTGCTGTTCGTGGAGTTCGGCGGCCGGGTCTTCGAGAGCGACGACACCGGCGCCACGTGGACCGAGTTCCTCAACTCGCGCGACGGCGGGCGCATCCCCTTCATCACCGCCAACAACCGCACGGCCGGCTTCGACCTGTGGGTCGGCCGCGGCGTCAATCTGTTCCGCGCCCCGTGCACGACGCCGGCGATGCCCGCGCCCGGTGGTGCCAACCGCTGCCCGACCGTCCCCGGGTGGGTCAACACCCAGGGCGGCGCCCACCTCGACACGGGCGACGTGGTGTTCGACACGGGCGTGGCCAACGACCGGTGCCCCCGGGTGTACTCCTCCGACGGTGGCGTCCACACCGCAGGCGGCGCCAATCCCGGCTGCCACACGCCGGGCTGGACGCGGGCCAACGTCGGCCTCCACGCCCTGTGGCTCTACTCGATGAGCGGCGCCGACCAGGCGGGGGACGTCGCCGAGGATCTCTACATGGGTGCTCAGGACACCGGGTCGTTCGCCGCCACCAACGGCGGGGCGACCCCGCCCACCTGGACGTTCCCCGACTGCTGCGACGTCTTCAACGTCGTCGCCAACCCCACCCGGGTGGTGTGGGACGTGTGCTGCTTCAACGTCGCGCCCGCCGACCGCCTGTTCTACGGCGGGCCGGGCATGGCCGGCCCCACCCAGGTGGCGACCCTGCCGCCCGGAGCAGGCGTCCAGGGCCTCGACCTGTTCACCTTCCCCGACTTCATCGACACCTACGGCGCCAACGACTACGTGGCGGTGACGGGGTCGGGCGCGTTCACCACCAACGACATCACCGCCAACCCCGTCGTCTGGACGGCGCGGAACACCGGCGCACCCCCGGGTGGGTTCTGCACCGTGCAGGCGTCGGTGTCGGGGGGGACGCCCACCTTCTACGCCCAGACCGGCTGCCAGGGCAACCGCGAGACCGGGATCAACGCCGGCGGCTTCCAGCTGTGGCGGCTCCAGGGCCTGGCCGGCACGTGGGACCGGATCGACGACAACTTCGGCGTGGGCGGCACCGAGATCTTCGCCGTCGACCCCAACAACCCCAACCGCCTGTACGCCTCCCACCTGTCGGGGCCTGAGGGTGTGCAGATGATCCGCTCCACCGACGGGGGCACGACGTGGCAGGTCGACGCCGGGCTCACGGCGATCATGGACGGGAACAACGACTTCCGCATGTCGACCGCATCGGGCGCGGGCGCCACCAGCTTCACCACCTTCAACGGCTACCTGCAGCCCACCCTGCTGGCCTTCGACCCCGAGGACGCCAACACCATCGTCGCCGGCGGGCGCGACTCCGGGGTGTTCCTCACCCGCAACGGCGGCCTCAACTGGGCGCTCCTGACCGACCCGCGCACGTCCGGCACGTCGGGCATCCCCCACCTGCCCCGACCGTTCTACGCCTACTTCGACCACGAGCCCGCGGGCTCGATCAACGTCTACGTCGGCACCCAGGGCCGCGGCATGTGGCGGATCACGGTTCCTGCCGATCCGTGCGTGCTCACGACCGCGCCACCGGTTGGCGCGATCATCGGCACGGCCGGCAACGACGACCTGCTGGGAACCACCGGCGACGACGTGATCTTCGGCGAGGCGGGCAACGACCGCCTGTTCGGTGGGCTCGGCAACGACACACTGTGCGGCGGGGAGGGGGCCGACGAGCTCGCAGGAAGGGAGGGCGACGACCGCCTCGATGGGGGGCCGGGCAACGACAAGCTCGCGGGCGGCACCGGCAACGACACCCTCACCGACGTGAGCGGCGCCGATCAGTTGTCGGGCGACGATGGCGACGACCTCCTGACGGCAGTCGACGGCTCCGGGGGGGACGCCCTCGCCGGCGGCAACCACGTGAACGGCGACGTCTGCACCGGGGACGGAGGCGACGTGCTGTTCAAGTGCAATCCGTAACGTGCGCCCTCACAGGCCGGCCACCGAGGGGCTGAAGCGGGCCAGGTAGGACGTCAGGTGCCCGTACGCCCCGGTGACGAGCAGGACGCCCAGCACGACCATGGCGACGCCGCCCACCTTCTGCAGGGGCGGCCCGATCCGGCGCAGCCCGGCCGCCACCCGGGGCGACGAGGCCAGGCCCAGCGAGGCCAGCACGAAGGGCACCCCGATCCCCATGGCGTAGGCCAGCAGCAGCAGGCTGCCCCGCCCCGCCTCCCCCGACACGGCTGCGAACGTGAGGGCCGCGCCCAGCAGCGGCCCCACGCACGGCGTCCACGCCGCCCCGAACGCCACCCCGAGCACGAACGGCCGCAGTGGCCCCCGCAACCAGGCCCACCTCGGCCCCTGCTCACCCAGCAGCCGCCGCTCCCGCAGGAACCGGCCCCGCAGCACCCCCAGCAGCGCCAGCCCCATGACGATGACCAGCACGCCGCCCACCCGCTGCACCGCGTCCTGGGCCCGGTCGAGCGACGACCCGATCAGCCCGGCTATGGCGCCCAGCACGGCGAACACCAGGGCGAACCCGGCCACGAAGATCAGCGTGGCCCGCACCGACGCCCCGCCGCCGTCCGCATCCCCGTCCGCCTTCTCCCCCGCGATCACGGCCAGGTAGGCGGGCAGCAGCGGCACCACGCACGGCGCCAGGAACGACGCCACCCCCGCCCCGAACAGCGACACCCCGTCCCGCAGCACCAGCCCGGCCCCGCCCGCTCAGGTCCCGAACGTGAAGGCGTAGGCGGACAACCCCGTGCCCCGCACCGTGAGCCGCAGGGTGTGCTCCTCCACCCCCGGCGAGCGCACGAGCCGGTACATGTCCGAACGGTCGACCCGCACGACCGTCGCCCCCGACGCCTCCACCCCCACGTCGGCGGCCCGGCTCCCCGCCACCACCGGCTTGCCGTCCACTTCGACAACCACGTCAACCGGCGACGCCGCGGCCAGCACCAGGTTCACCTCGCCCGCCCGGTAGCGCATGACGATGGCCGCCCCGTCCGACACCGACGTGGCGGTGTAGCCGGCGCCGTCCCACGTGCCGACCAGCCGGTACTCGTCCACCGAGAGCGTCCCGGGCTCGGGGTAGGTGTCGACGCCCGTGTGGGTGCCGCCCGCGCTGCGCAGCGGGCCCAGGTAGGTCTCGGGCGAGATCTGCTCGCGGGCCCGACCGTCGAGGTCGGGCTCCTCGCCCGGCTTCACGGCCCGGGCCGCCGTCTGGGGCACGCCTAGCAGGGCGCGCAGCACGTCCTCGGTCTCGGTGTACGCCCCCTCGCCGATGTGCTGGTAGCGGAGCCGGCCGTCGCGGTCGGCCACGTACTTGGCCGGCCACCAGTTGTTGGCGAAGTCGTCCCACACGGCCCGGCCGTTGTCCATGGTCACCGGCCACGTCACGCCCAGCCGCTGCACCGCCGCCTCCACGTTGGCCCGCCGCTTCTCGAAGTCGAACTCGGGCGTGTGCACGCCCACGATCACCAGCCCGTCCGCCTGGTAGCGGTCAAACCACGACCGCAGGAAGGGCAGGGTGCGCACGCAGTTCACGCACGAGTAGGTCCAGAAGTCGTAGACGACGACCTTGCCGGCCAGGTCGGTCGACGACAGCGGCGCCGAGTTGAGCCACTCGCCGGTGTTGCGCAGGGACGGCACGGGCTTGCCCACGGCCAGGTTGTCGGGGTCGACGCGCCCCACTCCCAGCGACGACGGGTCGGTGCGGGTGGCCACCACCACGGCGATGACCGAGAGCACGACGAGCCCGAGGGCGGCCATGGCGTACCCGCGGTGCTTCTGCCTGGCCCCGGCCCGTACCTCCTCGTTCACCGCCGGATCATCCCGCGAAACCGGCCGCTACGACGCTCGCCCCCCATCCGTTCACCGAATCGTCAGACGGCAAAGGATCGGAGGGAACCGGGCTACCTTGACCCGATGACCTCCGTCATCAAGCCGGGTACGGCGGTGCGCACGGTGTCGGCCCAGCACCTCAACTCCCACCCCGCCCGCGACAACTGCCTGGCGCCGTCGCGGGCCATCGACAAGCCCGCATTCGGGGCGCGCTACGGCCGGATGTTCCCCGACGCACCGGCGCTGACGCTCGACCCCGAGGCCGTCCTCGCCCTGGGCGTGCAAGGCGGTGTGTGCGACCTGTCCAGCCTCGAACCGTCCGCCGTCTGCGAGGCCACGGGCGCCGCGGGCTGGCCCATGCTCGGGCAGTTCATCGCCCACGACCTCACCGCCGACCGTTCGCCCCTCACCCTGGAAGCCGACATCGGCGGCCTCCACAACGCCGGCAGCCCCGGCATCGACCTCGAGCCCCTCTACGGCGAGGGCCCCGTGGGGGAGCCCTACCTCTACCGCCGCGACGACCCGGCCAAGCTGCTGACCTCGCCCGACGGCAACGACCTGGCCCGCAACCACGAGGGCCTCGCCCTCATCGCCGACCCCCGCAACGACGTGCACATCTACATGACGCAGCTGCACCTGCTGTTCATCAAGATGCACAACCTGCTGGTCGACCGGCTGCGGGAGGACAAGGTTCCGGGGGCCGACCTGTTCGACAAGGCACGGCGGGCGGCGGCCTGGCACTTCCAGTGGATCGTGGTGCACGACTTCCTGCCCCGGCTGATCGGCGGGGACCTGGTCGACGAACTGCTGCGCGACGGGCCCCGGTTCTACAAGCCCGGTGAGGAGCCGTTCGTGCCCATCGAGTTCGCCGACGGCGCCTACCGCTACGGGCACGGCCAGTGCCGCGAGACCTACCGGCTGCAGCGGGAAGGGCCGGCCTACCCGCTCTTCCCCGACCTGGCCGGGTTCGGGCCGTGCCCGGTCGGCAACGACTGCGACCTCACGCTCGTCTTCGACGTGCCCGGCCACGAGCCCGCCGACCGGGCGCCCAAGATCAACGGCGCCATGCCGTCCTACCTCATCACCCTGCCCGAGGCCATCACCGGGACGGTCGAGCTGCCCGCCCACCGGTCGCTGGCCGTCCGGGACCTCCAGCGGGGCGTCGGCACCGCCCTGCCGTCGGGCGAGTGGGTGGCGGAGGCGATCGGCGCCGAGCCCCTGACCCCCGAGGAGACGGGCCTCGACCCCGCCCGGTTCGGGGCGGGCACGCCCCTGTGGTTCTACGTGCTCAAGGAGGCGGAGCACCGGGCGGATGGCGAGCGTCTTGGGCCGGTGGGCGGGCGCATCGTGGGCGAGGTCCTCATCGGCCTGCTGCGCAGCGACCACGGGTCGCAGCTCTCGGTGGACCCGTCCTGGACACCGACCCTGCCGTCGGCCCAGCCGGGCACGTTCACCATGGCCGACGTCATCACCGCCACGACTGCCGGCCTGCGTGGCCCGAACGCAATGGGAGGCTGAACCATGCCGACGACCGACGAATGCACCCACCTCGACGCCATCCAGTCGGTCACGCCGGGAACGCCCGACGGCTGCGCCGAGTGCCTGGAGATGGGCGACCGGTGGGTCCACCTGCGCATCTGCCTGTCGTGCGGGCACGTGGGCTGCTGCAACAGCTCGAAGAACAAGCACGCCACCAAGCACTACGAGTCGACCGAGCACCCGCTGATCCAGTCGTTCCAGCCCGGCGAGATGTGGCTGTGGTGCTTCGTCGACGAGCTGTTCATGGAGCCGGCCGGCTAGTTCCGGCCATCAGCTGTTCGACGAAGGCGACGGACGAGGCCAGCTCGGCGTCGAGCCAGCCCCGGAACGGGGTCCGCCGGCGGCTGTCGGCGGTCGCCGCCGCCTGCGCCAGGTTGGCCAGCACGTCGGGGGGCTTGTAGGGCAGCGTCCGCCAGTGCCAGTAGGCGTCCTCGTAGCGGCCCGGCCACGTCTTCTGCCCGGGCGGGAGCTGGACGTCGATCACCCCGCCGAAGGGGCGCTCGGCGAACTCCCCCTGCTCGGTGAGCAGGGCCCGCAGGCCGAGGGCGGTGCCCGGCCCGGCGATGCCTGCGCACAGGATGGAGACGAACCGGCCGGTGGTGTCGAACGGGTGGGGCGCCAGCGAGACAACCCCGAGGTCGTTCCAGGCGCCGTGGGGCCGGTGCTGCTCGCCGTGGGCGGGGTCGGCGAAGCTCGCCACCTGGAACAGCTGCTTGATCTCCTGCTCGGTGCGGCCGTCGAGCAGGTCGGTGGCCAGCCGCACGGCCTCCGGGAGCAGGGCCACCTCCTGGGTGGCCAGGTTCTGGCGGGGGACGAGGTCGCCGTCGACCTCATGGTGGGGCGTGCGCTTGGTCGTCTCGACGACATGCCAGAACACCTTCAGCAGCTTGGGGTCCTCGAGGTCGGGCGCCCGCCGCAGGTAGCGCTCGGTCCACGCCCGGGCCTCGGGCTCGATCTGGGGGCGGAAGAGGGCCGAGCTGGTGCGGGTCAGCCAGTTGACGGCGTTGCTCCCGACAATGAGCAGGTGGGCGTCGGAGAACCGGCGGGCCAACCAGTCGCGCGGCCGGAGGACGAAGAGCTTGTCCGACACGATGGTGAGGGGCGTCTCCAGCCCCGAGAGGTGCCCGATGAAGCGGTAGTCGCCCACCGCCCCGCTCAGGGCGAACAGGTCGGCGGCGCTGTCAGGTGGCACCTCGCGCCGGTCCGGGAACACGGCCACGAGGGGCTGGAACTGCTCAGGGAACCCTTCCAGCGAGCGAGGAAAGGGGGGCGGAAGGCGCCGGCGGGCCGGTTCGAGGGCGCTGCTGACCCTCGCCGCCGCGTCGCTGAGGACGGCGGCGTGGCTAGGGTCGACGGCGGCGGTCGCCACCTGGCGCTCCTGGAGCTTGACCAGCCACCGGGCCAGCGACCGGACCCGCTGGTCGCGGTCGGCGACGAGCACGGTGGCCATCTGGACGAGGGTGTCGAGGGAGGGGCTACGGGTGCCGGCCTCGATGGCCCGCACCAGGTCGCCCGTTTTGCCAATCTGATTGCCCAGGTCAGCCTGGGTGGCGCCCGCCTCGGCCCGTGCCTTGCGGATCAGCGCGCCGAGCGGCATCGCCGACCAGTCGACCGTGTCCCCTCGGTCACTCATTGACGCAATCGTTACTCACCGGTAGCGCTCCGGGCAACATTCGGGCTGGACGGGAGGCAGTCTGACGGGTTACGAGTACCTGGCCAAGAACTTTCTTGCTGGGGAGGGGATCTGATGGGGTCGCAGCGTTGCGTCTTCACCGTGTCCGGGCGCAGCGTCGCGGACCCTGACATCGACCTGATCATCCGGCCCGGCACGGTCATGACCCCGGAGGAGTTCTGCGGCCTGGATGGCCCCGCCATCGGGCTCGACGGGGCCGTGAGCGGCGCGCCGTTCCGGCGGCCTGGGGGCCCGCACGCCTCCTACAATCACCACGAGTCCGTCGACCGGTACTCGACCCGGTCCACGTGCGAGCAGTGCTACCTCGACGTGAGCCAGGGGCTGTGGCTGCGGATGCACCGGGGCGGTCATCCCGGTGCCGACGTCTACGTGAACGACGCCGACGAGGACGTCTGCACGGCCCTGTGGGTCCTGGCCAACCCCCGACGGATCAACGAGCTCGCCGTCCGCCGGCTTGTCGAGGTGGAGGGGATCCTCGACGTGCTGGCCGCCACATGGTGGCCGGAGTGGGCCGAGATCGACGACATGCTCGCCCACCTGGCGTGGGTCTACGGCCCCTGCCACGACGCCCGCCGGGACGCCCAGCCCGCCGACGAGGAGTCGCTGCGGGCCATCATCGAGGAGGTGGCCGAGCGGATCACGGCCCACGTGAACGGCAGCGGCGGGCGCCGGGCCGCCTCCACCGAGTACGTGCCCGTGCTGCAGCGGGGCGCGGTGGCGGTCGTCCGGGAGTACGGGCCCTACGCCCGCATGCAGGAGCGGCTCGACGGCCTGGAGACGGTGATCTCCGAGCGCTGGGCCGGGACCGTCCGCATCGTGAGCATCACCAAGACGACGCCGTGGTCGTCCACCGACCTGGCCACCGTGTACCGCAGGCTGAACGAGCTCGAGGGGTGCCCCCCCGACGACCAGTGGGGCGGCAGCGACCTCGTTGGCGGCTCGCCCCGGCGGCGGGGCACGTCCCTGTCCCTCGAAACGATCCTCGACGTGGTGGCAAGCTCGGGGCCGTGACCACCGTGCCCCTGACCGGAAACGCCCCCACCGACCGGGCGCTGGCTGGCGAACCGCTCGCCCTCCTGATCGGGATGGTCCTCAACCAGCAGGTGCCCCTGGCCCTGGCCTTCCGCGCCTCGCTCGAGCTGAAGGACCGGTTGGGCGGCCGCTTCGAGGCCGCCGCACTGGCTGCGGTCGACGGCGCCGAGGTGGCCGCCGCCCTGGCCGAGCCACCGCCGTTGCACCGGGCGCCCGGCCCCATGGCCGAACGGGTCCAGGCTCTGTGCTGTCACGTCGTCGACCACCACGGCGGCGATGCGGCACAGGTGTGGGCGACTGCAGAGACGGGCGACGAGCTGCTGGCCTCGCTTGCGTCCCTGCCCGGCTTCGGCGAGGCCAAGGCCCGGGTGTTCATGGCCGTGCTGGCCGAGCACGCGGGCGTGCGCCCGCCGGGCTGGGAGGAGGTCACCCGGGAGTTCCTGGAGGGCAAGGGCTTCTCGGTGGCCCCCGCGCCCCGGCGGTGGGTCGACGACCGCGACGCAGGGCCGCCCGCCGAGTAGGTCCCCGGTCAGGCGGCCGTGCGTTCCAGGGACACGGCGCCGGCGGGGAGGGCGGTACCGAAGGCCTCACGGGCCATGCGAGGCGTCGCGGCGGCGGGTCGTGTACCAGAGGAGCTTGAAGGCGAACGCGGGCAGCGTCGGCCCGCATCCCCCGGTGCAGGATCAGGTAGGTGGTCAGGTCGGGCGTCTCCATGGCGGGCTCCTTCATGGCTGGCCTGCGAACGGCTGCAACTTCGCGCCCCGCTCCTGATGCCCCCTTGCCGCCCGCTTGTAGGGCGGTTGCGAACGTGGTCGGATGGCCCGGTTGAATGTGAACCTGAACGCCGCCGTCCCGCCCCTCGACGCCGTCGCCCTGGCCGACGCCACCGCCCTGCAGGACCGGCTGACCAAGCCCCGAGGCGCCTTGGGCCGGCTCGAGGCCATCGGCATCCAGCTGTGTGGGATCGCCGGCACCTGCCCGCCGCCCTTGCCGTCGCCGGCGGCGGTGGCGGTGTTCGCCGGCGACCACGGGGTGGTGGCCGAGGGCGTGACCCCGTGGCCCCAGGAGGTCACGGCCCAGATGGTGGCCAACTTCGTGTCTGGCGGCGCGGCGATCAACGTGCTGGCGCGCCAGGCGGGCGCCACCGTTACGGTGGTCGACGTGGGCGTGGTCTCCGACCTGCCCGCCTCTCCGTCGCTGCTGGCCCGCAAGGTGCGGGCGGGGACGGGCAACATCGCCGTGGAAGCGGCCATGTCGATCGACGAGTGCCGGGCCGCGTTGGGCGTGGGCGCCGAGGTGGCAGCGTCACTGGTCGACGGGGGCGCGGCCGCCCTGGTCACGGGCGAGATGGGGATCGGCAACACGACGGCTGCGGCGGCCGTCATCGCCCGGCTCACCGGTCGCCCGTCGGCGGCGGTCACGGGCCGGGGCACGGGTGTGGACGACCTCGGCCTGTCCCGCAAGGTCGCCGTCGTGGAGCGGTCGCTGTCGCGCCATGCGCCCGCCGGGCCGCTGGAGACCCTCGCCACCCTGGGCGGGCTGGAGATCGCCGCCCTGGCCGGCTTCATCGTGGGCGGGGCGGCTGCGGGCGTCCCCGTGATCGTGGACGGTCTCATCGCCGGCGCGGCCCTGCTCGCCGCCGAACGGCTGGTCCCGGGCGTGGCCGCCCGCTGCCTGGCCGGGCACCGCTCGACCGAGCCCGGCGCCACCGCCGTGCTCGACGAACTGGGCATGGAACCGGTGCTCGACCTCGGCCTCCGCCTGGGCGAGGGGAGCGGGGCGTGCCTGGCCCTGCCCATCGTCGAGGCCGCGGCACGGGTCCTGCGGGAGATGGCCACGTTCGACTCCGCGGGCGTGACCGACAAGGACGAGCGGTGATCGCGCCGGCGCCCGGCGAACACGGCGGCGACGGCGCTCGCCTGGCCGCCGCCCTCGGCATCGACGTCGAGGACGTGCTCGACCTGTCGCTGTCCCTCAACCCCTGCGCCCCCGACGTGGCGGCGCTGGCTGCTCCCCACCTGGCCGCGCTGCGCCGGTACCCCGACCCGTCGGCGGCGACGGAGGCGCTGGCTTCGGCCATCGGGATCGACCCGGACCGGGTCCTGCTGACCAACGGCGGGTCCGAGGCGATCGCCCTGGTCGCCGCCGAGGCCGGCGCGGGCTGGGTCACCGCGCCCGAGTTCTCCCTCTACGCCCGCCACCTGCCCCTGCTCGACCCCGCCGCCGGCCGGTGGCGGTCCAACCCCTGCAACCCCACGGGCCTGCTCGCGGCCCCGTCCGAGACAGCGGCCGTGTGGGACGAGGCCTTCTGGCCGCTGTCGACCGGCACCTGGGCCCGAGGCGACGCCGACCGCGGCGCCTTCGTACTGGGGTCGCTGACCAAGACCTTCTCCTGCCCCGGCCTGCGGCTCGGCTACGTGCTCTGCCCCGACCCGTCGGTGGCCAAGCGGCTGCGGGCCCGGCACACGGAGTGGCCCGTGAACGGCCTGGCCTGCGCCGTCCTGCCCGACCTGCTGGCCGCCGCCGACCTGCCCGCCTGGTCGGCGACGGTGCACGGATTGCGGGGCCGACTGGTCGGCGCCCTGCGTGCGGCTGGGTTCGCCCCCCACCCGTCGGACGCCCCGTGGGTCCTCGTCCCCGACGCCGGCGACCTCCGTGACCACCTCGCCCGCCACGCCATCCTCGTCCGGGACTGCGCCAGCTTCGGCCTGCCCGGCACCGTCCGCATCGCCGTCCCCGACGACGCCGGCCTCACCCGCCTCGCCGCCGCCCTGGGCTCGAAGCCTCCCGGCCCGCGAGGCTCGGCGTCCAACCCACCATCGGCGTCCAACCCACCGCAGAGGTGGTTCCGACGCCGAGCCTGCTGACCCCCGGCGTCCAACCGACGATCGGCGCCGAACCGACTTCAGACGTCGTCAGGACGCCGGCCGGGCCCGGCGAGGCGGGCGAGGGCGTTGACGGCGGCGGCGGCCACGGGGCTCCCGCCCCGCTCGCCCGTGTTGGTGACGGCGAGGGTCCGCCACGGGCTGTCCCAGAGGGCGGACTTGGCCTCTGCCGCGCTGACGTAGCCCACGGGGAGGCCGATGACGGCGGCGGGGCACACGTCCGACGCGAGCAGGGCGACGAGGGCGGTGGGAGCGTTGCCGATCACCCACAGCGCGCCCGTCGGGTACCGGCCGGCGGCCAGGCGGATGGCGGCCGCGGCGCGGGTGTCGCCGGGCGGCGCGACCGGGACGTCGTCGAGCAGGCACACGGCACCGGGCACCGACGGGATCCCGGCCACGACCATGCGTGAGTCGCAGACGACCGCGCAGCCGGCCCGCAGCGCCTCGACGGCGGCCGCCACCGCGGTGTCGCCGATCAATGTGGACGTGGCGAACGACTCGTCGGCGGTGGCGTGGATCATGCGGGCCACGACGTCGCGGGCCCCGTCCGGCCACGAGGAGAGGTCGACCCGTTCCGCCATGCGCCGGTAGCTCTCGACCTCGATGGGGTGGGGGACGATGGCGTCCACGGGGCAGACCTCCAGGCAGGCGAGGCAGTCGGTGCAGCGGTCGTCGATCACCACCGGCTTGCGGGGGGCGGCAGTGAGCGCGTGTTCGGGACAGGTGGCCAGGCACGCGCCGCACGCCGTGCACCGGTCGGCGATGAGGACGGTCACGGGGCCGGGTACCCCCGCGGCGTCACCATGCGCTCGCCCAGCCACCGGGTCGTGCTGGCGCCCACGACGACCAGCGACAGCATGCCGACGGTGGTGGGATCGAGGTCGGCGAGCGTGGTGCGGACGACCCGCTGGCCCGGGCGTCCCACGTCGGTGACGACGGCGGCGGGTGTGCCCGGAGGCCGGCAGCTGCCGAGGATGTCGAGGGCCCGGTCCAACTGCGAAGTGCGGCGTTGCGACCGGGGGTTGTACAGGGACACGACGAAGTCCCCGCCGGCCACGGCCTGCAGGCGCCGTTCGATGACATCAAACGGGGTCAGCAGGTCGGACAGGGACACCGACGCGTGGTCGTGGCCCAGCGGCGCGCCGAGGACGGCGGCGGCCGCCAGCGAGGCAGTGACACCGGGGACGATCGTCACGGGCGGGTCGCCGTGGCTCGGCGCCAGCTCGCACACCAGCGAGGCCATGGCGTACACGCCGGGGTCGCCCGAGCACACCAGGGCCACCTGCTCCCCGGCCGCCGCCCGCCGGAGGGCGACCTCGCACCGTTCGGCTTCGGCGCCGATGGCGAACCGCACCACGTCCTGCGCCGCGGTGAGCAGGTCGGCGGCCAGGTCGACGTACGGGACGTAGCCGACGACACAACCGGCGTGGCGGACGGCGGCGGTGGCGGCGGGCGTGCGATGGGCGGGGCCGCCCGGACCGAGCC
>JBOGID010000049.1:0-12433 GCA_050742295.1 Acidimicrobiales bacterium | reverse complement strand
CGCCCGCGCCGCGACGTCGGCGGCAGCGGCAGGGTCGTGGCCCGCCCCCGCGCCCCGCCCTCGGTTGGCTGTGTGGTCTCCGACACTCGCTTGTCCCCTCGGCCGTCAAGCGTCCCACGACTGCGGCGGGCGCGTCATCGGTCGCGCTTGTGTGGGGGCGACGATGGCGGGGAACAAGCTGGCCATGCTCGAGATCCTTCTCATCATCCTCCTGGTCGTGGTCCTGGCCGGAGGCTTCGGCTACGGCGGTGGCCGCTACCGCTCGGGAGGGATCGGCCTCGGCGGCATCCTCCTGATTATCCTGATCGTCATCCTGCTGACGTAGCCAGGCAGCCGGACAAACCCGCCAAGCGGTGGCTACGGTGACGGCCCGGAGGGGGGTCGGCACCGTTCGGTGTTCGGCATCGTGGAGCAACCGTGCCGGCGGCAGTCGCCGGACCGTCGCGAGTGGATGGCCCACCTGTGCGGGCTGTGCCCTGACCCGCTGGCGGGCTGGGCCGCGTCGGTGGGGACGTGCGGGATGTGCGTGGTCTGCCTCCACGGCGTGGAGGAGGCCTGCGAGGACGCAGGCGACGAGGTCTGCGACGAGGCGTGCTCCGGCTGCGACTGTCACTGCTCGGGCTGTGACTGCTCGGGCTGTGACGCGGCCCGCGACTGCAACTGTTGACGTGACCTGACAGACTCTCTCGGCATGGCGGCGGAGGAGATCCTGCGGGCGGCGACGAGCGTGCTGGTTATCGACTGGCCGTCCCGTGACGTGCCGGACACGCTGGCCCGGGCCGGCTACCAGGTGGTCGTCCACGGCGGCCCCGCTCCCGACGACTACTCGTCCTACACGGCCGAGGAGGGTGAGGTTGTGGTCCGGCGCACGGGGGAGCCGCCCGAGCGGGCGGAACTGGTGTACTCGCACCGTCCGCTCGACGAGCTGCCCGAGATCGTGGAGATGGCGCAGCAGGTCGGCGCCACCGCGGTCTGGACGCAGTCGGGTCTAAATGCCGCCGGTGGTCACGACCCGACGGGATGCTGGCGGCCGGAGGCGGAGTCCCAGCAGGGCCGGGCGGCGGTCGAGGCGGCCGGGATGACCTACATCGACGACCTCTACCTGCCCGACGTCGTGCGAGGCCTCGGAATTCCCACCTCGTAGGCCCCCGGCGCTGCCATCCTCTGGCGATGGCCCGCGCCTGTGTCGTGCTCGACTTCGACGGGACGATCCTCGACACCGAGGGGCCCGTCTACCGCTCGTGGGCCGAACTTTTCGACGAGCACGGGGAGGAGCTGGTGCTCGAGGAGTGGCAGGCGCTCATCGGCACCACCGGCGTCTTCGACCCGTGGACGGAGCTGCAGGCCCGGCTCGGCCGCCACCTCGACCCCGGCCTGCTCGACCGCCGCCGCGAACGGCGGGATCTCCTGCTGGCCAGCCACGAGCCCCGGCCCGGCGTTGTGGAGTGGCTGGCCGAGGCCGAGGGGCTGGACGTCCCGGTGGGGATCGCCTCCTCATCGCCCCCGGAGTGGGTCGACCGCCACCTGACCCGCCTGGGCCTGCGGGACAGCTTCTCGTGCCTCGTCTGTTGCGAGGGGACAGTCCCGGTCAAGCCCGACCCGACGTCTTACCGCCTGGCGTGTGAACGGCTGGGCGCCGAGCCGTCGCGGTCGGTGGCCGTCGAGGACTCGCCCCACGGCGTGGCTGCCGCCGTAGGCGCCGGGTTGTTCACCGTGGCCGTGCCCCACCGGCTGACGGCCGGCCTTGACCTGTCAGCCGCCCAGGTGGTCGTCCACACTCTCCTCGACCTCACCCTCGCCGAGGCGCTCGCCCTGGCGGAGGCCGCTCAGCCAAAGGCCACCGGCCCGTAGGTGCTGCACAGCCCGTAGGCGTTGATGGCCACGAAGGCGGCGATGATGATCACCGCCACCCACCGGCTCCATCCCCGGAGCGGGCGCAGGACGGTCGCCGGTGACGGCATGTACCACCCGGGCAGGAGCGGCGCGCCGGCGGTGGCCTCCTCGACGTCGCGCAGGGGGACGGCGTCATCGTCCACGGGCTCGTCGGGATCGGCGGCCAGGGCCAGCTCGGCCAGTTCCTCGTCGGTGACCTCGACGTCGATCACGCTCGAACGCTACCGGTCCCCGCGCCGTTCCGGGGCCCGAGCGCCAGCTGTTCACCGAATCGTACGAAGTCGGCTTTCCGGCTACGGTCCACCAAGAGCGGGTGTTGGTGGGAGGAGGTCTCGTGGACTACCGGAAGCTGAGTCCCGGGTTGGTGGCGGCCCTGAACGACTACCAGCGGGCGGGCCGCACCGCCCTCAGGAAGCACGTGGGCGTCCTCGGCGTGGTGTCGGTGACGCCCACGCCCAAGCCGGCCCGGATGGTGGTGTTCTTCCATCCCGCCAAGGGGGCGTCGCTCGACCATCTCTGGTCGATCGAGGGCGTCGAGGTCAACGGGGGCGAGGGCCGGGTGCGCACGGGGATCGTCCCCATTGAGGCGCTCGATTCGCTGACCGACGACCCCGCCCTCGCCCGGGTCGTGCCCGCAATGCAGCTGGTGCCGCTTCTCGACATGGCCGCCACCAAGGTCCACCTGCCGAGGTTCCAGCAGACGTCGGGCCTGACCGGCAAGGGGGTGATCGTCGGCGTCATCGACTCCGGCATCGAGGTCACGCACCCCAACTTCGCGGGCCGCATCCTGCGGGTCTGGGACCAGACCCTCAACGGCATCGGCGTGCTGGAAGGCGCCTACGGCCAGGAGCTGACGGGCGAGCTGATGGGCATGTCCCGCGACACCAACGGGCACGGCACCCACGTGGCCGGCATCGCCGCCTCCGCCGACCAGCAGTTCGTCGGGGTGGCGCCCGAAGCGGAGTTCGTCGTGGTGAAGACCGACATGATGACGGCCCACATTGCTGACGCCGTCCGCTACGCGTTCCGGGTGGCGGGCGAGCTGGGACGGCCGGCCGTGGTCAACCTCAGCCTCGGCGGCCACGGGGACGGCCACGACGGGTCCGACTCCCTGTCCGCCGTCATCGACGCCGCCGTGGGGCCGGGACGCATCGTGTGCTGCGCCGCCGGCAACGAGGGGACCGACAACATCCACGCCCAGTTCACGCTGAAGCGGCGCTCGACCCGCACCGTCCCCATGGCCATGCTGCAGGTAGCGCCGGGCGTGACCCCGCCCTATGCGGCGCTCAACCTGTGGTTCGAGGCCGGCGACGAGATCGAGATCGCCATCGTCGACCCCCACAACGCGGCCACGCCTTACCAGGGCGTGATCGACGGCGACAACCCCTCGGTGGTCTACCAGCTACCCGACGGCGAGGTCGAGCTGATCACGCCGCCCGTCGACCCGGCCAACGGCGACATCAACTTCCTGGCCGTGATCCAGCCCAAGCCCGTCACCGCCGGCACCCCGCCCGCCAGCGGCGCGTGGCGGCTGCGGGTACGGAGCGGCAGCAAGATCCGCAGCGGGCGGGTGGACGTGTGGAGCATCCGCGGACCGGTGGCCCAGTTCAACGGACCGACCGTGCAGGACTCGATGAAGGTCGGCGCTCCGGGCTGCGCCAAGCGGGCCATCACCGTCGGTGCGTTCACCACCCGGGCCGAGTGGGAGGACATCTTCGGCGACCCCCACCCGTCGGGCCTGGAGCCGGACGAGATCGCCGACTTCAGCAGCGAGGGCCCCAACCGGGACGGGGTGCAGAAGCCCGACCTGGCCGCCCCCGGGGCGATGATCGTCTCGTGCCTGTCGGCCCACTCTGGGGTCACGCCCGCGTTCCTGATCGACAGCCTCAACACGATCATGGCGGGGACGAGCCAGGCCTGCCCGTTCGTGGCCGGCCTCGTCGCCCTGCTGCTGCAACGCAACCCCCAGCTCGACCCCGAGGGCGCCAAGCAGGCCCTGCGGGACGCCAGCCTGGTGCCCGGCAGGCCCAAGGGCACGTGGGACCCGAAGTGGGGCTACGGCCTGGTCGACGCGGCCAAGCTCGCGGCCAAGCCACCGCCGGCCAAGAAGACCCCGGCCAAGAAGAAGGCCGCGGCCAAGAAGGCACCCGTCAAGAAGGCCCCCGCTCCGTACCGAGCGCCCGCCAGGCCGTCTCGCTAGCCTGCGCGTCAAAGGGGACTGAGATCAGGGGGGCAGCGCAGTGCGTCCATCGTTGCGTGTCTGGACGGCGGTGGCGGCGGGAATGATCGTGGCCTCGGTGGCCGCGCCGGGGTCGGTGGGAGCCCAGACCGACATCCAGCCGTGGGTCACGGCCGCCGTGCAGGTGAGCGCCGATCCAAACCCGGCCCGGGGCTACTCGACGCCCCAGATCGCCCGTAACCCCGAGAACGGCACGCTGGTCATCGCCGACTGCGACGCTCGCAACACCAAGGTCCTGACGACCTACCGGTCGATCAACGAAGGCCGGTCGTGGGAGCCGGCGAGCGACGCGGCGCTGAAGCCGTGGACGGAGTCGTGCGGCGTCCCCGATTCCAACATCAACCACACGATGGTCTACGACAAGAACGGCGTTCTCTACATCGCCTTCAACGCCATGGACCCCCGGTTCAACATGCTGGAGCGGCCGGACAAGCCCCTGCACATCTTCCTGGCCCGGTCAACCGACGATGGGGCGACCTTCTCGACCGTCAAGGTGTGGGACTCGCCCGAAGCGCCCGAGGCCGACCGGGGCCTCAAGCGCAACGACCGTCCCTGGGTGGCGGTCGACCCCAACGAGCCCCAGTACGTCTACGTCTCGTGGATGCAGTTCCGCCAGAACGACCCGACGCCGTCGGGCAACAAGGCCCTCATCGCCGCGTCGTCCGACGGCGGGCGCACGTTCGGCCAGCCCTTCAGCCTCCGGGAGGGGGACCCGCAGGGCTCCTACGAGGCCCGCCCGGCGGTGGACGGCAAGGGCGTCGTCCACGCCGTGTTCGCGGGCCGTGGCCGCGTCCCTGCGGGCACCGACCCGTCCACGCCCGCTCCGATCCGCACCGTGCTGCACCGCTCCTCGTCCGACCACGGGGCCAACTGGACCGAGGCCAAGCAGGTCGACGAGGGCAACGCCGGGTTCCTCTTCAACCGCAAGTGGGGCCTGAAGGCCGACCCCAACAACGACAACCTCTACGTCATCTGGTACGGCAACCCCAACCCGCGTGCGGTCCGGCCCCAGGACGACCGGGACATCTACTTCCGTGCGTCCTACGACTCGGGCAAGACGTGGTCAGACCGCCAGGTGATCAACACCGACTCGGCCCTGCAGAACGTGCAGCACCTCCATCCGAGCCTGGCGGTGGCACCCAACGGCCGCCTCGACGTTGTGTGGTACGACGGCCGCCACAGCCCGCAGGCCGAGGGCACCGGTCAGTTCGGTTTCCAGGACGTGTACTACCGCTACTCGCTCGACGGCGGGCGGACGTGGGAGAAGGAAGTCAAGGTCACCGACCGGATCATCGACCGCAACCACGGGATCTGGTCGAACAACGCCGACATCCACGGGCCGCTCGGCATCGTGTCCACCGACGACGCCGCCTTCATCACCTGGCAGGACAGCCGCAACGGCCAGAACCTGGGCTCGGCCGACGACACGTACTTCGCCAGCGTGCTGTTCCGGGACCGGGCGGTCGAGGCATCGGCCGGCGGTGACGACGACGACGGCGTGCCCGGACCCGTGCTCATCGGGGCGGGTATCGCCATCGGCATGGGCGTGGCCATGCTGGTGGTCTTCGCCGTGACCCGTCGCAAGCCGGCGGCGGTCGGCGCCGGGAGCTGAGCGCCGGGCATCGAATCGAACGAGAGGAGCCGACATGACACCTGAAGAGCTGGCGGCCCAGTTCCTGGCGCTGACGGACTCACGGGACTGGCCGGCGCGCGAAGCCCTGTTCGCCGAGGACTGCGAATTGGTGACGCCGGGCGGCGTCCTTACGGGCCGGGCTGCGGGGACGGCGTTCAGCGAGCCGTTCGTTGGCGCCTTCTCCGACGCCGGCCATCAGGTGACACTCGTGCTGTCCGGCGGCGACGCGGCCGTCGTCGAGGGTGTGTTCTCGGGGACCCACACGTCGCCGCTGGTCACGCCCGCGGTCGACGTCCCGCCGACGGGACGGACGGTTGAGCTGCCGTTCGCGGCGGTGGTCCGCACCGAAGGCGATCAGATCCGCTCCCTCCGCATCTCCTTCGACCAGATGGCGTTCCTCGGTCAGCCCGGCCTCTTGCCCGAGCCCGCGAGCACCTGACGGGATGGCTTGTCAGCCCTCAGGGTGCCAGTCCGGGGGGCCGACGGTCGATGCGTCGGGACCGAGGCGGTCCACGTAGCCGGGATGGACGGTGGCCCACCGCTTCCCGGGGTACCACGGCGGCTGCTCACCGCTGAGGTGGTCGGGTGGCCGGGGGCATCGCAGCCCCCGGCTCCCACAGATCCGGACGTAACAGTCTCCCGTTACCCGGCTCCTCTCATCCGTCGTCAGAACGCGCGAACCCACCGCCACGGAGCACCAAGGCGAGCAGCTGGTGGGCGAGCAGATGAGCAGGTAGGGGCGGTCCACTTACCGCCTCCACATAGCCGGATCGCCACAGGCGGGTGAGTCCCGCCGCAGTCCAGAGCGCCTCCTCGCTCGTCGTCAGGACGAGCATGTTGCGGACGCTGCCAGCGCGCCGGCCAGCCCTGCCCAACCGCTGCAGGAACGACGACACACTGCCCGGAGAATCGACATGTATGACGCGATCGAGGTCGCCGACATCGATGCCCAGCTCCAGCGCACTGGTCGCCACGATCACGCAGTCGGAGCCTTCAGTGAACGCCTGCTCGGCGCGGCGTCGCTCGTCTCGTCCGAGGGATGCGTGGGTGACGAACGCGGTGATCCCGTTCGAGTTCAGAGCATGGGTGATCTCCTCGGCTCGCATCCGGCTGTCGACGAAGACAAGCCGCTTCTCGCCTCGATGCAGACCGCTGATCACGGTGGCGGCGTTGGCCGAGGAGCCGACGTAGTCGATGGTGATCTCGGGGTCGGCCGGGGCTTCGGTGACCGGGGAGATGACGCGGCGGGACCGCTCGCAGCGTGGCGTCAGCCAGCCGAGCAGCTCCTCGGGGTTCCCGACCGTGGCGGACAGGCCGATCCGCTGCAGCTCATCGCCCGTGAGGTGCCGGACGCGTTCGAGGAGCGCGAGCAGGTGCCAGCCTCGGTCGTCGCCCGCGAACGAGTGGACCTCGTCGACGACCACGCACCGGACATTTCCGAGAAGGCGATGCGCGTCGACACGAGTCGACAGGAAGATCGCCTCAACCGATTCCGGTGTCGTCAACAGGACATCCGGCGGATCGACCACCAGCCGCTGCCGCTCCGCCGGCCCGACATCGCCGTGCCAGAGCGCGACGCGGGCGCCGACGAAGCCGGTGTAGCGCTCCAATCTGGGAAGAAGGTTGTTGAGCAACGCACGCAGCGGGCACAGGTAGAGCGTGCTCAGCGGTTTCCATCGTTCCGAGACGATCCGGGTGAGGATCGGCAGCACAGCGGCTTCGGTCTTGCCCCCGGCTGTTCGCGCCAGCAGCAGCGCGTGGTTGTCGTCGAGGATCGGGTCGATGGAGTCGGCCTGCAGCGGGCGCAACGATGCCCAGCCCAGCGAGTTGACGACGTGGTGCTGCAGGGAGGGATGTAGCCGATCGAACGGGCTCCCGGGGCCGCCAGTCAGCTCAGGTCGACCAGCGTCTGAAAGTCGGGGCCGGAGAACGGAACGTAGCCGTCTGGCCACGGGGCGCGAAGCCGGCAAAGCAACCGCATGTGCGGGGCGACGGTTTCGTCGTTCACATGCTCCACCACGACAACCGGCTCGGATCGGTTGAGCTCCCGTAGCTCGTGGACGTGATCGACGAGGTAGTCCGGGACCCAACCGACCTCGCGGCCGTCGGAGATGCGGAGCAGCACGGCGCGTGGGTTGTAAGGGTTCTGAGGGTCGTCGACTAAGACGAGGCGGTCATCCGGTTCCAGCGACGAAACGGCCGCCGGTGCACCCTCGACGCGGCGGAGACCCCGAGCGAAGAACAGGACGCTGCTGTCTCCCTCAGGTGTGCGCTCGGGTCCGGCGAAAACCTCGATCCGGTCGGTAGCGCGACGGCCGCCAGTGCGGGCGAGCACCTCGAAGGGATCGGCGTCGCCGCGTAGGTCGACGTGGGCCGCGAGGAGGTCGTAGTCCGGTCGACTTCGGGGCATGATCCGGTTGGCGAAGACGGGGAAGAGGCGGTCTCTGTCGTAGCGGAGATGGAGATCAGGAAGCCCTGGCAGGGGCTCGAAGCCCTCCAAGCCCTCAGCCAGCTTGAGGTAGCCGAACGAATAGCGCTCCCGTTCCCCCTCGATGCGGCGAACGAGCCGGCCGATGGGATGGATGGAGCCGACGTTCGGGTCGCGCCACGAGACGAACAGGGCTCGCTCCTGCACCTGTCCGGCGTTGTTCATGCGCCCATCGTACGGAGCCGGTACGACAATGAACGTCGATTCTCCGCATAAAGGGCCACGGCGAACTGCTTGGCCGTCTCGTTCATCCGCACGTCGGGGAGGTCGGAGACCAGCGCGCGCACGTCGGGGCTGCCGTCGACGGCGCCGATCCAGTGCGATCGGGCCTCGGGGCTGGCGAGGTCCAGGGCCGCTCGGGCGGCGTCAAACGTCGATGGGCGACCCTCGAACTTTGTGCGTGCGCCGGCCGCATAGCTGGCCACAGTTCGGTTGCCTCGTGCGGCCAGACGGTCCAATCGCTCCGCGTCGCTGATCTGGAACCCGAGGCAGGACGCGTGGTCGAAGCTGGGGGACAAGCGCTCACCAGCTTGGCCGCGGATCGTGGCCCAGTTGTCCTGGTGGCGGTCCGTATTGCCGACGAGCGTGTCGAGGACCAGGTAGCCGGCGAACCAGTCGAATGCCGCCGTGAGATCCTCGGAGGGGATCGGTGGACCCGCTCGCTCAAGGGCTCCTGCGTCACCTCGAAGCCGACCGCCACAAGGCGATGGAGGACGCCATCGTTGAGACCATCGCCGCGTTCCTGAACACCGACGGCGGGACGCTCCTCATCGGCATCGGCCCCGACGGCTCGGTCGTCGGTCTCGGCCACGACTACGAGCGGGTGAAGCCCAAGAACGGCGACGGCTTCGTCAACTGGCTGACCACCCACCTCATCAACGCGCTCCGTCACACGCCGGTCACGAGGACCCGGGCCCGCATCGCCATCCACGCCGGCCACGAGATCTGCCGCGTCGACGTCGCCGGCTCCCCGACCCCCGTCTGGGCCAAAACAAGCAAGGGAGAGCAGGTGTTCTTCGTCCGGATGAACAACTCCACGAGGGCGCTGCCAGAAGCCGAGGTCGAGGCGTACCGAGCGGAGCATTGGCCATGAGGCAGCCACATCCCGGACCGTTCGGAGCGTGGCTGCCCACCTTTGGCCGTTACTCGGTGGCCCCCAGGCTCGTGGCTAGCGCCGCCTCGGCCTGACCGCCGACCACTTGGAGGAAAACGTCGAGCGGGAGGGTGCCCACACCGGAGGCGGTCGAGTTGGGGTGTGCGACCACGGCCTGCGGCGCTACGAGGTAGCACCTCTTCTGGAAGCGAGGGTGCCTCTCGGCAAGTGCCGTGAGGCCTGAGCGAGGGTGGTCGGGCGAGAGGCCGACCTCGAACGCGAGTGGCTGGGTGGGGTGGTCGAACACGAAGTCGACCTCGTGCTTGCCGTCGCGCCAGTGGTAGAGGCGCATTCCGGCGTGGAGCGCAAGCGAGCGCAGCGTCGCGGCCACGAGGTTCTCCACCAGCGCGCCGAGCTCGGTCGGGTTGTCGAGAGGCGCAAGGCCTCGCTGGAGTGCCGCGTTTCGGATCGCGCCGTCCACGAAGTACAGCTTCCGGCCCCGCTTCTGCACGGTCGCCTCCCGTCCCGAATAGTTGGGCAGCCTGAAGACGAGGAACGCCTGCTCAAGGTAGGAGAGATAGCGATCGAAGGTTGGTTGCGAGAGACCGAGGTCGCCGCAAATGTTCGACGGCGACAGCAAGCCGGTGATCTGAGCGGCCACCACGTAGAGCAGGCGTTCGAGCATCATCGGATTGTCGACGCCGAAGGACTGCGGAATGTCCTTGTAGATCGCCCGCTCGACGGCGTCGGCACGAAGCACCTGCTGCGACTCGAGCAGGCGGCTCGACTCGTCTTCGTCGGGTCGGCCGTGCAGAGCCGTGAGCAGTTCGGGGAAGCCGCCGACCAGCATGAAGAGCCGCCGCCAGGTGGCCAGGTCACCGTCGGCCCGCTGCCCTTGCCGGAGCAGCGCGAGGCTATCGGCGAGTGTGTCGCCGACCTCGACCGGTCGGTCCTGTTCGACGAGGGCAAGGAACTCGGTGAAGAGGTATGGGGTCAGGTGCTGCTCGGACCAGCGACCAACGCCACTCTCAAGCCGTCGCTCCCTGAGAGCCGCGGTGGCGCTGGAGGTCGCGGCGATCCGGATCGGCCACTGATCATCGAAGAAGGTCTTGAGCCACAGGTCCCAGCGATCGGTGTACACGAGCTCGTCGAGCATGAGGAACACTGGCGCGTCGGGCGTCGTCTGCGAGGTGTCCAGAACCGCCCGGACGAGGTCGCCGAGGCCCTCTTGGAGCAGCAGCGGGTGGTCAAGTCGGAGCCACCAGATTCGCGAGGGCGCGATGCCGGCCGCGAGCAGGTGGCGAACGGTCTGGTAGAGGGCGGTGGTCTTCCCGACACGGCGAGGCCCGAGGACCAGCTGGAATCGATGGGGATCGTCGTCATGCAGACGCCGCCAGAGGAGTTTGGCTAGCGGCCGTTCGATCGGACGCGCCAGAGTGGCCGGCACTAGGCCTGTGCGTTGCCAGGGGTTCTGTTCGTCGAAGACCCGCTGCAGGTCCTCGGGTTGGGGGTGCCAGACAACCAACGACTCGTTCTCCTCTAGAGGCTTACGAGGAGTATAACCATCACGGGCTGAATGCTGATGGCACAAACTACAAAAGATGTAGGCCCCGCGTGAGGCTTGTGCGCCTCGCCTCGTCGGGGCGCGCTCTGAGTGGGGGGAACTAGCACTACCTTCGGAAATCGCTGGAAATCCGAAAGTCTATGTACGCTTCCGCAATGTCGCTCGCCGAGGTTGTCGGTGATCTCCTGGAGCTGCAGAACCTCGCCCAGGACGAGGAGAATCCCGAACGTCGTCGGTCACTCGATGACCTACGGGTGCACGTCGCACGTCGCGAGCGCGGCGCGAAGGTGTCCGAAGCCGCTGAAATCCTCGGGATCTCGCAGCCGACCGTGCGGGCCTGGATCGACTCCGCCATCCTGACCGCCGTCCCTGGCGCGGAGCCTGTTCGCATCGACGTGCTTGCGCTTGCGGAGACCAAGCGAGCGCTGGATCTAATCCGCGATCACGTCGATGATCGGCCGCTCCTCATCCACGTGATGCGCATACTCCGAGATCGTGCGGCCCTTGCGGGGTCGGAGGAGGGCTTCGCCGACCTACGAGAGGGACGCACGGTGCCGCTGGGTGAGGATCTCGCCGGCGAGATTGCCGAGCTGCACGCGCGGGAGACAAGGCGGCGGTCGAAGTCACGCTGACGGCCGTTGCTGACGCCAGGTTCGAGCGCTCCGTGGTGGCCGGCGCCAAGCAGCAGCGGTCCGGGTGCCTTCAGGACCAGGGCTGTGATGCCAAGGGCTACCGCCTGGCTGGCGAGCAGCTGCCGGAGTGGTTCCGATCCCCGTGGCCCAGCCATTTTCCCGCCCGGCGGGATCCACAACACCCCCACGCTCAGTTATGACGTTCTTGTGGACCGACGTGGTGCGCAAAACAAGTTTGTCATATCCGCCGTTTCGCCCGGGGCCGCCGCGAATACCTTCCCGGCCAAGTGCGCCAGATCGGCAGCCGGCGGGTTGCCCGCTACGAATCGCCCTGACAACGAGGCGTCGCCCTGGCAGGGTGCCCCGAGCCCATTCCCGACTTCTACCGGACGGGTAGAAGTCGGGTAGAACCGCCTAGCACGCTCCAGCACACCACATCGTAAAACCGCAGGTCAGAGCCACTTTTGAACATCGATCATCATCGATCAGAACGCCTCAAATCGGAGTTCAAGCCCCCCTCGCCTCGCCCACCGTAAAAGTGCTGGTCAGGCGGGGTCTGAGTCACTCCGGCGGGCCGTATTGCTTGGCGCGAACGGCGAAGGCGGGCCGCGAGAGCACAAGAAGGACCCGTGATCGGCAGGCGACGGCTCCTTGGCCGGCGCATAGTGGCCAGCCCGGGCGGCCTCGTCGCTCGCTCGAGCGCCTCCGCACGCGCCGGGACTGCCGCGGTTTCGGTCGGGACCATACGTTCCTACTATTGGGTCGTCGGGCGTCGAAATGAGACACGCGGTCTCGGAACACCGCTGGGGCCGGCGCCGACCCGACATCACGTCATCCAATTGGATCCATGTCGAAGAGGCTCGTCTGTTCGTCCGATGCCTCCGGATTCAT
>JBOGID010000048.1:0-2245 GCA_050742295.1 Acidimicrobiales bacterium | reverse complement strand
CCACTTGCCGGGCGTCCCCTGGTCGTGCTGGCCCAATGCGAGCGTCACGGTTGCAAGGTCAACGTGGTGGGTCATCGGTCACGCTTTCTTTCGTTCATGCGCAGGTACCAGTCGTCCCCGGCGTCGTCGGGCTCGAGCGTCAGGGCAAGGTCACCGTCAGCCCACGACCACCACGAACCTGGCCACGAGCCCATGACGCCGAATGCGGGGCACCGCTCGGCGTGCAGGTCGTAGCCACCGCAGGAGCCGCACGGGGCCAGGGCCATCGCCATGTGCCGTCCCTCGTGCTCGCGTCCGGCGTAGCACTCGATGGCCTCGTGACCGACCTGGATGCGCGCTGAACAACTCATGCCGCAGCTCGCAGACGGATCAGGTGCGGGTGTTCGTAATTGCGGTCACGCCACCAACCGGCGACGAGGAAGCAGTAGCCGGGGTTCGTGCCGTTGACCTTGCGCGGGTCCACGAAGGTCACCCAGCCGTCAGGGGGGGCGGCGCCCCATTGCTCGGCCGTCATCGCCATGGCGGAGAGGATGAGGACCGACGACAGGCCGGCGCCCTCGTTGCGGAAGATGGAGCACCGCCAGGCGTCGAGGCCGTCGTCGGGGTGGTCGGTGTAGTGGGTCAGCCAGACGGCGCGCTCGCAGGGGGTGACCAGGGCGAGGCGGTGCCCGGGGGGGCCGACGACGGGCCAGCCGATGGAGCGGCGGGGGTAGTGGCGGTCAGCGAAGGCGACCAGGACGCGGTCGGAGCACTCGCGGACGCACCAGGGGCCGACTTCGACGCCGGGCAGGGTCAGAGCTTCCCTTGTCTCGTGACCGACCTGGATGGAGGCGGGGCAGGATGTCACCGCTTCCCCACCTTCGGGTAGGGCTGCACGTCCCGGTGCGCCCCGTTGAGTGCCGCCATCCGCCGGTCCTCCTCGCTCATCCGCTTCCAAGCCAGCGACCAGTTGAAGTGGTTCTTGTTCAGGAACAGGGCCGGGGGCGTGCCACCGACAGCAGCGAGCAGCGCGTCCAGTTCGTCGACGGTCCTCGGGGGACGGACGTTGAAGGGCTCGGCCGGTCGGGGTGCGGGGCCTGCTGAACGCCCAGGAGCACCGACCGGCCGAGAACGCCCCGAGGTTGCAGAGGTTGGGGTGGCGGGTGGAGGAGACGAGGGGCCTCCGTCACCACCTGATTGCTCAACAACCTCGGGCGACGGTGCGGCCGGCGACGGGGGGGCCGGCGGGTAGCCCACCCCGTCGCCCTGGCCGCGCTCCGCTGCGACGGGCAGCGGAGGACTTGAAATGGCGTCTTCTGATTTGGCCTCTATGACTTCGCGATCTACTCGCGGGGCGCGAGTTCCGCGTACGCCGCGAGCAGGGGCTTCGGGGGGAACGCCCATCTCGCGCTCGGCATGGCGTCGCCAGCGCCATAGAGTCGAAGGGTGGTGGTCAAGGGCCTTGGCACAGTCCTCGACGAAGGCGTCATAGGTCTTCTTGTCCCATCGCTGGTTCGCCAGGACGACCATGCGGCCGATAGCCAGTTGGTTCTCCCGGTCGCGCTTCTTGACCGCGGTCAGCAGCTCGGAACAGCGGCGACGGAATTCGGCGTCCGACATCTGGCGAACGTGGTCGAGGTCTCCGAAGAGGTCCGGTTGGCTCGGGGCGGGGGCAGGCGTCAGGTCGCTCACGACTCGCTCCGCTCAGCAACGCGGGCCAGGGTGGGCGCCTCCTGGCCGTGGTCGCATGTGCAGAGGCGCCCCGACCCGTCCGCATCGAAGAACGACGTGCCGAACTGGGCGCAGTCGACGTGGTCGCCGTCCGAGCACGCCCCGCAGGCCGACCGCCCAGCGCGGCCCTCCTGGCGCGGCGGGGCGGTCGGGAGAGCGGGGCGGGGGCGGGTCGTGTGGCATTGGGCGAGGCAGAGGGCGCAGGCGACGAACCGGGCCGGCGTGCGGCCGGTGCAAGCCTCGCAGTCGTCGCACCAGCACTCGTGCCCCGCCCGGCGGGCGGCGGCGTAGACGGACGCTGCGGACTTGTGGGGAGCGAGGGGGATCACTCGGCCACGCTCCGCAGGCGTCGTTCAGGCTTGGGGACGGCTCCGAGGACGGCTCCGAGGTAGTAGGCCGTGGCGTGCAGGTGGCTGCACAGCGGCGTGGGATGCGGGCAGGAGCACGACCAGTTGCCGGGGCCGTGGCGCTCGACGAGGCGGTAGGCGCCCGGGACGCTCTGGCTCTCGACGAAAAAGGCATCCTCGTGGGCGCC
>JBOGID010000047.1:0-2362 GCA_050742295.1 Acidimicrobiales bacterium | reverse complement strand
AGCCTGAGCCGATCGGCGCCGCCTCGGCCCCGCCGCTCGGCGGCGGCAGGTGGCTGACTACGGTGGCTCCCATGGAACGTCGCGAACCGGCCGCCGAGCACGGCCCGCGCGCGCAGGACACCGACCGGCTGGCCACCGTGGGCCAGCGCGTCGTGGGGGGCCTGGCCGACCTGGCCCTCGCCGGCACCGTGCTCCTCACCCCGGGGATGCTGCTGCGGGGTGCCGTGACGCCGGACGAGGTGAGCTCGGGCGTGGCCTCGATCGTGGCCATCGTCGCCTTCGTGTTCATGGCCGTGTACGAGATCGTCCCCACCGCCTTGTGGGGCCGGACGCCGGGTAAGGCCATCGTCGGCACACGGGTCGTGGGGATGGGCGACGGGCGGGTGCCGGGCTGGAAGCGGGCCATCCTGCGGTGGGTCCTGCCCGCGCTGGCGTTCCAGGTGCACGCCGTGGGATGGGCGCTGGCCCTGCTGCTGCGGGCCCTGCTCGTCGTCGACCCGCTGCGGCGGGGCGTCCACGACCGCCTGGCGGGCACGATCGTGGTCCGGGGGTAGGGGCGGCGTGGCGGGCGACGCCGAGCGGCGCTGGGCGGAGCAGCTGGCGGCCTGGGAGATCCCCGAGGAGATCCGCAGCAAGGCCGTGGCCGACCCGTGGAAGCTGACGCCGAGCGTGTTCCCCGCGCCGGCCGCCGACGAGCCGCCGGCCGACACGCCGACCCGGCGTGTGGCGCTGGCCGCTCTGGGCGACGGCGGGACGATCCTGGACGTGGGCGCGGGCACGGGGGGCGCCAGCCTCCACCTGGTGCCGCCCGCCACCGAGGTGAGCGCGGTCGACGAGGGCGAGGACATGCTGGAGGCGTTCTCGGCCCGAGCCCGCGACCTGGGCGTGCCCCACCAGGTGTACCCGGGGCGGTGGCCCGATGTGGCGGGGGCGGTTCCCGTCGCCGATCTGGTCGCCTCCAACCACGTGCTCTACAACGTGCCCGACCTGGCTGGCTTCGTGGTGGCCCTCACGTCCCACGCCCGCCGGCGCGTGGTCGTGCAGATCACCGGCCGCCACCCCGTCACCGGTTCCAACCCGCTGTGGAAGCACTTCTGGGACCTCGACCGCCCCGAGGGCCCGACCGCCGACGACGCCATCGCGGTGCTGGAGGAGGTGGGCATCCGTCCGCAGGTGGAACGGGAGGTGAGGCCGGGCTGGCGCGCCATGGACCGCAGCGACCGGGTCGTCTTCCTGACCCGCCGGCTGTGCCTCCCGCCCGAGCGCCAGCCCGAGGTCGAGGAGGCGCTGGCCAAGATGCCGGAACCGACCCAGCGGGAGATCGTCACCCTCTGGTGGGACGGCGCCGCGCCGTAGTCGCGGTCGCGTGCCGGCGAGGGATCCCCTAAGCTGTGTGGCGGTCAGTGGGCCTGGGACATGGCCGAACCGAACAGCCGGTGTAGAGGGCGCAAGCCGGCGGCGCTGGAAGGCCGAAAGGCCCAGGAGACGCCCCTCATTTGCCGCCCGGGCCCATTGACCACTGTGTGCAGATGCGTACCGAATCGGTACTTATTTGCACACCGTGGCTAGGCCAGGGAGGCGAGCAGGTCGAGTAGCGCCGGCGCGAGGCCCGGCGCGGCGGCCAGGACCGAGGCGCCGGACGGGGGGCCGCCGTGGGCGCCGCTCACCGCGGCGCCGGCTTCGGCGGCGATGAGGGCGCCGGCGGCCACGTCCCACGGCTGGAGGCCGATCTCGTAGTACCCGTCCAGGCGGCCGCATGCGACCCAGCACAGGTCGAGGGACGCCACGCCGCTGCGGCGGATGTCGCGCACCCGTGGCAGGACCGCGGTGAGGGCCGCGGCCTGCTCCGCCCGCCGGTCCCGCAGGTAGGCGAAGCCGGTGCCGATCAACGAGGTGGCGAGGTCGTCCTTGCCGGAGTGGCGGATGGGCCGGCCGTTGCACCACGCCCCACCGCCGAGCGTGGCGGTGAAGACCTCGTCCACCGACGGGTCGGCCACCACGCCGGCCGCCACCTGGCCGCCGACGTCGGCGGCGATGGACACGGACCACCTCGGATGGCCGTACAGGTAGTTCGTGGTCCCGTCCAGCGGGTCGATCACCCAGCGCACGTCGCTGGTCCCGTCACGGGAGCTGCCCTCCTCGGCCAGGATGGCATCGTCGGGCCGGGCCGCCAGCAGCTGCTCAACGATCAGGTTCTCGGCGGCCCGGTCCATCTCCGAGACCATGTCGGTGAGGCTCGTCTTGGTGTCCACCGACTGGTGGGCGCGGCCGAGCCCGTCCAGCAACATCGCTCCCGCGGCGCGGGCCGCCTTCTCGGCCAGTTCGACGAGGGCCGTGGGGTCGGCGGCCATGGACCGCCGAC
>JBOGID010000046.1:0-8420 GCA_050742295.1 Acidimicrobiales bacterium | reverse complement strand
GCCGAGGTACGCCCGGGCCGCGGTGGACGCCGCCGCCAGCGCCGCCACGGGCGCCAGCCCGAACTCGAACAACCGGGCCACCTCCCGCGCCAGCGAGCCGGCGGGGGTGAGATCGGTGCCGGCCAGGATGGCGACGCCGAGCCGGTGGGCGAGCGGGATCAGCTCGCGGAGGTGGTCGGCGCTGGCGCCCTCGGCCTCCAGCAGCGTCAGCGACGAGGTCAGGGTGGGTGTCCAGGCGCCTCCCCGTGCCGCCAGCGCCCGCACCGAGTCCTCGTCGAGACCGAGCCCGTGCTCCACCGAGTCCACTCCGGCGGCGACGACGGTCGGGGCCGCCGCTCCGGTCGTGTGGGCCGCCACCCGGCCGCCGGCGGCGTGGACGGCGTCCACCGCGGCCGCCAGCACCGGCAGGTCGTAGTTCAGCGGTGCGGGCGACGAGAGCTGTCCCTCCGGATAGTCGGCGACGACCTTGACCCATCCGTCGCCGGCCGCGGCCAGCTCGGCCAGCGCCGCGTCTTCCAGACCGTCGGACGGCACCGGGTCGTAGATGCCCTCGGTGTAGCCGCCCGCGGGTGCGAGGAACCGGCCCGCCGAGATCACGTGCGGTCCCTTCAGGCGGACTCCGGGGGGCGCCCCCACGTCCCGCACGAGGAGGACGCCGGCCCGGCGGTGCAGGGCGAGGTTGGCCAGGACCAGGTCGCGGCTGGCCCGACGCAGTCCGAGGCCGGACATGTCGAAGGCGAGGTGCACGTGGGCGTCCACCAGTCCGGGGAGCACCCAGCCGCCGGGCAGTTCCTCCACGCCGTTCGACGGGTCGCCCACCACCCAGTCCTCCGGCTCGTGCCCGCTCGGGAGGGGGACAGCCCTTACGCGCCAGGCGGTCGGCGGGGCCAGGCCGCTTTCACCTTCCGGTACGTATCGGACAGGGTCTCGGGCATGACCCGGACGCCCGCCACCGCGGTCATGAAGTTGGTGTCGCCGTTCCAGCGGGGCAGCACGTGGAGGTGGAAGTGGCCGGGCACGCCCGCCCCCGCGGGGCGGCCCAGGTTGGCCCCGATGTTGAGCCCGTCGGGCCGGTAGGCGGCCTTGAGGGCCCGCACCGCATCGGTCACGGCTGACCAGACCGCCGACCCCTCCTCGGGCGTGAGGTCCTCGGTCTCGCCGACGTGGCGCACCGGCATGACCAGCAGGTGGCCGCTGATGTACGGGAAGGCGTTGAGCAGCACGGCACACACGTCGTCGCGCCAGGTGACCTGGTCGGCGGCGTCGACGCCCGCCGCGAGGATCCGGCAGAAGATGCACTCCTCGCTGCCGTCCTGGTCGGCCGCCGTCTCCACGTAGGCGCTGCGCCATCCCGCCCACAGCCGCTCGAAGCCGGTCACCCGCGGCGCGAGTCGACGTCGGCGCGCACGCGGGCCACGAACTCGTCGACGGCCACGCCCCGCACGACGGCGCCGTCCCGGGCGTTGACCCCGACCGTCCCGGCGGCCACGTCGTCGGCCCCGACCACCACCACGTAGGGCAGCTTCTCCAGCTTGGCGCTGCGGATGCGGGCGCCGATGGTGTCGTCCGCCTCCTCCATGGCGGCCCGCAGCCCGGCCTCCCGGAGCTGGGCCACGACGCCGGCGGCGTACTCCTGGTGGTCGGTCGAGACGGGCAGCACCCGGACCTGCACCGGCGACAGCCACGTGGGCAGGGCGCCGGCGTAGTGCTCGAGGATGATGGCCAGGAACCGTTCCAGGGAGCCGAACAGGGCCCGGTGGATCATGTACGGCGGGTGCCTTGCGTTGTCGGCCCCCGTGTACTCCATGTCGAACCGGTGCGGGAACTGGAAGTCGACCTGCAGGGTGGACAGCTGCCAGCGCCGGCCGATGGCGTCCTTGATGTGGACGTCGATCTTGGGGGCGTAGAACGCCCCCTCCCCCTCGGCCACCCGGTAGGGGATCTGCGCGGCCTCCAACGCCTGGCGCAGCGCCTCGGTGGCCTCGTCCCAGTCGGCGGGGTCGCCCACGAACTTGTCGGGGCGCGTCGCCAGCTCGGCGTCGAACTCGGTCAGGCCGAACGTCCGCAGGATGCGCAGCACGAAGGCCAGCAGCGACTCCAGTTCGGGCGCCAGCTGGTCGGCCGTGACGAAGATGTGGGCGTCGTCCTGGGTGAAGCCCCGCAGCCGCGTCAGCCCGTGCAGCACGCCCGATTTTTCGAACCGGTAGACCGTCCCCAGCTCGAACAGCCGCAGCGGCAATTCCCGGTAGGACCGCGCCCGCGACTTGTAGATCAGGATGTGCATCGGGCAGTTCATTGGCTTGGCGTAGTACGTCGCCCCCTCCATCTCCATGGGGGGGTACATGCCGTCGGCGTACCACTCGAGGTGGCCCGACGTCCTGAACAGCGCGTCCTTGGAGATGTGGGGCGTGGAGACGAACTCGTAGCCGGCCCTCTCGTGCTCGGCCTTGGAGAAGTCCTCCATGAGCTTGCGGATGAGGCCGCCCTTGGGGTGGAACACGGGCAGGCCGCCGCCGATCTCGGGCGGGAAGTGGAACAGGTCGAGTTCCACACCCAGCTTGCGGTGGTCGCGCTTCTCGGCCTCCTCCAGCCGGTGCAGGTGCTCGGCCAGGGCCTTGTCGGACTCCCACGCCGTGCCGTAGATGCGCTGGAGTTGGGGCCGGCGCTCGTCGCCCCGCCAGTAGGCCCCCGCCACCCTCATCAGCTTGAACGAGCCCAGGCGGGAGGTCGACGGCACGTGGGGGCCGCGGCACAGGTCGACCCAGCCCGAAGTTCCATCAACAGAGTTCCGGTAGGTGGAGACGACGGCGCCCTCCGCCCCTTCCTCCTCCTCCACGCCTTCGATGATCTCGACCTTGAACGGCTGGTCGGCGAACGCCTTCAAGCCCTCCTCGCGGGACAGTTCCTCCCGGACGAAGGGCTGGTCAGCGGCCACGATCTCGCGCATGCGGGCCTCGATGCGGCCCAGGTCGTCCTCGGTGAAGTGGGCGTCGTCGGGCAGGTCGAAGTCGTAGTAGAAGCCGTCCTCGATGGGCGGGCCGATGGCGTACTTGGCTCCCGGGAAGAGGTCGCACACGGCCTGGGCCATGACGTGGGCCGTGGAGTGGCGAAGGACGTAGCGGCCCTTGTCGGTGTTGTTGGTGACGATGGCGACCTCGGCCCCGCCGCCCGGGAGTGGCCGGTGGAGGTCGTAATCGGCCCCATTGACGGTGGCGGCCACCGCCGCCTTGGCCAGCCCCCGGCCGATCGAAGCGGCCAGGTCGGCGGGAGTCGAGCCCGCAGGAAGGCTGCGGCTGGACCCGTCGGGAAGGCGTACTTCGATCTCGTCGAACATGGGCGCCGACGATACCGGCGGGCAGCGGGTACCCAGCGTGGGATTGTGAATGGCATAGGAGATCGGTTCGAGTACCGCGACGTCCGGGTGGACGGGGACGACGGGCCGATCGTCGACGGGTTCTCGGCCCGGATCCCGGCCGACGGGCTGACGGCGCTCGTCGGGCCGTCGGGCTCGGGCAAGACCACGCTGCTGCGGCTGCTCAACCGGCTGGAAGACCCCGACGCCGGTTTGGTCCTCTTCGACGGGAAGGACGTGCGGGACTACGACGTGCTCGAGCTCCGCCGGCGGGTCCAGCTCGTGGGCCAGGTGCCGGTGCCGTTCGCCGGGACGGTGCTGGACAATGTGGGCGAGCGGTGGGAGGAGCTGGCGGAACGGGTGGGGCTGCGGGCGGCTCTGGCCCAGCGCCCGGCGGACGTGCTGTCGGTGGGAGAGGCCCAGCGGATGTGCCTGGCCCGGGCCCTGGCCCATTCGCCGGACTGCCTGGTGCTCGACGAGCCCACGTCGGCGCTGGACACGTCGTCCAAGGCGGGCATCGAGCGGCTGGTTCGCTCGTTGGCCGACGACGGGCTGACCGTCGTCATGGTCACCCACGACGTGCGGCAGGCCGAGGAGCTGGCCGACCGGGTCATCGGCCTGGGGCTGTGACCGGGTTGTGACCGATCTCAGCGGGCGGATCGGGTTCGGGGAGGTGGCGCTGTCGCTCCTCCTGGTGGCCATCGCGGTGGCCATCTCGTGGCGGCGCGCGGCGGGGCTGGAGCAGGACATGGTCGTGGCCACGTTCCGGTCGTTCGCCCAGCTGTTGGCCGTGGGGTTCGTCTTGGAGTGGCTGTTCGCCGGTGGACGGGGGTGGCTGACGCCGGTCGTGCTGGTGGCCATGGTGGCGGCCGCCACGCTGACCTCGGCGGCGCGGGGCAAGCACGTGCCCGGGGCCCGGGCCATTGCCGCCGCCTCCGTGTCGGTCGCCGCCGCCGCGACCCTGGGTGTCCTGCTGGCGCTGCGCATCGTGCCCGCCGAGCCCCGGGCCGCCATACCGCTCGGGTCGATGGTCCTGTCCAACGCCATGAACACGGCGTCGCTGGTCATGGGCCGGTTGCGCGACGACCTGGCCTCGCACCGGCGGGAGGTCGAGGCCCGCCTCAGCCTGGGCCAGACGGGGGCCGAGGCGGGCGCTCCGTGGCACCGGGCCGCGCTGCGCACCGGCATCCTGCCCATCGTCGACAACACCAAGGTGGTGGGGCTGGTCGCCCTGCCCGGCGCCATGACCGGCATGCTCCTGGCGGGGGCCTCGCCCGAGGCCGCCATCCGGCTCCAGCTCGTCGTGATGTACATGCTCCTGGCCGGCTCGGCCCTGGCCGCCCTGGTCGCCGGCCACCTGACCCTCCGCCGCCTGTTCACCCGCGACCACCAGCTCATCCGCTCGCTCCGGCGGATTCCCTCCTAGGAGGCTGGTGTCGAAGCCCTCTTCCGGCGGCCGACCGCCCAGTTGGAAGCCCTCCGGTGACGCAAAGGAGCTGGTCAGGGGCAGGTCGGCCGCGATCGGCGCGCCGCGCCGATCGCGAATGACGCCAGCCTCCTAACGGCGAGTCAGAGGAGGGCCTTGCCGGCCAGGTCGACTTCGCGCGCCGGGCCGTTCTCGGGTTGCAGCACGAGGCGGGCCGTGTAGTCCCCGTTGCGGGCGGGCGCGAAGCGCACCCGCACCTCGCAGCTGAGGCCGGGGCCGAGCCGGGCGCCGCACGAGACGTCGCTGGCGTTGAACATGGCGCGGTCGGCGCCTTCGATCGACGGTGCCCGCCACGTGATGGGAACGGTCTGGCTGTTGTTGTGCACCCTGACCAGGCTCTCCCTGGGCCCCAGCACCTCGAAGGCCACCCTTGACGGGTCGACGGTGAACTGGGCCACGACCGTGGTCGATGCACCGGCGCCGGTTGCGGCCGGCCCGCTCCCGCCGCCGCCGCCATCGTCCTCGGACCCGAACCAGCCGAGCTGCGCCCCCACGGTGAGCAGGCCCACCACGGCGGTGACGAGGCCCGCCACGCCGGTCACAATCCCGGCCGTGGTCGCGAAGAAGGAACGTCGCCCCTGGGTGGTCACCATCCGGTGGTCCTACCCACCAGGCGGCGGGGCGATACCGAGGAGGGCGGCGGCGGCGCTCACACCCTCGCCCCGGACCGCGGCCGCGTCCACGGCGGCCAGGGCACGGGGAAAGTCCAGGTCGTCGTCGATGGCGGCGCGGACCTCGTCCAACGCAGCCGCGCCCAGGCCGGCCTCCCGCCAGCGGTCGAGCCGGGCGGCGGCCTCGGGCAGCAGCGAGTCGAACCACTCCCACGGCTCCCGGTAGTGGTGGGCCAGGATGACCAGGCGGACCACCATCGGGTCCCACTCCTTGACCAGGTCGCTGACGAACACCAGGTTCCCCAGGGACTTGGACATCTTGACCCCGTTGAGCCGCACCATCGGGGCGTGGAGCCAGTGGCGGACGAACGGCTCCCCCGTCGCCGCCTCCGACTGGGCCGCCTCGCACTCGTGGTGGGGGAAGATCAGGTCGGTTCCGCCGCCGTGCAGGTCGATGGTGGTGCCCAGCTCCCGCAGGGCCAGGGCCGAGCACTCGATGTGCCAGCCCGGGCGGCCCGCCCCCCACATCGAGTCCCACGCCGGCTCGTCGGGCGCCGACGGCTGCCACAGGACGAAGTCGAGGGGGTCGCGTTTGTGCGGGTCGTCGGGGTTGCCGCCCCGCTCGCCGGCGAGGCGCAGCATCTCGTCCCGGTCCAGATGGGAGACCTGGCCGAACCGCTCGAACGAGCCGACCGAGAAGTACACCGCCCCGCCCGCCTGGTAGGCGTAACCCTGGTCCAGCACCATCCCGATGAACCCGAGGATGTCGTGGATGGCCGACGACGCCGGCGGCTCGCTGAACACGGGGAGCACGTTGAGGGCGGCCATGTCGGCCTGGAACCGGGCCACCTCCTCGCCGGCCAGGTCGAGGTAGTGGACGCCCAGCTCGCGGGCCTTGCGCAGGATGTCGTCGTCCACGTCGGTGATGTTGCGGACGCACTGCGTCTGGTGGCCGGCGTCGCGCAGCCGGCGCTGGAGCACGTCGTAGAGCGCGTAGGTGGCGGCGTGGCCGATGTGGGTGGCGTCGTACGGCGTGATCCCGCACGTGTACAGCTTCACCAGCGGGCCGGGCCGGAAGTCGACCACCGCCTCCTGCGCGGTGTCGTACAGCCGCACGGTCAGCCCTTCAAGCCTGCGAAGCGGATCGTCGACCTCGCCTTGTAGCGGCGGTTGATGGCCAGCAGCACGGCCGTGAACTCCTCGACGGCGCCGGCTAGGGCCAGGCCGCCGGCGTGCAGGGCCCGCAGGTCGGGGATGCGCTCGATCAGGCCCGCGGTCGCCTCCACCGCCGGCGGCGAGTCGCCGCACACCACAACATCCCCCTCGACGGGCCGGTCCAGGTCGGCGACGGCCTTGGCCGGCAGGTGGTGGAAGGCGGCTGTCACCAGGGCGCCGGGGACCGCCTTCTGCACGGCCAGCGCCACCGAACCTTCGGGCGGGGCCACCGGCAGCAGCTCCCCGTCCACCTTGGCCAGGCCGTTGGCCATCGAGATGACGACCTTGGCGGCCAGGTGGCCGGCGACCGAGGCGGCCGTCGAGGCCGCCGCGTCCCAAGGTGTGGCCACGATGACCAGCTCGCAGGCGGCGGCGCCCGGGTTCTCGGCCGGCGTCAGCGACAGGTCCCGGTCGGGCCACCGCTTGCGGATGCCCTCGCACGCCACCGTCGCTCGATCGACCGAACGCGAGCCGATGACCACGTCCACGCCGCAGGCGGCCAGGCGTGCCGCGACGGCCTGCCCGGCCGGCCCCGTCCCTCCGAGGATGCCGACGTCCATGCCGACACACTGGCACGGCTCCCGCGCCTGCGCCCAACCCGGCTGCCGCCGCAAACGTGGCAGAAATGGCTGAAGCTGGGCACGCATTGTGCCGATACCGCCACGGTGGGAGTCCGTCCAGAAGCGGCGGGGACGGGACCAGGTCCCGAACGGCACGCGCCCGTGGCCACGACGCTGGGCCGCGACAGCGCCGACTGGAACATCATGCTGCGCTCCCTGATGGTCATCTGGGGCGTCAGTGCGACGTTCTTCCTGATCGTCCTGCTCTTCAGCCACCCGCCGGGCGACACCCGCACGGTCCTGCTGTGCATCGACGTCATCGCCTTCACCGTCCTGGGCATGCTGGTGGTCGGCCAGGAGCGCCTCCCCCGCTGGACGCCCGACCTCTGCGCCTACCTGATGTACGTGATCGTGGGCGGCGTCATCTTCACCGTGCACGAGGGCGACAGCCCCATCGCCTTCTTCTACCTGTGGCTGTCGGTCCACTCCTTCTACTTCCTGCCGTGGCGGCGGGCCGCGCCCCAGGTGGCGTTCATCGCCTTCAACTACGCGATCTCGCTGCTGGCCATCCCCGACCAGGCCTTCCCGCTGCTGCGCTGGGCGGTCACGGTGCTGACCATCGTGGTGATCTGCACGTTCGTGGCCCTGCTGCGGGCCAGGGTCGACGCCCTGGTGGCCCGGCTGTCGGGGGCGGCCCGGACCGACCCCCTGACCGGCCTGCGCAACCGGCGGGCCTACGACGAGCTGATGACGGTGGAGGTCGCCCGGGCCGACCGCACCGGCCACCCCCTGGCCCTGCTCGTCATCGACATCGACCACTTCAAGGCCATCAACGACCGGTTCGGCCACCCGACGGGGGACGCCGTGCTGCGCAAGGTGGCGGCCGAGCTGGAGCGGGCCGAGCGTCGGATCGACGTGGTGGCTCGCATCGGCGGCGAGGAGTTCGTCGTGCTGCTCCCCGAGACTGACTCCGACGGCGGGTACCTGGTTGCCGAACGGATGCGCCACGCCGTGCACCACGCCTTCGGGCGGGACAGGTTCGAGGTCTCGATCAGCGCCGGTGTCGCCTGCTACCCCGACGACGCGGGCGACGCCGAGTCGCTGTTCCGGGCCGCCGACATCGCCCTGCTGGCAGGCAAGGACGCGGGGCGGGACTGTTCGGTCGTGTACTCGGGCCCCCGCCTGCAGCGCTCGCC
>JBOGID010000045.1:0-6417 GCA_050742295.1 Acidimicrobiales bacterium | reverse complement strand
GCCCCAACCCCACGCCGGGCCGTGCGGTCATGTGGGCGGCGGAGATCGTGCGGGCCAGCCGCCCGTACCCTCCCGGGTCGCGGGCGAGCACGACCAGGTGGCGGCCGTCCGGATCGGCCAGGCCGGCTTGCGGCTGCGGCTTCGGTGAGGGCTTTCCGGCAGGTTGGCGCCCTCCCAGGTCGTTTTCCCGCCGGAAAGCGGACGGGGCCCACAGGTCGAGGGTCAGCTCGGCGCCGAACACGGTGGGCAGGCCCAGCGCCCCCGCCGCCTCGGCGAACCGCACCACGCCGTAGAACCCGTCGTGGTCGGTGAGGGCGACGGCCTCCAGCCCCAGCCGCACCGCCTCCTCGGCCAGCTCCTCGGGCGGCGAGGCCCCGTCGAGGAAGCTGAAGGCGGAGTGGCAGTGCAGCTCGGCGTAGGGGGTCGAGGGCGGCCGGCGCACCGGTGGGCGGGCGGCGACGGGCGGCGGCTGGTAGGGGCCGCGGTGGTTCGACCACGCCGGGCTGTCGCCGCCATCGGCGTTGCGAGGACGGCCGGACAGCCGCCGCTCCAACTCCGACCACGGGACCGGCGGGTTGGACCATCCCATCGCGCTACTGTATCGAACAGATGTTCGATCTTCACCCCGTGAGCGCTTGTAACGCAACACCGATGATGCGAAACTGGGTGTGGTCGAGCCGCAGCCCGCCTGTCCTTGGGGAGACCGGTCCCGGTGCCGGCCGACCGCATCCGAAACCCGCACCACGGGTGCGGGGCCAACAGGGAATGGGGACCGATTGACTGGCACGCCTCGAGCGTTCGAAGTCTCCGTCGACGACACCAACGGCAGTCCGATCGTCCACGTCGCCGGCGAGGTCGACATGGATACCGCCCCCCGTCTGGAGCAGCGGCTGCTCGAGCTGGCGCAGGCTGGGGCGCCCCTCATAACCGTCGATCTGGCCGACACCGACTTCATCGACTCGACGGGGCTGCACGCCATCGTCGTGGCCGTCAAAGAACTCCGGGCCTACGGCGCCGACCTCGTGCTGCGGGCGCCGTCGCCCAGCACGGCCCGCGTCCTCGAGCTCTCCGGCCTCACCACCGTGGTCAAAGTCGTCTGACGTAGCGCCAGACGCCGCCGCCCGCCCTCGCCCGCCGCCGCCCGCTCGCCCGCCGGGGCCCGATCAGCCGACGGGCGCTTCCTCCTTCACCTTCTTCTGCTCGGGCGCCTTGGGCGGGTTCTGCCTGCGGAACAGGAGCACGGCCAGGCACATGGCGATGCCGAGGCCGAACAGGCCGCCGGCCAGGCCCGCCTGCAGCGGCGTCACCTTGCGGCCCGCCGGCTCGCCGAACGTCACCGTGGTCGTGAAGATGTCCTGGGTCTGGCTGATGGCGTTGCCGTTGCGGGTGTCCGACCAGGCGATGAGCGCGCCCTTGTCGTCGGAGGCGATGGCGATGGGCGACATCACGTCGATGTTGTTGATCCACGACCCGATGGTGCGGTCGATGGGGACGTCGTTGACCTTGGTGTTCCTCGTCCACGTGGCCCCGCCGTCACGGGAACTGGTCAGGTAGACGCTGGCGACCTTGCCCCGGTTGGTGAACAGCGACAGGGTCTGGCCCGTGCCGACGGTGGGCGGCGGGAACGGGTCGTCGCGCCAGTCGTACCAGGCCACGTCGATGCGGCCGTCAGGGCTCAGCGAGATCTGCGGGTAGTGCTGGGCCGTCCGGGTGCCGCGGGGGTCGTCGTTCAGCAGCTTGGGAGCGGCCCACTGCTCGCCGTCGGCCGAGGAGCTGAAGTAGGCGTCGAGCTCCTTGTCGCGGTTGTCGTGCCAGACGACGTAGAACCGCTGCCGCTCCCGGTCGTAGAGGGGGATGGGCTCGCTGGCGTCGCCGGCCCGGCCGATCTCGATGTCCTTGGGCCACGTCTTGCCGCCGTCTTCGGAGATGGCCACGCGCAGCTTGGTGGTGGGCGGCTCGGGCAACGGCGGGTCGTTGGGGCCGGGGTTGGGCGGGGCCGACTCCCGGTAAAAGGCGAACAGCTTGTTGCCGACCACGATGGGACGGGGGCCGTCGAAGCCGCTGTTCTTCTCCAGCATCACGACGGGCGTCGCCCACGTGTTCCCGCCGTCGGTCGAGACCGAGAACATGGGCCTAGTCGGCGGGGCGGGAGCCGGGAAGCGGTTGAACGAGCGGCGCCAGGTGGCGTAGATCGTGGACGGGTTGGCGGGGTCGATGGCCAGGTGGCCCTCGAAGTTCACCTCCATCTGCTGGCCCTGCTCGGGGGCGATCTTGCCGGGGTCGATGGCGACGGTCTTCCAGGACCGCCCCCCGTCCTTGGACATGCCGAGCATCACCGAACGGCTCCCGAGACGGTCAGGGGCGTTGGCCTGGAAGACGTTGTAGATCGTCCCGTCCGGCCCCTGTTGCAGCTCCGTCCGCAGGTTCTGCGACGTGGCGTTGCCCTGGGCGCAGTTGTCGGTGAACGGCTTCAGCACGGGGGCGTTCTCCTGCCGCCAGCTGATGCCCCGGTTGACCGACACGTAGAACCGGCACTCGCCGGTGACCATCTCCGAGTTGGCCAGGTAGACGATGTCGGGGTCGTCCTTGTCGATCAGGATGGCCGGCCCCTCGTGCAGCCGCGACAGCGGCAGCACCTTGTCGAACTGGTCGACCTGCACGTTCTTGCTCGCCTCCGCCGGACCGGTCGCCTCGTCCGAGGAGCAGGCGCCGGCTGCCAGAGCCAGCACCATCAGGCATGAACCCAGCCGTACCTTGCGCATCAGAGCCCCCTCTCACCAAAGGTTCCTAGCGTTTCGGTAAGCCCCCTTGCAATAGTGGCGCGCGACATATAGCCGGGAGTTTGGCGGAGGGCGCCCGCCGTACACTGCGGCCGTCATGACTGCGATCTCGCGCCGGCAGTTCCTCGCCCTGTCGGGTGCGGGGGCGGCCGGGGTGGCGCTGGCCGGGTGCAGCGGGCCCGGCCGCGTGGCTGAGCCGGTGGAGGCAACTGACCCAGCCGTCGCGGCCCTGGAGCAGCGGCGGCGGGGCAACGCCGCGGTGCGGGAGATCGCGCTGACGGCGGCCCCGCTGACGCTCGACCTCGGCGGCGGCCTGACGGCGGCGACGTGGGGGTACAACGGGTCGGTACCGGGGCCGGAGGTACGGCTCACGGCGGGCGAGGTGCTCCGGGCCCGGTTCACCAACAACCTCCCGGAGCCGACGACCGTCCACTGGCACGGCCTGGCCCTGCGCAACGACATGGACGGCGTCCCCGACCTCACCCAGGCCCTGGTGCCGCCGGGCGGCACGTTCAACTACGAGTTCACGGTGCCCGATCCGGGCACGTACTGGTTCCATCCCCACACCGGCCTGCACCTCGACAAGGGCCTGTACTCGCCCCTGATCGTCGAGGACCCCCGCGACCCCGGTGCCTACGACCGCGAGTACACGGTTGTCATCGACGACTGGGCCGACGGATTGGGCCAGCCCGCCGAGGCCACCCTCGACGACCTGCGGGCGGGCCGGGGCGCCCACGCCGCCCACCTGGCCGCGGCCAAGGCCGGGGGCGAGGCGGGGCCGACGGTGCCCGAGCTACGCAGCGCACCGGGCGACGTGAACTACCCGCTCTACCTGATCAACGGCCGGCGGCCGACGGCGCCCGTCACCTTCGACGCCCGGCCCGGAGAACGCCTGCGGCTACGGCTGGTCAACGCCGGCTCGGACACTCCCTTCCGGGTCGCCGTGGGCGGCCACCAGATGCTCGTGACCCACACCGACGGGTTCCCGGTCGACCCGGTGCTGGTCGACAACCTCATCATCGCCATGGCCGAGCGCTACGACGTGGTGGTCACGGTGAACGGGTCGGGCGTGTTCCCGCTGGTGGCGGTGGCCGAGGCCAAGACGGCGCAGGCCCTGGCCCTGATCCGGTCCGGCCCGGGCGACCCGCCCGCGTCGGATGCCCAGCCCGCCGAGCTGAAGGGCCGGGTCCTCCAGCTGTCAGACCTGCGGTCAGCGCAGACGGTGCGGTTCGGCTCGGCTCGTCCCGACCGCCTCTACGCCGTGGAGCTGGGCGGCGGCGAGGAGGGCTACGTGTGGACGATCAACGGCCGTCCCCACGGCGCCGACGAGCCCCTGAAGGTGCGGGAGGGCGAGAAGGTGCGCCTGGCCTTCCACAACACCACGGTCATGTTCCACCCCATGCACCTGCACGGCCACACGTTCCAGGTCGTGCTGGCCGGGGGGCTGCCCGGGCCCCGGAAGGACACCACCATCGTGCGGCCCGACGAGCGGGTGGCGGTGGACTTCGTGGCCGACAACCCCGGCCAGTGGATGCTCCACTGCCACAACCTGTACCACCAGTCGGGCGGCATGATGACGACCGTCTCCTACGTGCGCGACGCCGATGCGGGGTCGTCGAGCTCGTCGCAGCGGGCGGCGGCCGCGCGGGACCGGGTGCGCATGGCCTGCCAGTGGGCGGGCAAGCTCGCCGTCTCCTGAGCGACTGCGCTATTTGACGACGAAGGCGCCCGACATCTGGTTGGGGTGGACCTCGCAGTGGAAGGCGTAGGTGCCGGGCCGGAACGGGCCGGCGGTGAACGTCCTGGTCGTCGGCCCCGGGAAGATGTCGGCCCGGAACATGACCTGCGTCGCCGTGTGGCTCTCCAGGAACACGATGTTGTGGCCGATCGTGTCCTTGTTCTCGAAGGACACGGTGAACTGGGCGTTGGCCGGAGCCGCCAGGCACGTCGACTGGAAGGCGATGTTCTGAGCCACCACGGTGACCGTGTTGCCGGTGGGCGAGCAGGTGGCGTCCACCGCCCCGCCGCTGTGGTCGTGGCCGGCGGGCATGGTCGAGCCGCCGCCCTGGGCCCCGGGCGCCGGAGTGTCGTCGGACTCGGTCTCTCCCCCGCAGCCGGCGAGCACCAGTAGCGCTGCGGCGAAACCGACCACCCACGTTCTACGCATTCCTTCGGTCCTTCCGTCTGAGGGGGGCCGCCCCACGGCCGAGCCTACGCGCCCGGCACGCGGAGTGGGGCCGGTGGGGGTCAGGCGCAGCAGGTGTCGGCCAGGCTCTCGGCCCGCCAGGTGCGGACGGCCGCGGCGCCGGCGATGGCTCCGATCGCCAGGGCGGCGACGGGGTCGGCCCACCACCAGCCCAGCCAGGCGTTGAGGGCCAGGCCGGCGAGGACCACGGCCGAGAGCAGGGCGCACAGCCTCGTCTGGTTGGCCTCCGAGGCAGCCGCCCGGGACCCGAGGGTGGGCGCGAGCCGGGCCTTGGCCCGGGCTAGCACGGGCATGACCAGGACGGACAGGGTGGTCAGGGCCAGGCCGGCCGGGCTGGCGGACGGTTCGGTCGCGGTCGCCAGGTTGTGGGCCGCATGGACGGACACGTAGACGGCGAGGGCGGCGAAGCTGACGGCGATGGCCCGGGTGGCCCGCCGGTCGTTCTCGGCCATGCAGCCGCCGCCGCGCTCCTGGTGCAGGCGCCATGCGAGGATGACCGACGCCGACACCTCGATCCCGGAGTCGAGCCCGAAACCGATGAGGCTCACCGACCCGGCCACGATGCCGGCGGCGATGGCCACGATGCCCTCCACCACGTTCCACCCGATGGTCAGCCGGTTGAGGGCGCGTGCCTTCTCGACCGCCGCCCTGCGCACCTCCGGGCTGACGCCGACCTGCACGGAGCTCATCGGTGCTGCACCTCGGTCTGGTGTCGTGCGGCATCGTCGGCGGTGGGGCCGGCGGTGTGGTCGTGGCCGTGGATGCGGCCGGGCTTGCGGGCGTGGTGGTGGCCGGGCTCGATGCCGTGGACGGCCGACGCCAGTTCGCGCAGCGCCTGGGCTAGGCGGACGTCGGCCAGGTCGTAGCGGACCCGGCGCCCTTCGGCCGTCGCCGTGACCAGGCCGCAGCCGCGCAGGCACGCCAGGTGGTTGCTGACGCTGGCCGGGCTGGCCTGGAGGGCGTCGGCCAACTGGCCCGGGTACGCCGGGCCGGCCGCCAGCCGGGCCAGGATCTGGCGGCGCGTCGGGTCGGCCAGGGCGATGCCGACTCGCTCCAGGGCGTCAAGGTCCACGGACGGCATTTTACAGCCCAGCGTGAAGTATTCGGACGGTCAGTCGTAGGTCGCTTCGACCGACCAGCGGCCCGCCTCTAGCGTGAGGAGGTGGGCGGCGCCGCTGGCGGTGACGAGCTGCCAGCGGGCCCGCCGCCGGTGGGCCTGGGGATCCCACCACCGTTCGTCGGCCGGCCACGGCCCGGCCCACGCCACCACCGCCTCCGGCCGCCGTCCCTCGATGGACAGGTGGGCGGGTGGGCTGCTCGGCAGGCCCCGCCCGCTCACCGTCACCGGGGCCCCGTCGTCCCCGACCACCTCGGCCGGCACCGGCGCGGCCAGCACGGTGGCCGGTGCCGGCACCGGGACCTGTCCCGGCC
>JBOGID010000044.1:0-2606 GCA_050742295.1 Acidimicrobiales bacterium | reverse complement strand
GTCGTGCCGCCCCCGCCCATCGGCACCGGCGGCGTCAACCTCCCGCCGCCGGGCCTCGCGCCCGTGCTCACCACCACCACGACGACGCCTGCGCCGTAGGCGAGATGGTTACGGCGCGGACGGGGTGACGCCCTGGGCCGCCAGGCGGTTGGCTACGTCGTCGGGGATGGTCACCCGCCACCGGCTGGCCTGGAGCTGGCCCCGGGTCACGATCATGTCGCCGCCGTCGCGCCCTCCCGCCGTGAAGCGGAACACCCAGCGCGAGCCCTGGTCGATGACCTGGTAGGACGTCCGTGTCGACTCGGGGGAGTACCCCCCGAGGGAGAACCAGGTCCGGTCGGAGCCCCCCCGTACGTCCACCTCGATGTGGTAGTGGGACGGGTTCACCACCGTGATGCGGTCGGCGAACGACGGCAGGCGCTGGGCCGGCACCATCACGACGGCGACGAGCAGCACGGCCCCGACCGCAGCGGCGAGAAGGAGGTTCCCGCCTGCCTTGCGCAGAGGGACCGGGCGAGGGCGCGTCAGCGTAGGAGTCATCGCGGTGATCCTTTCGACAAGAGTTTGCCGGGCAAAAGCCGCGAGAGCGAATCAGCCCGGCTCGCGGCGAGGGGGCCGCCGATGGCGAGCACGAGGACGTAGGCGGCGGTGAACGGCCCCAGGCGCCCGTCGAGGCCGGCGGCCACGGCCAGGCTGGCCAGCACCAGCGAGAACTCGCCCCGAGCCAGGACGGTGAGCCCGATGTTGGCCGCCTCGGCCGGACCGAAGCCGTGCAGCCGGGAGGCGACCACGCCGGCGGCGATGTTGCCGATCACGGTCAGGGCCACCGCCACCGCCACAGGCCCCGCCACGTCGAGGAGCTGGTCGGGGTCGACCATGAGGCCGAAGGCGAAGAAGAAGGTCGCGGCCAGGAGGTCGCGCAGGGGCAGGACCAGGCGCTCGACCCGTTCGGCCACGGCCGTGCCGGCCAGCACCTGCCCGGCCAGGAAGGCGCCGATGGCCTCGGACACGCCCAGGGCGGCGGCCACCCCGGCCACCAGCACGGCGACACCGACGAAGCACACCGTGAGCAGTTCGTCGTCGCCCGTCGCCAGCAGGCGGCTGACCAGGCGGGTGCCCCAGCGGGCCACGGCCATCATCACCACGAGGAAGGCCACCGCCTTGGTTACGGCCAGGACGGCGTCGAGCCCGGCCGCCGTGCCACCCAGGGCGGGCTGGAGGAAGGCCAGGTAGACGGCCAGGAAGACGTCCTCCACGACCACGATGCCCAGGAGCAGCCTGGTCTCGGGGTTGGCCAGCCGCCGCAGCTCGACCAGCAGCTTGGTCACGATGGCGGACGACGAGATGCCCACGATGCCGGCGATGATCAGCGCCTCCCGCCCGCCCCACGCCAGCCCGAGGCCGAGGAGCAGCCCGAGGCCGAGGTTGATGGCGAGGTAGGCGCCGCCGGCGGCCAGCAGCCGCCCACCCCCGGCCACCAGGTCGTCGAACGAGAACTCCAAGCCCAGGTGGAAAAGGAGCAGGACGAGGCCGACGGTGGCCAGGACGCCTAGCTCGGCCGGGTCGCGGATGAGGACGGGCCCCGGCGTGTGGGGCCCGGTCAGGATCCCCGCCAGCATGAACAGCGGGATGGTCGGCAGCCCGACCCGCCGCCCGCCCCGGGCCAGCACGCCGGCCACCAGCAGGGCCCCGCCCAGCGCGATCAGCTCGCGCCCGACCTCCGCCCCCGACGCGGCCAGGAACACTCGCTACCCCACCACCAGCTTGGTGAAGCGGTCGAGGTCGTCGGGCCTGCCCACGACGACCAGGCGGTCGCCGGCCTGCAGCACCTCGGACGGCTCGGGCGTCACGATCACGTCGTCGCCACGGGAGATGGCCACCACGGTCATGCCCGTGGCCCGCCGCACCTCGAGGTCCGCGATCGACCGGTCCTTCCCGGGCGAGTCGGGCCGGACGGTGACCCAGTCGATGACCAGCCCGCCCACCAGGGCCTCGATCCGCTCGGCCACCGCCGGCCGGAAATAGGCCCCCGCCAGCACCGCGCCCATCCGGCGGGCCTGGTCGTCGGTGAGGCTCACGACCGTCGGCTTGGCTCGCCCGCCGCCCTCCTCGGTGACGTAGATGTCCCGGCGCCCGCTGTGGTGGATGACGACCGTGACCCGTCCGCCGTCCACCTCCAGGTCATAGCGGTGGCCGATACCGGGAAGCTCCTGCTCCTGCACCTTCACCTCCTCTTCGATGCGGCCAACGGCCGGGCCGGGGGAGCTTTGCGGGCCACCATTTTCGGCCCCCAACGCTGCTCCAGCGCGACCGCCACGGGCGTCGCCGTGAACACCGACGAGTACGTGCCTACCAGGATCCCGATGAGCAGGGCGAGGGCGAAGTCGGTGAGGGCGTCCCCGCCCAGCTGCCACAGCACGACGAGGATGAACAGGGCGCCCAGGCCGGTGTTGATCGTCCGGGGCACGGTCTGGACGCAGGCGTCGTTGGCCACCGTCCACAGCGGCGCCCGGGTGCGGGTGCGGCGCAGCTCCCGGAAGCGGTCGAACACCACCACCGAGACGTTGATCGAGTACCCGAACACGGTGAGCAGGGCGGCCAGGAAC
>JBOGID010000043.1:0-12689 GCA_050742295.1 Acidimicrobiales bacterium | reverse complement strand
CCGGTGGTCGAGGGCGGCGAAACGGCGGGTGTGGGCCGTTGTGCTGCTCGTCGTCATCGGCGCCCCCGCCTTCGTCATCGGCGGGAAGTACTGGGTCGGCGACATGGACCTCGCCGAGGCGGTGGCCCGGTTCCGCATGGCGGGCCCGGCCGCGGCGCAGCCGGTGCCCGGGCTGCCCGAGCCCGGCGTCTACCGCTACCGCACAAGCGGCGGCGAGCACATCTCGTTCCTCGACTACCACCGCAACTACTCCGACACCACCATGCGCATCGTCACCCGCCACGCCTGCGGGGTGCGGGAGGAGCAGTGGTTCCTCGTCCAGCACGTGGAGTACTACGACCGGTGCGGGGAGGCGCTCGTCTCCTACGGGACGGACATCGCCTACTGGTGGACCCACGGCACGCAGGACTTCGGCTGTTCGGCCGGCAACACGTTCGACATGGGCGGGCCGGGACGCCGGCCCGGTGACCGGGTGGAGTGGACCTGTGCCGACGAGGACACCCGGGCCGACCAGGTGACCGAGTACCTGGGCGACGTGGACGTCGTGTTCGACGGCCAGCCCATTCGGGCCCGCCACGCCCGGTGGGTCACCACCTTCAGCGGGGCCACCGTGGGCGTCGCCACGGTGGAGGACTGGTTCCACCCGGCGAACGGCCTCGTCCTGCGGGAGAAGCGGACGATCGGCCTGCGGGTCGGGTCCCCGTTCGTGGGGCGGCTCGACTACATCGACCAGTCCGAGTTCACCCTGCTGTCGTTGACGCCCGCCCGCTAGTGACTGCCGATTAAGCCCTCATCCTCATCCGGCGCCCGACGGCGTGTTCATAGCCAGCCGGTCACGGCAAACGGGCTGGTCAGCGGCCGTCGGGCGCCTCGGCGCGTAGCGATGAAAGCGAAAATCACCAGTCTCCTAATCCGCCTCGTCCATGATGAGGGTGCGCCAGACGGCCTGCCACTGGCCGTCCCGGCCCCGGTTGAGCACGAACAGGTCGGTGCCGCTGTCATGGAACGCCTGCCCGTTCATCTCGTAGTCGATCTCGAAGGCGTAGCTGACGACAGCAGTGTCCTCCACGGCGTCGACCTGGGGATCGAACTCCTCCAACCGGCGGATCTCGGCCTGACTGGCGAAGTCGATGTAGCTGAGGACGCAGTCCTCCCGGCCCTCGGTGCGCCCGTCGAACCCGGGGTGCACGATAACGGCGTCGGGGTGGAACAGCTCGGCGATCTCGCTGGCGTCACCCGTGCGCCAGGCCCGGTTGATCTGGCGGACGGTCTCCCACGGGTCAGCGTCGGCCGCTCGTCGCTTCAACATGTCGTCCTTTCCACGGCACGGGCCGGCCGGTACGGGCCCGCCACCGGCTCTCCAGGTAGATCGTCGCCAGCGCCAACCGGGCGACGGGGGCCAGTACACCGTAGAGGGGGTTCTGGCGTGAGGCGACCCGGCCGCCGGCGCTGACCACCACCACCGCCCACGGCCGCCGCGAGACAACGGGGGCGAGGAGGGCGGCCAGGTGCAGCACCGGGCGGTCGTGGAGGGCAGCCTGGTTCTTGACCAGGCCCGCCCGCAGCTCCCGCCTGTCGCGGTACATCTGCGTGCGCAGCAGGTCGGGGGCGATGCGGGGATCGTGGCCGGTGAGGACGCGAGACAGGTCGCGGTCGTCGACCACCGACCCCCGGACCTGCGGGTTCCCGTGCCCCCCCACCGCCTCGTAGTGGTCCCGGCGGACGAGGAAGCACTGGCCACTGGCGAAGTCGGGGGGGAGTCCTTCCTCGACGAGGGCGAAGCCCAGCTCGGGCAGCAGCAGCCGTTCCAAGAACGACCGGCACTCCAGGCCGCCCACGATGCTGGTGGACGTGTGGGTCGTGGCCGCGGCCATGGTGGCCAGGGCGTGGGGGTGCAGGACCACGTCGGCGTCGACGAAGGCCAGCCATTCGGCGGTCGCCCCTTCGGCCCCGGCGGCGCAGGCCCGGGCCTTGCCCGTCCAGCCTGAGGGCGGGTCGCCGGTGAGGCGGATCACGTTTGACGCGCCGGCGGCCGCCGCCACCTCGGCGGTGCCGTCGGACGAACTGTCGTCGACGACCACCACCTCGCCCGCCTGCCGCAGGCACGAGTGGACGCATGCGGCCACGCTGGCGACCTCGTCCCGGGCCGGGATCACGACCCGCACATCGACGGGCGCCGCCGACGGGTCGGGCTTCAGGAACCGGCTCGCGGCCACGCCCATCCGGGCCAGGCCCGCGAGGCTGGCGAGGGTGCCGACCGAGGCCCTCAGCGGTCGAAGAGGTCGGTGAGGTTGATTGCCAACCCCGGCATCAACGGCGTCGTCAACTGGTCGCCGCCGCTCAGCGCCAGTTCCTCGTCGCCGCGGAACACCAGCACCCGGTCGGCCTTGGTGTCGACCAGCCACAGTTCGGCGACGCCCCGCCTGCGGTAGCCGTCTTTCTTCACACCGATGTCATAGCGCCACGTCGAGGGCGACCGGACCTCGACCACCAGGTCGGGCACCCCGTCGAGGAAGGGGATGTTGCCCACGGGCCGCCGGGCCTCGGAGAAGAACCACACGTCGGGGATGAACACGTTGTGGTCGTCGATCTGGTAGTTGAAGCCGAGCCCGGGCTCACCCTTCCCCGGGCTGGCCTGGGCCCATACGAAGAACGATCCGTACAGGTAGGCGACGATGCGCTGATGGCGGAGGGCCGGATCGGACACGACGACGTTCCCGTCTATGAGCTGGGTGTTCGGCTCAGGGGGAAGGGCGAGGAACTCGTCGGCGGTCATCCGCCGTGCGGTCACGACCATGAGATCATGCTAGTTGGCACGTGTGACACTGTGGGCCCGTGGGCCGCACCGGTGACGAGCACGTCAGGGAGTGGGCCGAGCTCCACCTGACCGAGCCGCCGGAAGGGTTTGTGGGCGGGTGGCTCCGAGCTGCCGCCGCCGTGGCCCGCCCCCTCGCCAGGGCCGGGATCTCGCCCAACGCCGTCACCGTCGCCGCCCTGATTGCGGCGCTCGCAGCCGTCCCCCCGGCCGCCTACGTCGGCGGCTGGCTGGGCCCCGCCGCCGCCTGCCTGGCCATCACCGTGTCAGGGCTGCTCGACGCCCTCGACGGCGCCGTCGCCGTCCAAGCGGGGCGCACCACCAAGGTGGGGTTCCTCCTCGACTCCGCGCTCGACCGGATCGCCGACGCCGCCTTCCCCGCGACCCTGGTTCTCGTCGCCGGCCCTGACACCACGACCATCGCCCTCGCCGTCGCCGCCACCGCCGCCTGCTGGTACCTCGAATATGTGCGGGCGAGGGCAACGCTCGCCTCCGACCCAGGGGCCCAGGTCATCACGCCCGGCGAGCGTCCCACCCGGATCGTGTTGGCGGCCGTGGGCTGCGGCCTTCCGTTCCTGGCCACCGCCACGCTGTGGGCCTCCGCCGTCATCGTGGGCGGGTCAGCCGTCTACCTGCTCGCCCACTCCATCCGCCGGCTCAGCCGGCTGGACGCCGCCGCCGCGCCCCCGGACCGGCCCGCTCCCACAGGATGATGGTCAACACGATCAGGGAGAACCCGAACAGGTAGTCCTCGACGGGGATGTCAAACGGGAACCTCCATCCGCTGAACTCGTCGGGGTCGTACACCACGATCGGAGCGGACAGCTTCGTGAGCCACCCGTCCACCAGGACCTCGAAGAAAAGGATGATCCCGTAGGCGACCCAGAACTGGGCTTTGCGGAAGATCCCCGTCCGGAACCACCACAACTCGGCGGCCACCACCGCCACCACCGACACCACCGACAACACCGTGAACGTGCGCACCCCCGCTACCGTCCCCGCCCCAGCCGCTCCGGCAAGCGCACCTCCCGGCGCAGCACCCGCCCCACGGCCTCATAGGTCAGGAGGCTGCAGATGGGTATGACCAGGAAGAAGACCAGTTCCTCGATCGGGAGGTTCGCGGGCAGGCGCCAACCGGTCACGTAGCGCGGGTTGTAGTCCCAGTTGTCCCAGGCGATGGCGGCCACGTCCCACACCACGAAGATGGCCACGGGCACGGCCATGGCCCGCACCAACCGCCGGGGCGAGCGCCAAACCCGGGCCCCGAAGACGAGCTCCAGGGGCAGCGTGATGAGCAGGCACAGGCCCATGAGGATGAGGTACTGGAAACGGTCGAAGTCCATAGCCGGCCGCAACCGTAACGGCACCTTCGCCGCGACTTCCTGAACACTCGCTCAAATTGGTAGGTTCGACCTCGCCGATGCTCCTCGACTCCATTGACGGCCCCGCCGACCTCCGGCGGCTCACCTACGACCAGCTCGACCAGCTCGCCGGGGAGATCCGCGAGTTCATCGTGCAGTCGGTGTCGGTGACGGGCGGGCACCTCGGGTCCAACCTGGGAGTCGTCGAGCTGACGCTGGCCATCCACCGGGTCTTCGACTCGCCCCGCGACATCGTCCTGTGGGACACGGGCCACCAGGCCTACGTCCACAAGATCGTGACCGGCCGGCGGGAGCGGTTCGACACGCTGCGCCAGGCGGGCGGGCTTTCGGGCTACCCGTCCCGCAAGGAGTCGGAGCACGACTGGGTCGAGAACAGCCACGCCTCCACCATCCTGAGCTACGCCCACGGCCTGGCCACGGCGCTCCACGTCCAGGGCGAGCCGGACCGGCGGGTCGTGGCCGTGATCGGCGACGGGTCCATGACGGGGGGCATGGCCTACGAGGCCCTCAACAACCTGGGCCACAGCGGGCGCCGGGTGCTGATCGTCCTCAACGACAACGGCCGCTCCTATGCGCCGACCGTGGGGCGGCTGGCCGCGGGCCTGACCCGCCTCCGCCTCAACCCCGCCTACGTGAAGAGCCGCCAGCGGGTGGAGCGGGCCCTGCGCGAGGTCCCCGGCATCGGCAGGCACCTGGACCGGGGGATGAAGGGCATGCGGGCCGCCTTCCGCGAGGTCGTCCTGGAGCCGGACGGGTTCTTCGAGGCCTTGGGCGTCCGCTACGTCGGACCGGTGGACGGCCACGACATCGCCCAGATGGAGCGGCTGCTCGGACAGGCCGCCGAGCACGACGGGCCGATCATCCTCCACGCCCTCACCCACAAGGGGAGGGGCTACCAGCCGGCCGAGGACGACGACGAGAAGTGCCTCCACGACGCCCCCGTCTTCGACCCGACCACGGGCCCGCCCCGCTGGGTGCCGGTCGGCTACACCCAGGCCTTCGCCGACGCCATGGTGGCGGTGGGGGAGCGCGACCCCCGAGTCGTGGCCATCACCGCGGCCATGGGTGGGCCGACGGGGCTCATCCCGTTCCAGGACCGCTGGCCCGACCGGTTCCTCGACGCCGGCATCGCCGAGCAGCATGCGGTCACGGCCGCGGCGGGCATGGCCATGGGCGGGCTGCGGCCCGTGGTGGCGATCTACTCGACGTTCCTGATGCGGGCCATCGACCAGGTCAACCTCGACGTCGGCCTGCACCGGCTGCCCGTCGTCTTCTGCATCGACCGGGCGGGGGTGACGGGCGACGACGGGCCGTCCCACCACGGCCTGTACGACCTCGCCGGCCTCACCAACGTGCCGGGCATGACCGTCTTCGCCCCGTCGTCGGCCCAGGAACTGGCCGCGATGCTCGACCAGGCCCTCCTCATCGACAGCGGCCCGGTCGCCATCCGCTACCCAAGGGGTGCGGCGCCCCAGGTGCCCGCCGACCAGGTCGGGTCGGGCCTGCGGGCCCGCCGGGTCCAGCCTGGCGGCGACGTCTGCATTCTCGCCGTGGGCAAGATGGTCGAGGCGGCCGAGGAGGCGGCCCGGCTACTGGCCCAGCAGGGCCTGGGCGCCACCGTCTGGGACGTCCGGGTGGTCAAGCCCCTCGACGAGGCCATGTTGGCCGACGCCGCCGTCCATCCCCTGGTCGTCACCGTGGAGGACGGGGTGCGGGTGGGCGGGGCCGGGTCCGCCATCGTCGACGCGCTGGGGCCGTCGGTGTCGGTTCCGGTGATGGTCCTGGGCGTGCCCGACGTCTACATCCCGCAGGGCAACGCCTCCCGCATCCTGGCCCAGTACGGGCTGGACGGACCGGGCATCGCCGCCTCGGTCATCGGCGCCCTGGGCGCGGCCGAGGTCGTCGGGGGCTGACCTTCACGCGTACCCGGGTCTTCGCCGTCGCGCGCCTGATGCTGCTGGTGCTCGTGTCGGCCGCCTGCGGCGGCGACGAGACCGCGTCGCTCAGCGGCCCCGCGGGCACGGCCGGCGGTGGCGAGCCGCCTACCCTGGCCGGACCGGCCACCACAACGACGGCCCCGCCCGCCGTGCTGCCGTCGGTGCTGCCCCCGACGACGGGCCGGCCCGCCGCCGGCTCCACGGCGGCGACTGCGGCACAGTCCGGCGGTGGCGCGACGACGGTGGCGCCGAGCCGCGCCGCCCTCACACCCGCCACGCCCGGCACGTACCGGTACGACACCACAGGGTCGTCCCGGGTCGGCGCCCTGGTGTCGACGTTCCCGGCCGTCACGACGCTGGTCGTCGACCCCCCGGCGGGCTCGACCCAGCACTCGACCCGCAACCTGCGGGATGCGGCCGGGGGCGGGCCCCTGTTCGAGTCGACGTTCGACTACCGCAGCGACGGCGTGTACCTGGTCAGCCTCAAGCTCACGGCCACGGTGCTGGTCGTGACCCAGGCCGCCGAACTGCGCCCGCCTTCGCCCGTCCTGTTCCTGCCCAAGGACGCCGCCCCCGGCTACCACCGGGAGATGGACATCCCCACGTCGACAGGCCAAGGGACGGCCCACCTCGTCCTCGACGTCCGCCGCGCCGAACGGGTGACCGTCGGCGGCCAGGGCGTCGACACCCTCGTCGTGCAACTGGTGACGGCGTTGGGCGGCCAGATCGGCGGCCAGGTCGACATCACCGTGTGGCTCGCCCCCGCCAACCGGCTGTGGGTCAAGGAGCGGTTCGTGGCCAATGCGGCCACGCCCGACGGCGCCCTCCAGTACCACAGCGAGTACGACGCCACTCTCCAGTCCTTGCGTTAGTACGTCTGGCCAGTCCTTGCGTTAGTACGTCTGGCGTAGTATCGTCGGACGTAGTATGAACGACCCCGGGCTCCTCGTGCTGATCAGCCTGCTGGAGGGGCCCCGCCACGGCTACGCCATCAGCGACGACATCGAGTCCACCACCGGGGACCGGCCCGGGCCCGGCACCCTCTACGGCGCCATCAGCCGCCTGGAGCGCACGGGGCTGATCGAGTCGCTGGCCGGCGAGGGGCGGCGCAAGCCCTACGCCCTCACCGACGCGGGCCTGGCCGAGGTGCGCCGTCACCTGGCAGCCCTGGAGGCCGTGACCGAGACGGCTCGGCGCCGGCTCGAATCGAGGTTCGCCGGCCTGCGTGGCCTGAACGCCGTGTCATGAAGTGGCTGCTGCGCCTGTACCCGCGGGCGTGGCGGGAACGGTACGGCGACGAGGTCCTCGACCTGCTGGCGGCGAGCCGCCGGCCGGCGCGCGACCGCCTCGACGTTGCCCTGCCCTCCCCCTGCGGGCCGGCGGCCTGCGTCGCCACCGGGTCGTGCCGGCGCTGCTCGTCGCCGCCGGCGTGGCCGGTCTGCTCTGGGCCGTCCCCCACCTGGAGGAGGGGATCACCGAGGTCCCGTCCCACTGGTGGAGCATGCTGGCCGCCTTGCCCCTGGTCGTCGGCACCCCCTGGCTGGGCTGGGTACTCGCCGACCCCGTGCCAGACTCCTCGACCGATGCGATTCGGGCTCCTCGGAAGCCTGGAGGTCGTCGGGGAGGACGCTGAGCCGGTCGATGTCGGTGGCGCCCAGCCGCGCGCCGTCCTGGCCCGCTGCTGGTGGCGTCGGGCCAGGTCGTCTCTGTCGACAGCCTGATCGACGCCATCTGGGGCGAACGGCCGCCCGCCTCGGGCCGGCGGCACCCTCCATCCTCCGCCTCGTGGGTCCACGCCCCTTGACGCTCGCTTGACGCCGGACGCCCAAGCTGCCGCCCGCGGCGGTGAGTTTCCGGCTGCCGCCTCGTCTGAACCAACTGAGGAGGCGATGCGAATGTTCGGCACGACCAAGGCGTTCAGCGGCTTCGCGGTTGACGACATCGGCGCGGCCAAGACGTTCTACGGCGAGACGCTGGGGATCGAGGTGACCGAGGAGTACGGCCTGGTGACGCTCCACCTGGGTGGCGGCGAACGTCCCACGCTCGTGTACCCGAAGCCCGACCACACGCCGGCCTCGTACACCATCTTGAACTTCCCGGTCGACGACATCGACGCGGCCGTCGACGAACTGGCCCGCCGGGGCGTGCAGATGCAGCGGTACGACGGCTTCGACCAGGACGACAAGGGGATCGCCCGCAACCAGCCGGGGCCGCTCATCGCCTGGTTCACCGACCCCGCCGGCAACGTCCTCTCCGTGCTCCAAGACCGGTAGCGCCGGGCGCCGCGCGCCGGCGTGAGCCGCGAGCTCCCGGTCGCGGCTAGGAATCGTGGCGTCTCATGGACGCCGTGGACGGGTTCGCCCTTGTCGCCTTGGTCCTGACGGGCGCGGCGCTGGCCGCCGGCATCGTGGAACGCGCCCCGCTGTCGTTCCCGATGCTGTTCCTCGGCCTCGGCCTGCTCCTCGGCGGCCCCCTCGACCTGCTCACGCTCACCCCCGAGTCGGACGTCCTCGAAGTCATGGCCACGTTCACGCTGGCCCTCGTCCTGTTCCTCGACGCCGTGACCCTCGAAGTCGACGAGGTGCGGGGGGATTGGCTGGTCCCCGCCCTCGCCCTCGGCCCGGGCACGCTACTCACCGTCCTCGGGGTGGCGGGCGCCGCCTCGTGGCTGCTGGGCCTCGAACTGGTGCCGGCCCTCCTCATCGGCGCCGTGCTCGCCTCGACCGACCCGGTCGTGCTCCGGGACGTCCTGCGCGACCGGCGCATCCCCCGCTCGGTGCGGCGGGCCCTGAGCGTGGAGGCGGGCACCAACGACCTGGTTGTCCTCCCGACCATCCTGGTCCTCGTCGCCGTCGCCACCGAGGAGGCGGGTAGCGCCGCCGAATGGGCGATGTTCGCCCTGCAGCTGCTGGTCCTGGGACCGGCGGCCGGCGCAGCGGTGGGCGCCGCCGGCTCGTGGCTGATCGACAAAGCCGACGAGCGCTACTCCGTCCGGCGCGAGTACCAGGCCCTGTACGGGATCGGCCTCGTGCTCGGCGCCTTCGCGGCCGGCCACGCCGTGGGCGGGGACGGGTTTCTCGCCGCCTTTGCCGCCGGTGCCGCCGTCACCCTGCTCAACCGCCGGCTGTGCGACTGCTTCATGGAGTTCGGTCAGGTGGTGGCGGAGATGGCCATGCTGGCGGCCTTCGTGCTGTTCGGCGCCACCCTCGTGGGCCTGTTCGACGAGGTCCGTGTGGGGGCGGCTCTCGCCCTGGCCGGTGTGGCCATCGTGGTCGTGCGGCCCCTCGCCATTACGATCGTCCTTCGCATCGAGCGGGCCGGCCTCAGCCGTGAGGCACGGCGGTTCATCGCCTGGTTCGGGCCGCGCGGGCTCAACTCGCTGCTGTTCGGCCTGCTCGTGTTCGACCACGGGGTGGCCGACGGCGAACGGCTTTTCGCCATCATCGGCGTGGTCGTGATCGTGTCGGTCGTGCTGCACGGCGTGTCGGCTACGCCCCTGACCTCGTCCTACGCCCGCAGGGTCGCCACCGACACGCTGGCCGAGGAACGGGTGTCGACCGCCAGCGGCCTGTTCGTCGGCGACGAGCACGAGGTGCCCCGCATCTCGGCCGGCCACCTGGCCGACCGGCTGGCACCGCCCACCCCGGCCGACGACCGGCCCGTCGTCATCGACGTGCGGTCGCGGTCAGGCCACGCCCGCGACCGGTTCCAGGTGCCGGGCGCCGTCCGGGTCGTGCCCGACGACGTGGTGGCGCGGGCCACCGAGTGGCGGGCCACCAACGCGCCCCACCACCCGATCGTGCTCTACTGCAACTGACCGCACGAGGCCACGAGCGTCCGTGCGGCGCTCCTGCTCCAGGCCCGGGGGTTCGACGTGTCCGTCCTCGAGGGCGGCCTCGACGCATGGCGGGCGGCCGGCCACGCCGTCGAGCCCCTGTCCGAGACCGCCTGACCGGTCAGCACGCGGCCACCGCAGCCGCAGACGCAGCCCGACGGAGCCTCAGCCGGCCACCAGCACGCCGAGCAGCTTCTGGTAGAGGGCCTCGGCCTCGTCGAGGGTCTCGGCGATGCAGGTGGCGCCCATCTTCCCGAAGCGCTCCAATGCGCCGAGCAGATGCAGCGCCACACCGCACCCCGTCGAGGCGTCGAAGGCCAGCCCCGCGGCGTCCACGGCGGCGATGACGTCGGCCGGCGTGGACCCGATCAGCGACGGCTCCTTGATGTTGTCGGTGGCGACGTAGCGGCGGGGCCGCCCGTCGGGCGCCACCAGTTCGCCGACCTCCGTGTCATAAGCCCCGCCAGTCGCCAGCCGGGCCATCCAGAAGGGATGGGTCGTCCCGCCCATGCGCAGGTTGATCTCGGACAGGTACACGTGGTTGCCGCCCGGTCCGTGGGCCACAAGGAAGTCGATCCCGAACGATCCCATCACCCCCTTGCCGGCGAGCACCCGGGCCACCCGCACGGCCCGTTCCTGGATCTCCAGCCGGTAGTCGGGATCGGCCGGGAACCGGCACCCCAGGTACACCTGGCCCTCGGGCCCGCCCAGGATCTGGTCGTGGGTGGAGACCACCTCGACGGCGCCGCCGGGGGCGATGCGTAGCTGAACCGAGGGCGACACCATGGGCTCGTCGCGCACCAGTTCCTCGACGATGGCCCCCTCGGCCCCGATCTTGGCCTCGTAGGACGGCCACCTCTCCTCCGAGGCGCAGAACGTGGTGTCCGACGACGGCAACGGCGACGTGCGGCCGGACAGCTCCACGATGGCATTGCCCTGCCCCGAGAACCCGTTGTTCAGCTTGATGACGACGGCGTCGGCGTGGGGCGAACGGTCCCGGATCAGCTCGATGGCGTGCTCGATGTCGACGAGCGACCACAGGTCCTCCCAGCCCTCCAGCACCGAGACGCCGGCCTGGCGGGCCGTGCGCCGAGACCCTGTCTTCGATCCCAGCCAGAACAGGTGGGGCGGCGACCCGTACAACGGCAGCCGCAGAACCTCCGACAGCGACTTCTCCGCCACCGTCACGTTGAACGGCAGGAGGTAGGCGTCGTCGGGGTCCCCGGCCAGGGCCCGCACGTCCTCCAAGACAGCAGGCGTCCGCAGCAGCTTCTCCGACAGCGGCGACGAGCCCCCGTCCCCGACCGCGACCATCGACAGTCGGCGCCGGGCGTCCGCCGCCTCAGGCACGTACCGCAGGTAGTAGTCCACCACCGCGGGGTCCACCGCCAGCGACGTCACGTAGACCAACCTCAGGTCCGGCCGCCTGAGGAACAGCAGCATGAACAGCAGCCGTTCCTCGTAGTGGACGGCGCCCGTGATCTTGCGCAGCTCGCTCTCGGCGAAGGACAGCGAGGGCACGACCACCACCGTCCCCGTCTCCAGCTCGGACGGCGTCCGGTGGCCGATGCGGCGCACGAACGCCTGCTGCCGTTGCTCCCAGGTGCTCAGCTGCGCGTCCTGCGGAACTTAGGGCCCGACCACGTCGGGCCCCAAGGCCCGGTCGATCGCCTTCATGGTCTCGTCGTCGAACATGACGCCCGCCGCCCCGACGTTGTCGTCGAGCTGCTCGGGACGGCTGGCGCCCACGATGGCCGACGCCACGTTGTTGGGCTGGAGGACCCACGCCAGCGCCAGCTGGGCCAGCGTCAGCCCGAGCCCCTCGGCGATGGGACGCAGCCGCTGCACCGCCTCGAGCACCTCGTCGTCGCGGAACCGCCCCATCATGCGCTTGTCGCGACCGGCGCCCCGTGACCCCTCGGGCGGGGGCTGGCCGGGCAGGTATTTCCCGGTCAGCGCCCCCTGGGCCAGCGGCGACCACACGATCTGGCTGACGCCGTTGGCCTCGCATACGGGGATGACCTGCTCGGCCTTGCGCCACAGCATCGAGTACTCGGGCTGGCTCGATACGAACCGCTCGACCCCCGCCGTGTCCGCCAGGCGCAGCGCCGCTTCGATCTGCTCCGGGGTCCACTCGCTGAACCCGATATAGCGGGCCCGTCCCAGCCGCACCACCTCGGTGAAGCCTTCCATGGTCTCCTCGAGGGGCGTGTCCTCGTCGTAGCGGTGGGCCTGGTAGAGATCGACATAGTCGACGCCGAGCCGCTTCAACGAAGCCTCAGACTGCTTGAGCAGCTGCTCCCTGGACAGGCCGCGGTCGGTGTCCGTCACGGGCCAGAAGAGCTTGGTGGCGAGGAAATAGGAGTCCCGCGGGTGCCCGGCCAGGACGCCGCCCAGGAACCGCTCGGAGTCGCCCCGCCCGTAGACGTTGGCCGTATCGAAGAAGTTGATGCCGAGGTCGAAGGCGTGGTTGACGGCGCCAGTGGCGGCGTCGAGGTCGATCCGCCCCCCGTAGGTCAGCCACGTGCCGAAGCTGATGACGGATATGACCAGGTCGCTGTTGCCGAGTTTGCGGTATTCCATGTCCGCTCGTTCCTACCACGTACGGGGAGCGGCGCGGGCCTGCGGCCTTCGGGGGGCTCAGGCCGCGGCCTCGCGCCGCTCAACCCCGTATCAAAGCCCTCTCTCGGCGGCCGACCGCCCCGTTGGAGATTCGGCTG
>JBOGID010000042.1:0-11846 GCA_050742295.1 Acidimicrobiales bacterium | reverse complement strand
GTTCCTGGCCGGCCAGCGGTTCACGTTCACGATCGTCACCGGTCAGGGCGACTGTGTCTACGGCAACCCCGGTCCCGCCTTCGTGGTCACGCCCACCCTCGCCTAGTAGATCTAATTGCCTCGGGGGGGCTGCGTAGGGGGCTGCGCCCCCGACGCCCGGCTTCGCCGTGCTCCCCCATCCCCGCCCGGCTGGCTGGCGCTCGCTCGGTCGGAGGCGTTTGCCATCGACAACAATTTGTCGATCCGCTGGCGCAAGGCACCAGCCTTCTAGAAGCGCTGAACGGGTGGCCCGGCCGGTCCGGTAGGTTGGACCGGCCATGGCCAAGACAACCACCAGGAAGGTCGCACGGGTCGCCCGCACCGGCGGCGGCCGCACCAAGCGCGGGCAGGGCTCGTGGTTCTTCCCGGCGCTGATGACGACCGTCGTGGTGCTGGGGACGGGCCTGATCGTCATGTCCCGGGCCAACCGCCAGCCCGACAACACGGCGCCCCGGATCGGCGTGCACCACTGGCACGCGGCCCTCGGCTTCGACATCTGCGGCACCTTCGCCGGGAGCATCCCCGACAACGGGCAGGACCCGCTGGGCATCCACACCCACGGCGACGGGGTTGTCCACATCCACCCCTTCAGCTCGCAGGCCGCAGGCCGGCGGGCGACCCTCCAGGTCTACTTCGACACGATGGGGATCGACGCCAGCGCTACCGAGTTCAAGCTGCCCAACGACCCCGAGACCCACAAGAACGGCGCCAAGTGCGGCGACCGCGACGCCAAGGTCGTCACCAAGGTGTGGGACTCCCGTGCCGCCGACGACCAGGGGCGCATCGTGACCGGGGACCCGGGCGACATCCGGTTCGCTGACAACCAGCTCATCACCATCGCCCTGGTGCCCGACGGCACCGAGGTGCGCAGGCCGCCGTCCGAGCCGCAGCTCGACAACCTGAGCGACGTCCCAGGCGCCACCACCACGTCGGTCCCCGACACCACCACGACCTCCACGGCGCCGCCTACGACCACCGACCCGTGAGAGCGGTCGTCCTGGTGGGTGGCGAAGGCACGCGCCTGCGCCCCCTCACCCTGACCGTTCCCAAACAGATGCTCCCGGTCGTCGAGGTGCCGATGATCGAGCGCGTTCTGGCCAAGCTGGCCCGTCACGGCGTGACCGAGGCGGTCCTGTCGCTCGGCTACCGCCCCGACGCCTTCCTGGCTCTCTTCCCCGAGCAGCGCCTGGGCGACATGACAGTCCGCTGCGTGGTCGAGACCGAGCCCCTCGGGACGGGCGGTGCAATCCGGTTCGCGGCGGCGGCGGCGGGGATCGACGAGACGTTCGTCGCCCTCAACGGCGACAACCTGACCGACCTCGACGTCACCGCCCTGATCGACTTCCACCGCCGCCGGTCGGCCGAGGGCACGGTCGACCTGCACCGGGTCGACGACGCCTCCGCCTTCGGGCTGGTGTCGACCGACAGGAACGGGCGGGTGCTGGCCTTCGTCGAGAAGCCCCAGCCGGGCCAGCCCGGCTACGTGGGAGGCGGCGACATCAACGCCGGCACCTACGTGTTCGAGCCGTCGGTCCTCGACCGCATCCCGGCCGGTGGGGCGGTGTCGATCGAGCGGGAGGTGTTCCCCCAGATGGCGGCGGACGGGTCCCTGTACGCCCTGCTGTCCAACAGCTACTGGACGGGGACCGACACCCCCGCCCTCTACCTGCGGGCCCAGCTCGACTTCCTCGACGGGCGGCGCCCGCCCCCTCCCGCCCCCGGCGCCCGGCTGCGCGGGGGCAGCGACGACAACCGGGGCGTGTGGCTGCTGGGTGATTCGGTCATCAACGGCCACGTCGAGGGGCCGGCCCTGGTCGGCGCGGCCGCCTTCGTGCACGCCGGCGCCCACGTCGAGCGGTCGGTCATCGGGGCGGGGGCCCGGCTGGCGGAGGGGGCCGAGGTCCGCAACTCGGTGCTGATGGAGGGGGCGTCGGTGCAAGCCGGGGCGGTCGTCGAGGGCTCCATCGTCGGCCCCGAGGCGGTCATCGGCGAGGGCGCGCGCCTCTCGGGCCTCACCGTAGTCGGCAGCGGCGTGGAGATCGAGCCCAAGGCCGAGCTCGACGGCGCCCGGGTCCCTGCGGCGGGATGATGGCGGGATGATGGCCCGATGAGAGCGCTCGTCACGGGTGGCGCCGGCTTCATCGGCTCGACCCTGGTCGACCGCCTGCTGGCCGAGGGCCACTCCGTGGACGTGGTCGACGACCTGTCCAGCGGTTCGCTGGCGCACCTCCACGACGCCCGCTCCGACCCCGCCCACGAGTACTCCTTCCACCGCCTCGACGTTCGCTCCGACGGTGTCGTCGACCTGATCGCCCACCGCCGTCCCGAGGTCGTCTTCCATCTGGCGGCCCAGGCCGACGTGCGGGTGTCGGTGGCCCGCCCCGCGTTCGACGCCGAGGTCAACATCATCGGGACGATCAACGTCCTCGAAGGAGCCCGCCAGGCCGGCAGCCGCAAGGTCGTCCTCGCCGCCAGCGGCGGCACGCTCTACGGCGAGACCGGCAAGCTGCCCATCAAGGAGTCGGCGGCCCAGCGGCCCCTCTCCCCCTACGGCGTCTCCAAGAAGGCGGCCATGGACTACCTCACCGCCTACCGGGAGCTGCACGGCCTGGAGTGCACGAGCCTCGCCCTCGGCAACATCTACGGCCCGCGCCAGGACCCCCACGGCGAGGCCGGCGTGGTGGCGATCTTCGCCGGCCTGCTGCTCGACGGCCAGCCGTGCACGATCTTCGGCGACGGCGAGCAGACCCGCGACTTCATCTACGTGGACGACGTGGTCGACGCTTTCTCCCGGGCCGGCTCCCGGGGCGACGGCCTCGTCATCAACATCGGCACCGGCTCCGAGACGTCGGTGAACACGCTGTACTCGGTGATGGCCGGCGCCGCCGGCGTCGACGCCCCACCTCAGTACGCGCCGGAGAGGACGGGTGAGCTGCGGCGATCGTCGCTCGACCCGGGTCGAGCGGCCGTCCACCTGGGGTGGAAGCCTTGGACGACGATCGAGGAAGGGTCAAGCCAGGTCCTGCGGTGGTTCCGCGACCGGGCCGGCAAAGGAGGCTGAGAGTGGCTGCGGGACGCAAGTTCCGGAAGCTGAGCAAGGCGGTCGATTCGGTGCCCTTCTGGTGGCACTCGATCGAGCTGGGCGACGGCGTGGTGAGCGACGGGCAGCGCTCGGCCGACGACCTGGCCGCCGAGTGGGAGTCGCTGGGGCTGCCCGACCTGCGGGACAAGTCCGTCATCGACGTGGGGGCGTGGGACGGGTACTTCTCCTTCCGGGCCGAGGAGGCGGGCGCGGCGAGGGTCGTGGCCCTCGACCACTACGCCTGGTCGCTCGACCTGGCCCGCAAGGAGGCGTACGACGACGAGTGCCGAGCCGCGGGCACGGTTCCCGTCCAATACCACGCCCACCCCGGCATCTGGCGTCCCGAGGAGCTGCCCGGCAAGGCCGGCTTCGACACCGCCCACCGGGCGCGCGACAGCCGGGTCGAGAGCGTGGTCGGCGACTACCTGCGGATGGACCTGGAGCGCCTGGGCACGTTCGACGTTGTGCTGTTCCTGGGCGTCCTCGACCGCATGCGCAACCCGCTGCTGGCCCTGGAACGGGTGGCGCGCCTGGCCCGCGACCTGTTGGTGGTGGAGACCGAGGCGGTGGCCGTCCCCGGCTTCGAGCACCACGGCTTCGCCGAGTTCTTCGAGACCAACGAGCTGAACGGCGACCCCACCGTGTGGTGGGCGGCCACCCGCCACGCCACGATGGCCTTGTGCCGGTCCGCCGGCTTCGCCCAGGTGGACAGCCCGGCCGAGCCCGCCAACCGGCCGACCCGGCGGGACGCCCTGCACCGCTACCGGCTGGTCGTCAGGGCCTGGAAGTAGACGACCCGGCGTTGGGGCCGGGATGGAGCTGCACCAGCCAGGCCGACCCGTGCTTGGCGACGCTCTCGACCCGTTCCGGCGGCAGGGCGGCGATCATCCTGGCCGCCGTCTCGTCGTCCACGAACGACCGGTCCTTCAGGGACTGGTCCCGGTCGAGGGGGGCGGAGCGGATGATCAGGTACTGGATGCCGAACTTGTCGAGGCGGGCGAGCGTCTCCTCCGACGCGGGCGGGCCGTCGTCGAGCGTGTTGAACAGGCGGACCGACGTCTCGTAGTCGGGCGGCGAGTACCCCGAGTAGCCGTTGACCCGCGGCTGCCAGTCGATGGTGGACAGCAGCATGCGGGGCGCCTCGATGTAGGCCCAGGTGGGCTGGTGGTTGTCGGCCATGGGCAGCTCGACCACGGGCCCGCGGGGCAGGTCGGCCAGGGCCTTGTTGACGGCCGTGTATTCGTGCAGGTCGATGCGGGGCGACATGAAGATGTGCGACCGGTACTCGGCCAGCATGACCGCGCCGAGGACGGTGGCGACGGCGACCCGGGTCACGGCCGAGCGGCTGCGGACCAGCCAGTCGAAGGCGAAGGCCACGACCAGGCCGAGGCTGAGGAGGGGGACGACGGTGAACCGCCCCCACGCCCGGATGGCGCCGAACCCGGGCAGGTTCTGCACCAGCTTGAACGGCAGCGGGACGGAGCGGCCGAACACGATCTGGTAGCTGCCGAAGCTGAGGATGAGCGGCACCGTGCTGGCGATGAGGATGAGGAAGAGCCCCCGGCGCCTGAGCCGCACGGTGGCCAGGTCGCCGGCCGGCAGTGTCGTCGCCGGTTCGACGGCTGCCGCTGCGGGCGCGGGCCGCCGCCGCCCCATCCTGGTCTTCCACAGGGCGACGGCGCCCACCACGCCCAGGGCCATGGGGAGGAAGCCCGGGAAGAGGCGGTTCTCGAACGTCGACTTGGTCAGGTCCTCCAGCCAGCCGTACAGCCAGCTGCGCTCGGGGGGCGAGACGAAGCTCTTGGGGATGACGACCGCGCTCCAGTCGTAGGGCCGGCGCAGGAACGTGCCCAGGGCCGCGTACTGACGCACGATCGGGTAACACAGCACGGCGCCGATCACGGCGATGACGGCGAACCCGGCCCACACCTTCCACCCCACGCGGAACCGTTCCAGGAGCAGCCAGCCTCCGGCCACGATGGCCAGGGCCGGGTACAGGACGACGGCGATGTACCCGGCGTTGAGGAAGGCGGCCGCACACGCCAGCCCGATGGCCACCGGCTGCCACCACTTCTTCTCCTCGAAGAACTTCAGCAGCAGCCACAGCGTGAGCGGCACGAGGTAGGCGAACTGGAGCTGGAAGTGCAGGTAGTGGCCCAGCCGCACCGCCGCGAACGAGAAGATGAGGCCGGTGAGGACCGACGCGGGCCGGCTCGCACCCAGCCAGCGGGCCAGGACGTAGGCCGAGGCCAGCGAGATGACCCAGCCCGACAGGTAGAGCAGGTTGTAGCCGACGGTCCAGCCCGCCAGCGCCGTCACCACGCCGGCGATGGGGGCGATGGCCAGCTCGGTGTCGCTGTAGAGCAGGACCCGCCGGTGGGGCCAGAAGATGTTGGGGTGGAGGATCGAGTCGGTCCCGTCGACCAGCCCGTGGAAGTCCCACTTGAGCAGCCACTGGATGAGGAACTGGTCTCCGAAGTCCCCCGGCGTGCCCGCCCGCCACAGGTAGGGCTGGGGGAACGTCATCACGATCGACACGAGGATGAACAGGGCGGTCAGGCCGGCCCCGGTGGCCAGCGTGCGGCGGTTGCGCCGGTACCAACCGGGCCGGTCCTCGCCGGTGGTCTCGGGCGATGGCGTCGGGGGGGCCTGCTGCGGCGTCGTCGTCACCGGAACAGGTCCTCTTGGGGGCGGCGGACGACCTCGGCCCGCACCGACGACTCCCGCAGCCAGTCGGGGTCGACGCCCCGGACGACGGCGGCGGCCACGCCCGCGGCCTTGCCCATGACCAGTTCGGCGGCCGACGCCAGCTCGTCGACGACGGCCACCTGGGTGACGTTGAGCACCCGTCCCTGCTCGTCGGTCGTGCCCCGGAGGTCGAGGACGGCGCCGATCCCGGCGCACCCCAGGGCCACATCGGCCAGGCCCCGCCGCCACGGCCGCCCGAACGTGTCCGACACGATGACGGCGACCCGCTTGCCGGTCAGGGCCACCAGGCCGTCACGGATGCGCCGGGCCGAACGGTCCGGGTCCAGGGGCAGGAGGGCGGCCTGGCCGCCGGGGACGTTCGAGAAGTCGATGCCCGCACCTGCGCACACGAACCCGTGGTGGGTCTCGGTGATGGTCCGCCCGTTCGACCGGCGCAGGACGCGCACCGACTCGCTCTCGATCAGGGCCATGCGGGCCGCCTCGTCGTCGTGGCTGCACTCCACGAGCCGCCCCTCGGCCTTGGAGACGACCTTCTGGGTGACGACGAGCACGTCGCCGTCCTGGAGGTCGGCCCGGGCCGCGATCAGCTCGGCCAGGCGGTCGCCGGGCTGGACCTCGGGGAGCCCGATGACACCGCAGATGCGCAGTTCGGTCACCCGAGCGCGACCCGGGCCAGGGCGGCCGCTTCGGGCACCCCATGCATGACCGCGGGGGCGACCACGCACCGCATGCCGGCGGCCTCGACCCCTGCGGTCAGGCCTGCGTCGGCCTCGTCGACGACCAGGGTGGCGGCGACGTCGGCGTAGAGGCGGGCCACGCCCACCACCGACACCTGGTGGCCCAACTCGGCCAGCAACCGGGCGGCGGGGCCCTTGAGGGCGGCCCCGGCCACGATGGGCGAGACGGCCACGGTTGCGTCCCGCCGGGCGGCCACGACCTCGCGGATGCCCGGCACGGCCAGGATCGGGGCGATGGAGACGAGGGGGTTGGACGGGCAGATGACGACCGTGCCGGCGGCGGCGATGGCGTCGAGGACGCCGGGGGCGGGCTTGGCCCCGTCCACACCCGCGAACCGTATGCCGGTCACGGCCACCGCGTGGCGGCGCGCCACGAAGTACTCCTGGAAGCCGATCTCGCCCTCGCCGTCCACGTCCATCCGGGTCTCGACGCGCTCGTCGCTCATTGGCAGCAGGGTGGCCCGCACGCCCCAGGCCGCCGCCACCTCGGCCGTCACCGCCGAGAGGGTGGCGCCCTCGGCCAGGCGGCCCGTCCGGAACAGGTGGGTGGCCAGATCCCGGTCGCCCAGCCGGAACCACGTGGGGGCGCCCGGGTAGCGCGCCAGGGCGGCCATCGCCGTCCACGACTCGCCGGCCAGGCCCCAGCCCTGCTCGGGCGGCACGGCGCCGGCCAGCGTGTAGGTGACGGTGTCGAGGTCGGGGCTCACGTGGAGGCCGTGGAGGACGACGTCGTCGCCGGTGTTGACGACGGCGACCACGTCCTCGGGAGGCACGACCTCGACCAGGCCGCGGAGCAGGCGTGCGGCACCGACCCCGCCGGCGAGGGCGGCCACACGCGGCGGCCGGGTGTTCAAGCTCGTATCAACAGTCGCAACCCCGCTCCCTCGGGCTTGTCGAGGTTAGCGGCCCCTCCGGAGCGGCCCCAGGAGGCTGGTGTCATTCGCGATCGGCGCTTCGCGCCGAGGCGGCCGACCTGACTCTGACCAGCTCCTTTGCATTCGTACGACAGCCTCCAACTGGACGGTCGGCCGCCGGGAGAGGGCTCTCACACCAGCCTCCCGATACGCTGGCGGCCCGATGGACACCCGCGTTCCTGCCGACGACGGCGGGTTGCCTTCGCCGGCGGCTGCCTCCGGGCCCGGGCCCCACTCCGTGGAGCAGCGGCTGGCCGCCATCGAAGCCAGGCTGGACTCGCTGGAGCACACCATGCGGGAAACCGTCACCGAGGAGCTGCACACCGCCGGCGACGAGCTGCGGCGGGCGGTCAGCGACCTGGGCCGGCTCCTGCTGCGTGACCTCGACCGGCTGACCAAGGTCCTGGCCGAGCACCGCGACGCCATCGTCGACCGGCTCACGGCGGTGGCCGAACCGGCGCCCGAGCCGCTCCCGGCCCCGGTTGAGCCGGCGGTAGCGACGGCAGTGGACATCCCGGCCGAACCCGACTCCAAGCGGGGCGAGGAGGGGCGCTGGCGGGCCCTTCCCGGCCGCCGGAAGGCCCGACGGTCGCCCCAGGACGAGCCTGGCGGCGATACTCGGGACAGCTCGTAACGCCGCACTCCCCGGCACGCGGGAGCCGGGTCACTGGAAAGGAGCTAGCTGAGGGGATGGCGGAAGGCGTTCACCGCATCGATCGCGAGTTCGCGTCCAGAGTGCGGGTCGCGGTCGACGCCACACCTCTCGTCGGCCCCCGGACGGGCGTCGGCGCGTTCGCCCACGGCCTGCTCATGGCCCTCGGGCGGCGTCCCGACGTGGCCGTCGGCGGCTACGCCCTGAGCTGGCGGGCCTGGCGGTCCCTGGCCGCGGCCCTGCCCCCCGGCGTGCGCCACATCCGCCGGTCGATGCCCCCCCAGCCCCTGCGCACCCTGTGGCTGCGGTGGGACGGGCCCCCGGCCGAGTGGTGGACGGGCGAGGTGGACGTCGTCCACGGCACCAACTTCGTGGTGCCGCCCACCCGGCGGGCGGCGGCCATCACCACGATCCACGACCTGACCGCCGAACGGTTCCCGGAGATGTGCTCGGGCGACCCCCTGTACTACCCCCGCCTGCTCCGGCTGTCGCTGGCCCGGGGGGCGTGGGCCCACACCGTGTCGCAGTTCGTGGCCGACGAGGTGATCAACCATCTGGGAGCCAATCCGGAGCGGGTCGTCGTGGTTCCCGAGGCCATCCCGCCCGTGCCCGAGGCCGACCCCGAGGACGGGCGGCGCATCGCCGGCACCGAGCGCTACGTGCTGTCGCTGAGCACCGTCGAGCCCCGCAAGGACCACCTTTCGCTGGTCCGGGCCTTCGACCGCATGGCCGACGCCCACCCCGACGTCCGCCTCGTCATCGCCGGCCAGGAGGCGTGGGGGTCGGGCCGGCTCGACGCCGCGGTGGCCTCCATGCGCCACCGGGGCCGGGTGTCAAGGCTGGGGTACGTGACCGACGCCCACCGCGCCGCCCTGCTGCGGGGCGCCACCGTGCTGGCCTTCCCGTCCCGTTACGAGGGCTTCGGGCTGCCGCCCCTGGAGGCCATGTCGGCGGGCGTGCCCGTCGTGGCCACCGAGGCGGGGTCGCTGCCCGAGGTGCTGGGCGACGCCGCCCTCCTGGTGCCGGTGGGGGACGACGCCGCCTTGGCCGACGCCCTGGCCGCCACCCTGGACGGCAACGGCCTGCGCACCAGGATGATCGAGGCGGGGCGGGCCCAGGTGGCCCGCTACTCCTGGGAACGGTCGGCCAACGGCATGGTCGACCTCTACCGCCGAGCGGCGGCGGCAGCGGCCGGTTGAGACCGAGTCCCGTGCGTTCCCTCCTGGTCGCCGAACAGTTGCGCCAGCGCGTGCCCGGAGGGATCGGCACCTACGTGCGGGGCCTGGTGCAGGGACTGCACCGGAACGGCGCCGACGTGACCCTGTGGGCCAGCCGGGCTGCGGGTGGCGCGCCCGATTCGGTGGCCGCCCTGGGCGTGCCCGTCGTGACCTCGCCCCTGCCCAGCAAGGCCCTGGTGTGGGCCTGGGGCCGGGGCCGGGGCGCTGCCCCGTCCGGTTACGACGTGGTCCACGCCTCATCGCTGGCCGTCCCGCCTGGGGGCGAAGCGCCCCTGGCTGTGACCGTCCACGACCTGGCCTGGCGGCGGGTGCCCGAGACGTTCCCGCCCCGGGGCCGGCGGTGGCACGAGGCGGCCCTGGGCCGGGCCTTGGACCGGGCCGCCCTGGTGGTGGCACCGTCCCGCCAGACGGCCGACGACCTGCTGGCGGCGGGCGCCGCCGCGGCCCGAGTGGAGGTGGTGGACGAGGGGTGCGACCACCTGCCGCCAGCCGACCTGGCCGGCGCGGCCGCCTTCCGGGCCGGCGTGGGCGTCGAAGGGGACTACCTGTTGACCGTGTCGACCCTGGAGCCCCGCAAGAACCTGCCACGGCTGATGGCCGCCTACGGCGCGGTGCGGGGCCGCCTCCCCGAGCCCTGGCCCCTGCTGGTGGTCGGACCGGAGGGCTGGGGCGACGCCCTGCAGCCGCAGGGGGAGGTGGTGCTGGCGGGACATGTGGCCGACGGGGGCGTCCTGGCCGGACTGTACGCCGGAGCCCGGCTGGTCGCGTCCGTCCCCCTGTGGGAGGGCTTCGGCCTCCCGGCGGTGGAGCCCATGGTGGTGGGCACGCCCGTGGTGGCCAGCCCCCAGCCCAGCCTGGGCGGCGCGGCCTATGAAGTCGACCCCCTCGACGTCGAGGCGATAGGCGCCGCCCTGTTGCGGGTGGCCACCGACGGCCCGCTGCGGGACGACCTGGCCGCCCGCGGACGGGCCCGTGCCGCCCAGCTCACGTGGGCCGCCACGGCTGCCCGCCACGCCGAGCTGTGGGACGCGCTGGCGGGAGCGTCGAAACGAGGCCTGCGTGGCCCGAACGCACAACGATGAGTGAGCTGCGCGTCAGCCTCGACGCCACCGCCGTCCCCGACCACCCGACGGGTGCGGGGCGCTACGTGCTGGAACTGGCGTCGCGGCTGAGCCGGGCCAGCGATGTCGACCTGTTCGTCCTCTGCCGCCGGGGCGACGCCGAGCGCTGGCAGGAGGCGGGTGCCGTCACCGTGATCGACCGGGCCCCGCCCGCCCGTCCCGTCCGCCTGGCATGGGAGCAGTTCGAGCTGCCCCGCCTCCTCGACCAGCTGGAGGCGGGCGTCCACCACGGGCCCCACTACACGATGCCGGTGCGGGCCACCATGCCCAAGGTCGTGTCGGTGCACGACATGACGTTCTTCGACCATCCCGAGTGGCACGAGCGGGCCAAGGTCCTGTTCTTCCGCCGGGCCATCCGCACCGCCGCCTCCAAGGCCGACGCCATGATCACGGCAAGCGCCTCCGCCGCCGAGCGCATCCGGACCGTGCTAGCGCCCGAGCGGGATCCCTACCTCATCCCCCACGGCGTCGACCACGACCGCTACCACCCCCTCGACCCCGCCGACCGGGCCGCGGCGCAGGCCGACGACGCGGCTCTCGCCAAGCTCGGCATCCGCCAGCCCTACGTCACCTTCGTGGGGACGCTGGAGCCCCGCAAGGACGTTCCCAATCTGGTGCGGGCCTTCGACCAGGTGGCGGGCCGGATGCCCGAGCTGCGGCTGGTGCTGGCCGGTGCGCCGGGGTGGGGGATGGAGGCCATCGAGGCGGCCATCGGCAGCAGCAAACACCGCAACCGGGTCAGGCGCGTCGGCTACATCACCGAGGACGAGAAGGTGGCCCTGCTGCGGGGCGCGGCGGCCGTCGCCTACCCGTCCATCGAGGAGGGGTTCGGCCTGCCCGTCCTGGAGTCCCTGGCCAGCGGCGGCCCCCTGGTGACCACCAGCGGCTCGGCCATGGCCGAGCTGGTGGACGACGCCGCCTTCCTCGTGACGCCCTCCGACGTGGGCGTACTGGCCCAGGCGCTGGAGACGATGGTGCGGGGCGGATCGGAGGTCGACCTCCGCCGCCGCCGCGGCATCGAACTCGCCGCCAACTACACCTGGGAGGCCTCCGCCGCCGCCCACCTCGCCGTCTACCGCACGGTCGCCGCCACACCCGTGCGCTGAACCTGTTAGTCAGTATGGAACGGCCGGCCCGTTCTGCCGATGCGTGGGTCATCCACCACGATGAGGCGGACGGAGCCACTACACAGAAGGAGCCGGCCGTGCCCAGTCTCTCGCATCGAGGCCTGACCCACCTCGGGATGGACGTCCACAAGGACAGCATCTCGGTGGGGATCCTCCGCCCCGACGAAGTGTCGCCCGACGTCGAGCGGATCTTCAACGACGAGCCGTCCGTGCGGCGGTTCCTCGGT
>JBOGID010000041.1:0-2847 GCA_050742295.1 Acidimicrobiales bacterium | reverse complement strand
CCGTCGAAGCCCTTCCAGTACATGCGCAGGTACCCGACCAGCTCGTAGCAGGCGTCGATGGGGACGATGAAGCAGCTCGGGTCGCCCTCCCGCTCGGCCCGGACCAGCAACGCCTCCACGTCCGGTTGGAGGGTGGCGATGAGGGGATCGGCCTCGCGCAGCCGCTCCCACATGTCCAGGGGCAGCAACGACTCGGTGGCGCCCGCCGGTCCCGGGTAGAACCCGTGCACCTCGCCCGTCGTCGTCGAGAAGAAGAAGAAGGCCACGCCGACTGGGATCTGGAGGCCCTCCCAGTCGGCCCGACTGATGGAGGACTCGGGCAGGGCCACGCACCGGTCGGGCACGGCCTTGTAGTGGCCGCCCGCCCCACCGGGGAACAGCAGGTAGCACGGCCGGCACGCGCACATCAGCCCCCGGGTCTGGAGGTTGACCACGTGGGAGTGCTCGTCGCCGATCTCGGTGGCGCACATCTCGCACCGCTCGCCGGGACGGGGCTTGGGCTTGCGGAACCGCTCCAGGATGTCGAGCGGGCCGCTCTGGGCCGCGCCGGCCATGCCGTTGCCGTTCCCGCCCGTACCCTTGCCGGCGCCGAACTCATTCACGACGACACCCCGGCCGCCACCGTCGGCTTGACGCTCAGCTTGATGGGCGTGGCCGGAGGCGGCGGGGGCGCTGCCGGCTCGGCCAGGCCCTCGACCTCGATGATGACGATCTCGGGCGCCGCCTCGGCGATGGCCAGCTCCACCGAATGGCGCAGGGTGGCCACCGAGCTGGGGCAGCCGTCGCAGGACCCGAGGAGCCGCAGGCGCAACGCGCCCGCGTCGGGGTCCAGGTCGAGCACCTCGACGTCGCCGCCGTGGGACGCCAGGTACGGCCGGACGCCGACGAGGGCGGCGTCAACCCGGTCGGCTAGGTCTCGCGGGTGGAGGCCGTGCAGGACCAGGAGGCTGGCCACCAGTTCGTCGTCGACCAGCCGGGCCAGCATCGCCGGCCCGGCTCGGTCGTCGGTCTTCAACGTGCGCACGGTCGCCGCCAGCCCGGCGCCGTACAAGTCGGTGACCAGGGATAGAGCCTCCTCCACCATCCGCCATGTGACCGGGTCGAGGGCCGAGCGAAGCTGACCTACCAGCTCCTCGATCCGGTCACCGACGGCACGGAGGTTCTGGGGACTACTCACTCCCCGGTGTTCACCTGGGTTGGGCTGTGGAGCTTGCGGAGCACCTTCCCCTTGCCGAGGTACATGTGGACGCCGCACGGCAGGCAGGGGTCGAAGCTGCGGACGGCCCGCATGATGTCGATGCCCTTGAAGTGCTCCCGGTCGTTCTCCTCGAAGATGGGCGTGTTCTGCACCGCGTCCTCATAGGGGCCGGGGGTGCCGTAGACGTCGCGGGGGTTGGCGTTCCACGGCGTGGGGGGGTACGGGTGGTAGTTGGCGATCTTGCCGCCCTTGATGACCATGTGGTGTGAAAGCACGCCGCGGACGGCCTCGGTGAACCCGCAGCCGATGGCCTCGTCGGGAACGGTGAAGGGCTCCCACGTCTTGGTGTGGCCGGCCTTGACCTCCTTGAGGGCGTCCTCGATGAAGTCGAGGGCGGCGGCGGCCGCGTACGCCTGGAAGTAGGTACGGGCCCGGTCGCGCTCGATGGCGTTGGACCACTTGGGGACCTTCCACTCGAAGTTGACCTCGGGCTTCAGGGCGGTGCGGGGCAGGTGGATCTGCACGCTCTTGCCCGTGGCCTTGATGAAGTTGGTGTTCACCAGGCCCGACAGGGCCGTCGACCACAGACGGGCGATGGGCCCGCCGCCGGTGTCGAGGGCCAAGTGGTCCTTGCCGTCGAACCAGCGCGGGGACATGACCCAGCTGTAGTTGCCGTCGAAGTCGCGCTTCTGGGGCTGGGGGATGGTGTGCTGGTTCCAGGGGTGCCGGCGGTCAACCGGGTTGCCGAGGGGGTCGCGGTCCACGAACATGGGCTGGTCTTCCCAGTCCTCGTAGAACGAGTGGCCAAGCAGGATTCGGATGCCGAGGTTGATGGCCACGAGGTCGTTGGTGACGAGCTTGCCGTCCACCACGACGCCCGGGGTCACGCCCATGGCCCGGCCCCACTGGGTCATGTCGCGGTAGTTGAAGTTGCAGACCTCGGGGTCCTGGAAGGCGCCCCAGCAGTTCAGCAGGATGCGGCGCCGGCCGACCTCCTCGTAGCCGGGCATGGCCTCGTAGATGAAGTCGAACAGGTCGTCGTGCAGGGGGACGACCTTCTTCATGAACTCGACGTAGCGCATGAGCCGGCTGTAGTAGTCGGTGAACAGCTGGATGGTGGCGGTGGTGCCGACGCCGCCCGGGTACAGGGTGGACGGGTGCACGTGGCGCCCCTCCATCAGGCAGAACATCTCCCGGGTGTACCGGCTGACCTGCAGCGCCTCGCGGTAGAACTCACCCGAGAACGGGTTCAGGGACCGCATGATGTCGGCGATGGTGGCGTAGCCGTGGTCCCCGGCGTGCGGTGCCTCGGTCTGCTCGGCCAGGTCCAGGACGCCGGGGTTGGTCTCCGCGATCATCTTCTCGCAGAAGTCAACGCCCACCAGGTTCTCCTGGAAGATGTTGTGGTCGAACATGTACTCCGCCGCCTCGCCCAGGTTGACGATCTGCTCGCCCAGGTGGGGCGGGCGGACGCCGTAGGCCATCTGCTGCGTGTACACCGAGCACGTGCAGTGGTTGTCGCCGCAGATCCCGCAGATGCGGCTGGTGATGAAATGCGCGTCGCGGGGATCCTTGCCCTTCATGAAGATCGAGTAACCACGGAAGATCGACGACGTGCTGTGACACTCGACGACCTCGCGGTTCTCGAA
>JBOGID010000040.1:0-7189 GCA_050742295.1 Acidimicrobiales bacterium | reverse complement strand
GCGCGGGGCCGGGAGGCCGTGACCGACCACGGCGTTCGGGCCGCGCAGGCCACGTTCGCGGTGATCGCCGGCGGAGGGACGGCCGGGCACGTCATCCCCGGGCTGGCCATCGGGCGGGCGCTCGTCGCCCGGGGCCACGAGCCGGCGTCGCTCCACTACGTGGGGAGCGAACGGGGCATCGAGTCCCGGCTGGTGCCCGAGGCGGGGTTCCCGCTCACCGTTCTGCCGGGCCGGGGCATCCAGCGCCGGCTGACGGCCGAGAACCTGGGCGCCGCGGCGGGGCTGACGCGGGCCATGGGCCGGGCCCTGGCCCTGCTGCGGTCGTTGCGTCCCCGCGTTGTCGTGTCCGTCGGCGGGTACGCCTCGGTCCCGTGCACGGTGGCGGCGACCACGTTGCGCATACCCATCGTGGTCCACGAGCAGAACGCCGTCCCCGGCGCGGCTAACCGCACGGCCGGACCGGTGGCCAAGGCGTGCGCGGTGTCCTATCCGGGGACGCCCCTGCCCCGGGCCGTGGTCACCGGCAACCCGGTGAGGCCCGAGGTGGCCGCCGTCGACCGGGCCCGCGACGGCGCCCGCGCCCGCGTCGCCCTCGGCCTTCCCGCCGACCGGTCGGTCCTGGCCATCTTCGGCGGCTCGCTGGGCGCCCTGCGGCTGAACCGGGCCGTCCTCGACGCCCTGCCGGCGTGGAAGGGCCGGGCGGACCTCGCCGTCCACCACGTGGTGGGCGAGCGCGACTGGGAACTGGTCCAGGCGGCCCTGGCTGCCCTGCCGCCGGACCCCGGCTTCGACTACCGGGCCGTGCGCTACGAGGACCGCATGCCGTTGCTGCTGGCCGCCGCCGACCTGTTCGTGTGCCGGGCCGGCGGCAACACCGTCGCCGAACTGGCGATGGTGGGCGTGCCCTCGGTGCTGGTGCCCCTTCCCGGCGCGCCCGGCGACCACCAGACCGCCAACGCCCGGGTTCTGGCCGACGCCGGCGCCGCCGAACTGGTGCCCGACGGCCGCCTTGACGGGCCCCGCCTGGTGGCCGAGGTCGATCGCCTGCTGGGCGAGCCCGAGCGCCTGGCCCGCATGGCCAAGGCGGCCGCCGGCCTGGCCCGGCCCACCGCCGCCGACGACATCGCCGCCCTCGTCGAGCAGCACGCCCGTGGGTGAAGTGGTCGAGTTCGAGGTCAGCCGGCCGCGGCGGATCCACGTGGTCGGCGCGGGTGGGTCGGGGATGAGCGCCATCGCCGAGGTGCTGGCGACCATGGGTCACTCCGTAACGGGCAGCGACAAGGCCGAGTTCCCGGTGATGGCGCGGTTGCGGGCTGCGGGCGTGGACGTGCGGGCGCCGTTTGACCCCGCCAACGTGGACGGGGCCGACGCCGTCGTCGCCTCCACGGCGTGGCTCACCGGCAACGTCGAGGTGGACGAGGCGCGGGCGCGCGGAATCCCGGTGCTGCGCCGGGCGGCCGCCCTCGCCGCCATCTGCCGGCTGCGGCGGACCATCGCCGTCGCCGGCACGCACGGCAAGACCACCACCTCGGCCATGCTGGCGACCATCCTCGACGGGGCCGGCGGCCGGCCTTCGTTCGTCGTCGGCGGCGTGATCGCGGGGCTGGGCACGGGCGCCCGGTGGGACGAGGGCGAGTGGTTCGTCGTGGAAGCGGACGAGAGCGACGGCACGTTCCTCGACCTGCCCGCCGAGGTCGCGGTCGTCACCAGCGTGGAGCCCGACCACCTCGAGCACTGGGGTGGCTTCCCACCGCTGGCCGACGCCTTCGGCCGCTTCGTGTCCGCAGCCCGGACCGCCGTCGTGTGCGCCGACGACGCCGGCGCCCGGAAGCTGCCGGCGGCGGGAACGTACGGGTTCGACGAGGGGGCACGGTTCCGGCTGGCGGCCTACGAGAGCGGGCGGGACGGGTGCCGGTTCACGGTCGAGGACACGGCCGCGGTCACCGGCTCGCCCCCGCCGGCGCCGGTCGAGGTCCGCCTGCCGGTCGCCGGTCGCTACAACGCCCGCAACGCGTCCGCCGCGCTGGTGGCGGCCATCGAGGCGGGCGTGCCGCTGGAAGCGGGCGCCGCCGCCCTGGCGGGCTACCAGGGCGTGGCCCGTCGGGCCGACACCCGGGGCGAGCGCGACGGGGTCACCTACGTCGACGACTACGCCCATCTGCCCACCGAGGTGGCGTCGGCTCTGGCCGCCGCCAAGGAGGGTGGATGGCGCCGGGTCGTGTGCGTCTTCCAGCCCCACCGCTACAGCCGCACTGCCTCGCTCTGGCGCGACTTCGCCGACGCCTTCGCCGGGGCCGATGTCCTGGCCGTGACTGATGTCTATGCGGCCGGCGAAGCGGCCCGACCCGGCGTCACCGGCAAGCTGATCGTCGACGCCGTGCTCGGTGCCCACCCCGACCAGCGGGTGGCGTGGTTGCCGGCCCGGCCCGGCCTGGTGACCTTCCTGCGGCGGGACCTGCGTCCGGGCGACCTGTGTCTGACCCTCGGCGCCGGCGACCTCACCAGCCTGCCCGACGAACTGCTCGGGACGGGCCGGTGAGCGTGGAGGCGTACGTGGAGGCGGCCGCCGCCGTCCTCGGGGCGCGGGCCCGGCGCGCCGTCCCCCTCGGCCCGCTGACCACCTACCGCGTCGGCGGTCCCGCCGCCCTGTTCGTCGAGGCCGCGGGCGAGGACGACCTGACGGCCGTGGCCGAGGCCGTCGAGGTCTCGGGACTGCCCGTCCTCGTCGTGGGGCGCGGGTCCAACCTGCTCGTGGCCGACGCCGGCTTCGCGGGCATCGCCGTGACCCTGGGCGAGGGGTTCGGTGAGATCACGGTGGAGGGGACGACGGTGCGGGCCGGGGGAGCGGTGACGCTCCCCGTGTTGGCCCGGCGGACGGCCGCCCTCGGCCTCACCGGCCTGGAGTGGGCCGTCGGGGTCCCCGGCTCGGTGGGCGGGGGAGTGCGCATGAACGCCGGCGGCCACGGGTCCGACATCGCCGCCACCCTCGTGCGGGCCCGGCTGTTCGACCTCGGCGCCGGCCAGGCCGCCGACCGAGCAGCCGCCACCCTCGACCTGGACTACCGCCGGTCGGCGGTGACGGCGGACCAGGTCGTGGTCGAGGCCGAGTTCGCCCTGGCCGAGGGCGACCGGGCCAAGTCGGAGGCCACGGTGGCCGACATCGTGCGCTGGCGTCGCCAGCACCAGCCCGGAGGCTCGAACGCCGGATCGGTGTTCGCCAACCCACCCGGCGACGCCGCCGGCCGCCTTATCGAGGCCGCCGGCCTGAAGGGGCACCGCGAGGGCTCCGCCTTCGTCTCGCCCAAGCACGCCAACTTCTTCCAGGTCGACGAGGGGGGCTCGGCCGGCGACGTGCGAACGCTCATGGTGGTGGTTCGCGATCGGGTCTGGGAGGCGACCGGAGTGCCCCTCAAAACCGAGGTGTACCTGGTCGGGTTCGCCAATCCATTACCCTCAAGTGGAGATCGAAGATGAACGTTCACCCTTCCCCACCTGCGGCGACGACCATGGACCCCCGAATCCGGCGGCGGCGAATTGAGGTCCGCCGCAACGAGGGACGCCGCCGCCTCCGCGTCCTGCTCGCCCTCCTGGTCATCCTGGTTGTCACCGGCGGCGGCCTGCTGGCGGTGCGGTCGTCGCTGCTTGACGTGGACCACATCGAGGTCGAGGGTGCAGCCCGCTCCACACCCGAGGCGGTCGTGGCCGCGTCCGGCCTCCGGCGGGGGACGGCGATGACCAAGGTGGACGCGACACCCATGCTGGCGGCCATCGAGGGGTTGCCGTGGGTGCGGCGCGCCGACGTGCGGCGGGACTGGCCGGGCACGGTGGTCATCACCGTCGAGGAGCGGGTGGCCAGGGCCGTCAGCCGGTCGGATTCGGGCTTGTGGGCCCTGCTGGACGGCGAGGGGCGGGTCCTGGCCGAGGAGGCCGAACCGCCGGCCGGGCTCATGCCCCTCGAGGGCGTGGGGCCCGTTCCCGCGCCCGGTGTGGACGCCCCGAGTGCTGGCGTCCCCCTCGTCGTGCTGGCCGCCCTCCCACCCTCGCTCGCCAACCGGGTCACCGCCATCGTGGCGGGGGAGCGGGGCGAGGTGGAGCTCAAGCTGAACCCGCGTGGCACGGTGCGATTCGGCACCGCAGCTGACGCTGTGGCGAAGGTTCGGGCCATCGAGACCCTGCTCGCATCGGTGGACAACCGCAACCTGACCATCCTCGACGTGCGGTTCCCGTCGAGCCCCGTCTTGACTCGGGGTTGAGTTCGTGTCAGAGTTTCGACCCTCAGCGCAGGTTGACATAACTCTTGACCTGTAGTGGAGGTTGAGGCCCAAGTGACAAACGAACGGAGTGGCCTCGCGCAACGACCGCGACGGCCACGCACAGTGGCCGCAGGCCCGAGGGGCGTAGGGGCCACTGGCACGGGGAGCAGATCCATGATCGGCGCACCACAGAACTATCTGGCCGTCATCAAGGTGGTCGGCATCGGAGGCGGCGGCGTGAATGCGGTGAACCGCATGATCGACGCCGGCCTGAAGGGCGTCGAGTTCATCGCCGTCAACACCGATGCCCAGGCCCTCCTGATGAGCGACGCGGACGTGAAGCTCGACATCGGGCGGGAGCTGACGCGCGGGCTCGGTGCCGGGAGCGATCCCGAGATCGGGCGCCAGGCGGCCGAAGAGCACCGGGACGAGATCGAGGAGGTGATCAAGGGCGCCGACATGGTCTTCATCACCGCCGGGAAGGGCGGCGGCACGGGCACCGGAGGCGCGCCCGTGATCGCCGAGATCGCCAAGAACGAGGGGGCGTTGACGATCGGCGTCGTCACGCGGCCGTTCTCGTTCGAGGGGCGTGTCCGCTCCAATCAGGCCGAGAAGGGCATCCAGATCCTGAAGGAGAAGGTCGACACACTCATCGTCATCCCCAACGACCGGCTGCTGTCGGTGTCCAACGAGAAGACGTCCGCGCTGAACGCCTTCAAGATGGCCGACGAGGTGCTGCTCCAGGGGGTCCAGGGCATCACCGACCTGATCAACACGCCCGGCCTGATCAACACCGACTTCGCCGACGTCAAGAAGATCATGACCAACGCCGGCACCGCCCTCATGGGCATCGGCTACGCCTCGGGCGAGGGGCGGGCGATCAACGCCGCCCGGGCCGCCATCTCCAGCCCGCTGCTGGAGGCGTCCATCGAGGGGGCGCGGGGCATCCTGCTCAACATCTCGGGCGGCAGCGACCTCGGCCTGTTCGAGGTCAACGAGGCGGCCGAGATCATCCACGAGGTCGCCCATCCCGACGCCAACATCATCGCCGGCATGGTCATCGACGACGCCATGGGCGACGAGGTGCGCGTGACGGTCATCGCCGCCGGCTTCGACCGGTGGGATGAGGGCCGAGATCGCGACCGCCGAGCCGAGACGCGCCAGCCCGCCGGGCTGGGCCTGTCCGACGACGACGTGTTCGGTCACAGCCGCGACGACCTCGGTCTGGCCGACGACGACGACTTCGACGTCCCGTCCTTCCTCAAGTGACCGGATGACCTCGGCTGAGGTCGCCGATCGGTTGGCCGAGGTCCGGGAGCGCATCGCCGGTGCAGGTGGTTCGCCCGAGGGCGTAACCGTCGTCGCCGTGACGAAGGGTTTCGGTCCCGAGGTGGTCGAAGCGGCGGTCGGCGCCGGCCTGGCCGACATGGGGGAGAGCTACGCACAAGAACTGGAGGACAAGGCGGCGCGGCTCACGGGCACGCCTGTCGTCGACGGGTGCCGGTGGCACTACCTGGGGCGCGTCCAGCGCAACAAGGTGCGGCGGTTGGGGCCGTTCGTCCACATGTGGCAGGCCGTCGACCTTCGTGCAGCCGGCGAGGAGATCGCCCGGCGGGCGGGGGAGCGGCGCGTCCTCGTCCAGGTCAACGTCTCCGGTGAGGAGGGCAAGCACGGGTGCCGGTTCGACGAGGCGCCCGCGCTGGTCGATACTCTCGCCGGGCTCGGCATCGATGTCCGGGGCCTCATGGCCGTCGGCCCGGCCGGGCCGCCCGAGCAGGCGCGTGACGGTTTCCGCCGGCTGGCTCGCCTGGCCGACCAGTTGGGCCTGCCCGAGCGTTCGATGGGCATGACCGACGATCTGGAAGTGGCGGTCCAAGAAGGCACGACGATGGTGCGCGTGGGACGCGCCCTGTTCGGTACTCGTTAGGCTGCGAAGGCCAAGGAGGCGACTTGCAATGGCATCGATCTGGCGACGGACGATGGTCTACCTGGGGCTGGTCGATGACGAGGAATATGACGAATACGAGCCGTACCCGCCCGAGCCCCCGGCCCAGCCGAGGCCGGTGCGGCGCGCCCCGGCGATGCCCGAGCGCAGCTACGAGCCCGAGCCGGCGGCCATGAGCGGCGTCCGCACCCTGCCCGCCCGGGAGCCCGACAACACCGTCCAGATGCAGCGCCCGGCCGTCGTGCGGCCGCTGCAGCCGCCTACCCAGCACCAGAAGGTCCACGCGCTTGCGCCCACCGGGTTCAACGACGCCAAGGAGATCGGTGACCGCCTCAAGAACAGCCAGCCCGTGATCGTCAACCTCCAGGGCGTCGACCGGGAGCTGGCGCGGCGGCTGATCGATTTTTCCAGCGGCCTGACCTACGGGCTCGGCGGCCAGATGGAGAAGGTCGCGGACTCCGTTTTCCTGCTCACCCCGTCCAACGTCGAGGTCTCACCGGAGGAGAAGAGGCGCCTGCAAGAGCGCGGCCTCTATCGTTCCTGACCCGTGAGGCTCGTCTGCCTGCTGATCCAGGCCTACATCATCATTCTGTTCGCGCGCATCATCCTGTCGTGGTTCCCCGTCGCGCCTGACAGCGGCATGTCGTCCGTCTACGGATTCCTGTATACGATCACCGAGCCGGTGCTCGGTCCGATCCGGCGCATCATCCCCCCGCTGGGCGTCGGCGGCATGGGGCTCGACCTTTCACCCATGATCGTCACCTTCGGTCTGGTCTTCCTCGCCAACGCCATCTGTTGACGGAAGCGAGCGGAGCGCGCGGCCCGGTTAGCATCATGGGTTCGAACGGCTCCCGGCAGCAGTTTCTGGCACGGATGGGACGGTGACCTTGTGGTCTTGGTGAGTTTTGCGCTGGTCGTGGCGGCGACGATCACGCTGGTCGTGGGCCTCCTCCAGTCGGGCCTCACGCTGATCTACGTGTCGATCGCGTGC
>JBOGID010000039.1:0-9430 GCA_050742295.1 Acidimicrobiales bacterium | reverse complement strand
CCTGGCTCGGGATCGAGGATCTGGGTCTGGTCGCGTCCATGCTCGACGCCCAGCTGGACGGTGCCCGCGAGCAGCGCGAGACGCTGCTCCGTGCCCGCCCCTCCGTCCTCGACAACCACAGGGTCGGCCGGCTCCTCGACGTCTGGGGGGAGACCCGCGACGACATGTGGCTCTACGACACCCAGCTCGATCGCTGGGCGGCCGAGACGCTGACCCCCGCCCAGCGGCGCGAGGTCGAGCGGCTGCGCCGGCAGGTCGCCGCCCTCCGGGAGACGGTGGAGGCCATCCTCGCCCTGTCGAGGAAGCTGAAGGACCAGACGATCGAGCGCCTGATGGCCAAGAGCGACCTGGAGCTGGGCGTGGACTGGCTATTGGGCGGCCGGGAAGCGCCATGATCGAGGCCCGAGCTCAACTTCAGAGAACACTCCTTCTCTGAAGTAACCTGTCGGGATCGCTTCAGAGAACGCGTCACCAGGCCGGTTCCAGGCCCCGGAACTCACTTCAGAGAACACGACGGAGCCTTCGCGGGCGCGTCGGGGGCGCGCCGCCGTCGAGCTCAACGAGCCGTTGACGGCCGTCCTCGACGCCTACCTCGACGCCCTGGCCCGGGCGCCGTTGTCGCACCAGACCCGGCGCACCTACGCCTCCAAGGTCCGCCAGTACCTGGCCTGGCTCGCTCTGGCCCAGACCGACGGGGACGCGCTCAGCACCGCGGACGGGCGCGACTGGGCGGTGCGCGACTACCGGGGCCACCTCCATGCGGTGCTCAAGCGCAAGCCGGCCACCGTGAACAACGCCCTGGCCGCCGTCGACGACCTCTACATCCGACGTGGACTCGGACCGGCCCGTGCCGCCAGGGTCGAGTTGGCGAACGCCGCCCCCCGGGCACTCAGCCAGCGCGGCCAGACCCGCTACCTCCGGGCCGTCCAGGCCGCCACGTCGCCCCGCGACCAGGCCCTTGCCCTGGTCGCCTTCTACGCCGGCGCCCGCATCGCCGAGATCGTCGCTCTCGACGTCGACGACGTCAGCCTCTCGGCCCGCAAGGGCGCCCTGCGCATCCTCGGCAAGGGCGAGCGGGCCCGCGAGGTGCCCGTCCACCCCCAGCTGCGCTCCGCCCTGGCCGGCTGGCTCGACGAGCGGCCGAACTGGCCGGGGGCGGAGAACACCCCCGCGCTCTTCCTCAACCAGCGGGGCGAGCGCCTCGGCGTCAAGGGCGCCCACGACATCATCACCGGGATCGCCGCCAGCGCCGGTCTGGACGACGAGATCACCGCCCACGTCCTCAGGCACACCTTCGCCACCGTCCTGCTCCGAGGCGGGACCGATCTGGTCATAGTCGCCGAGCTTCTCGGCCACGCCCGCCTCGAGACGACCCGGGGCTACACCCGCCCGACCGCCGAGGACCGGGCCCAGGCGCTTGACCTGCTGACCGTCGACCGATAGTTCCGAGGCGGCCAACGGAGCCCGGCGAGCCTCGCCACCAAAGGGCACCAGGTGCCTCGCGGTGCTCGAGCGGGACACCCGCCCACGAACACGACGGGAATCTCTCAAGCCCTCCCGTCCGGACGCCGATCTATGGCCGTAGGAGAAGCGGCGGCTGCTCGTCATCGGCGTTCGACCGGACTTGTGGCGGCTACGGGGCGATGCCCGCAGAGGGAGGACGGTCATGAAGACGACGGGTGGACGTTGCCGCGCGAGCGGTACCGCCGCGCGGTGGCCTCACGGTGGATCATGATGGCCGTGGCCGTGATGGTCCTGCTCGGGTCCCCACAGCTGGGGATCGCCGCGTCGTCGGCTCAGACAGCCACACCACCGAAGTCGCCGTCTTCCTTCCCCTCGGTCGACCCCACCGCAGCCAAGGGAGGGAAGCAGCCGCCCTCGACCGAGGTCGCGACGCCGGACCGAGCGGTGGCCGGCCAGCCCCCGGCCCTTCCCCAGGTCAAGCCCGGCGAGGAGCTCGTGGACCGCCGTACCGCCAACTCCAAGACCTTCGTCGGCGACCAGCCCGGCCAGCTGCGCACCGCGCTCTACGATGGTCCGGTGCACTTCAAGGACGCCCAGGGCCGGTGGGCCGACATCGACGAGAGCCTGGTGGCAGCCCGTGACGGTCGCCGCCACGCCGCCGCCAACGCCTTCGACCTGTCGGTGGCCAGCTCCTCGACCGACGTCGCCGTCGCCCGCCTCGCCATCGACGACAAGCACTCGGTGGGCTTCTCCCTCGACGGCGCGGCCAAGGTCACCGCCAAGGCGGATGGCAGGAGCGTGACCTACCCCGGGGTGCGCAGGGACACCGACGTGCGCCTCACCTCCCAGGCCAGCGGGCTGAAGGAGGAGCTGATCCTGGCGTCGCCGGCTGCGCCCGACCGCTTCGTGTTCCCCCTGGAGCTCAAGGGCCTCACCGCCTCCTTGAACGATGCCGGCGACGTCGTCTACCGGGACGAGACGGGGGTCGAGCGGGCCCGCACGCCCCACGGGTTCATGACCGACTCCAACGTCGACCCCCGCTCCGACGAGGCCCCCATGTCCCTGGGCGTCACCTACTCCCTCATCCCCTGGGGCACGGGCACCGCCCTCGAGGTCCGCCTCGACCGGGCCTGGCTCGACGACCCGGCCCGGATCTATCCAGTTGTCGTCGATCCCGAGATCCACAACGCCGCCTGGGGCGACGACACCTACGTGATGAGCAACTTCAGCCGGGACAACTCCTGGGACGCCGAGCTCAAGGTGGGCACCTACGACGGCGGCGTCCACATCGGGCGGTCCTACATGCACTTCGACACCGGCGCCCTCGCCGGTGCCTCGGTGCAGCGGGCCGAGCTGCACCTGGCCGAGCGACACTCCTGGAACTGCGGCTACTGGCCCGAGCCGGCCTACCGGGTCACCCAGGGCTGGGACGGCCGCACCATGCGGGACTTCCCCGGCGCGGCGGTCGATCCCAACTGGGTTGGCGGCACCTGGGAGGGGACGACCTGCGGCGCCCGCACGGCCAAGTGGGACGTCACCGGAATGGCCGGCTACTGGGCCAGCGTGGGCGAGACCCAGGGCTCCCTGTCGCTGCGGGCGACGAACGAGGGAAACAACAATATGTACAAGAAGTACGCCTCCACCGAGGCGGGGGCCCCGCCCGCCCTCCACGTCTGGTACACCGCGCCCAACCGACCGCCGGCCGTTCCGTCGGGGATCACGCCCGCGAATGGCTCGGTCTTTGGTACTCCCTCTAACTCAGTGTCAGCCGTCTACAGCGACCCCGACGGAGGTTCCGGGCAGCTGGCGTTCGGGGTGTGGAACTACCAGAACCAGCTGGTCTGGTCCCAGTGGAGCGGAGCACTCTGCTCGGGCTGTCGGGCCACGCTCAACGTCCCTGCCCTGCCCGACAACTGGTACTACGTCATGGTCATCGGCCACGATGGCGCCCAGTACTCCCCAGCCTGGTCGGCCCAGCAGTGGTTCTTCATCGACACCCTGGCTCCCACGTCGAGCCAGCTCACGCCGGCCAACAGCGCGGTGGTCAGCTCCCCGGGCCAAGTCAGTGCCCGTTACTCCGAGCCCTACGGCTTTTCGGGCTACGTGTACTTCTGGCTCTACACCACCGCCGGCACCAAGATCGTTGAGAACTGGAGCGCGCTGACTGCCTCCGGGTCGGTGGCCACCCTGGCGGTGCCGAACCTCGCTCCCGGGACCTACAACCTTTGGGCCATGCCCTGGGACACCCGCCAGACCGGACCCCAGATCGGGCCGAACACATTCACCGTCGACAACACGCCACCGGCGGTGACCGGTCTGGCGTCGCCCTCGCACGCCAACCCGGTTGAGTGGTACCCCAGCCGCGATCCCCGCTTCTCGTGGTCGGCGAGCGACTCTTCCGGCATCACCGGGTACTCCTTCGTTCTCGACGCCAGTCCGGCGACGGTCCCGGACGCCGTCAGCGAGACCACGAGCGCTTCTGCTGCCTACACCGGGATCCCCCGTGGCCAGTGGTGGTTCCATGTCCGGGCCCGGGACGGCGCCGGTCTCTGGGGCGGCGCAGCTCACGTCCGCATACGCATCGACGAACCGTTCCCTGACCTCGAGTTCACTCAAGGCTCCGCCGGCTTCCAGTCCTGGAACGACCCGTGGATGGTCAAAGTCGGTAGCAGTGGTGCCTCAACGTGGCAGCTGTCCGACATGAGCTTGCAGCCCGAGTCGTCCGTCTCGTTCGCAGCCGGCGGCGCCGCAGCCAGCCTCGGGAACCTCGTTCAGAGCGCTCTTGACATTGTACGGGCGCTCGCGGGAGACGGGACGTGGGAGCGCGAGTACCAGGCTCTGCCCGGTGGCGCGATCATCATCGACACCCTTCGGTCAGGCGCCGCCCCGCAGGTGTTTCCGGTGACGGTGACCCTTCCGGCCGGATGGCCGCTGAGCCAAGACGGCGCCAACGGAGACGTCCTCATCCTCGATCAGATCGGCGGGACACGAGGGCACGTTTCTGCCGCCACAGCGATCGACGCGGCCGGGCGCGCCGTGCCGGTGGGAACCACGATCTCCGGGAACGTCATCACGACCGAAGTGCTGCACGTGGGCGCTGGTTTCACCTACCCAATCGTCGTGGACCCATATCGATACGTCGGGGGCAACTTCGGCATCTCGCGCTCCCAGACGACCTTCTACCAGTGGCGGCAGAACGAGCAGACCACCAAACGAGTCAACGGGTCCACTGGCGAGATCGTTGGAGAGGCGAAGTTCACGGTGACCGTCACGTCACGCGGCAACAGGCAGGACCCCCCGTTCGACGACGTGCATGCGCACCCCCAGATCAGGGTCGAAGCTCGTCCCACCTTCGGGTCACCCGAACGCGAGTTCTCGCTCTACGTAGAGATCCGGTGCAAGGAAAACGTCTCGGGAGCGAAGGACCCCACCTGTAAAGACGAGAACGGAGCGGCGGCAACCGCGGAGTACGACTCAACCGAAACGGGCCAGCCCTTCCGCAGCAGCTACGACATCACCCGGGACGTCTCCCTTGGAGACTGGCCCGACGCCGGTGAGAGGCGCTTCTACTTCTACGAGGTACGGGTGCTCATCAACTGGCGGGTTGGAGAGCCTGCGATCGACCGGCCCGACCTGGGCAAGTACCGAACCTACGACATGACTTGCACGTCGACCGAGTGCTACTTCGACCGACGCCGACCCACGGGGACAGGAGGGTGAGCGCGAGCGCACCGTTGAATGTTGTCACGTTGGGGGTCCTGGACCTCAGCCGGAGCTCCGCCTTCTACGAGCGACTGGGCTGGACTCGGGCGGGGATCTCAACGTCGGACATGGTGGTGCTGTCGACGCCCGCGTCAGCGGTTCTGGTTCTGCACAAGCTTGACGATCTCCTGGCCAGTGCACGGATGCGTGAAACGCCGTCGGGCTTTGGCGGTGTCGTACTTGGCGTGGTCGTCGGCTCCCTCGAAGCCGTCCACACGACGCTCGCGAAGGCAGTCGATGCCGGCGCCACAGTGCTCCGTCCGGTCACTCAGCTCGGCTACGGCTCGCATGCATTCTTCGCTGATCCCGATGGACACGTCTGGGAAGTGATCGAGACACCCGGTCTTCAGCTGGGGGAGGGTGGGGCTGTATCAGTGCCATGACGCTCGCATGCCCAGGCCCCACGCTTCGAGCCGCTGGTCCTCCCGGGCCAGACCTCCGATCGCACGACATGCTGGAGGAGCGACCGGGCCCCGTACGGGCCTCAACATGCGGAGAGGAGCAAGTCGGCGTGAGGAAACGGAAGGCTTAGCGCCGGATCCTGTTCCAATGTTCCCCAAGGGCCAGGATCCTGCACGGATCCTCGTCACAGGCCCTTTGGGCTGGTGACACAGACCCGAGCGGTTTACGTTCACGGCTAGGGACTCGGTACGGGCCCTCGTGGCAGCGGGTAGCGGTCGGGGCGCTGGACGACGTCCATGCTGACGGTCGTCACCCGCTCCTGACCCACCGGCCCCATGCGCTTGGCCACGGGCGTGCCGTCCGGGAAGGTCATGGGAAGACCGGGCACCTCCCATGGAGGCAGCATGAAGCCCCGGCAGTCCACAGTCGTCACCGTGACCGTTACCCGGTAGGTGCCGGCTCGGGCGTAGTCGTGGGACGGCGCGCCACCGCTCGACGCCTTCCGGGCGGTGATGGGGTCCTCGCACCACCACGCCGGTGAGCCGCCGCTGTCGGAGGTGTGCACCACCGAGGTGCCATCGCCGTAGTCGAACCGGACGCTCTTGACGCCTCCCACGAAGGCCATCTCCATCGAGAGCTGCAGCGTGCTGCCGAGCGATAGGTCGTAGGGGTACACCCGCATGGTGACGCTGTCGGGCCCATTGGTCACCGTCTTAGCCGCCCCCATGCCGTACATGCCAAACGGCTCGGCTCCGGCGGGGAACGGGGCCACGGGGAAGGAGGGCGAGGCGGTCGCCGACGTGGATCGGCGCGCAGGTGTGCTCCGAGCGGGAGCCGTCGTCGGTGGTACCCGTGTGGTCGCCGGTGCCAGCGTGGTGCTGGTTGTCGGACGAGGGACGGTGGAGGTCGTCGCCGTCTGTGCCACCTCGACCGCAGCGCCAGCGCTGGCCACCAGCACGCCGTCCGCCGTCGATCGCTGGGAGCCCGTCGGTGTGAGTGCGGCGGCGACCACCCCGACCGAGGCCAACAGGCAGGCGGCAGTGAACAGGGCCCGGCGCATCCCACCGCTATCGGCTCTGGCACCGCCGAACTTGAGCCCGGCCCTCCGAAAGGTTCCCTTGGATGCCCTCGTCTGAGGACACCCACGGGGCCGGAGCTGAGTAGTAGGAGCCGCACCGCGTCCTTACTCTGGTCGGCCCCACGTCGGCCTCGCCTCCATCTTCGGGGCCATCGCCTCGGTCGGTTCCGCTCGGCGCCACGGTGCCGCGTCAAGCCTCGGCTCCCAAACGTTGGTTATTGCGCCATTACTACCAGGACCCCCACCTGGGCGGCCTGCCAGTGCATCATGCCCATGATTCCGGGGCCTTCCGCCCCGCTGGCCTTGAGCACCTGTTCGCGGGCCAGGACCAATGCGTCGCCGTCGGCACCCAGCTCGAGCATGTGGCCTTCGGCCAGCATGCCCAACCCGACCGACGCCCCGTACAGGGCGTTGGCCAGCACGGCGGCCAGCACGTGTTCGCCGCCCACCGCCTCGGCCTGGCGCTGCAGCTCCTCAGGGGACGGGACGGTGGCATAGACGCCCAGCACGGCCAGGGCAGCCGAGAGCGAAGCGACCGACGGCGGCGGGGGCGCCCCCTGGTGCTCGGAGGTACGGGCTGGCATCGGCGCCCAGCCTAGGACGGGGTCCACCTCCCCGTACCCGCGCAGCCTTGACGGCGACTCCTACTTGTCGCCTGGTGCCAGCTTCCTTAGCGAAGGCCTAAGAAGGAGCGTCAAACTGGGCACCCGGGGCCACTCGGTCACGATTTCGGCGCTCCTGCGCCCTCTGAGGGTCGTACGCGCGTTCGGTTTCACGATCCGACAGTCCCGGGAGGGCTCGGCATGGGCCAACTGCGGGTTTCGGGCTTATCTTGGCTGCCCGTCTCTACGCCCGATGAATGGGCGAGGCAAGCCCACAGTGGGCTGACGCTGGCGCCCGCCTAGTGGCGCCCTACTTGACACAGCAAGCTCCGGTGGTGTCCACTTTCGTCAGAGTCGGGTTAAGTGTGTGTTCCCGCTGGACGTCTCTGGTCTGTTCGCCCGACCTCTCCGCCCAGGCTGACAGCCCCGCATTCCGCTTAACCGAGCGCACCGTCATGTAACCTCGCTTCTACTTCGAGAGCCCACGGGCCACTCGTACCTCTTTCCGAAGGGGCACGGGTGGCCCTTTTTGCGTTTAAACGGGAGATCAACGTGTTCGTCGCGATTTGCGTTGCCATCGTGGTTGGCGTCGTCATCGCCCTCATCCCGCTGACCTCAGCAGTCGCGATCCGGCTACTCGGCCCCGGTCGCACGAAGACACCGGCTGACGCTGCTGCATGCCTCGCCCGGGTGCTGCGAGCGATCTTCGACGGGCTACGAGGCCGCCGACAGCCGCCCTGATCCACGGTACCCAGCCCCGAAATCCGCGCCTCTACGCGTCCAAATGCGTCGTGGTCGCCCCTAGACCGCCCCGTGACCAGCATCCGGAACGAGGGCCCTTACCGAGCGGCCGAGGGTGGGTGCTTGGGCCGGCGGGCCGTCGACCGGTAAGGGCCAACTCGCTTCCGCGCGACTCACCCCAGCTCGTACCAGGCCAGCTCGTGATGAGGCTCGTCGGCGAACCAGGCGTAGGTGCCCGACGCCAGGTCCTTGAGCCGGCGGCGGGCTGCGCCGTCCGCCCGGGAGACAAAGGCGCTGAGGAAGCGGCACTCGTCGGCCCGGATGTTCTGCTCTTCGGCCCAGGCCACCAGCTTCGCCTTGCGCTCCTCGGTGATCGCACCATCGGTGGCCACCGCCTCCACGATCCAGAACAACGCCGGCGTCTCGGCCAGGTCAGCGATCACGGCGTCGGGCAGCACACGGCTTAGGTCCAACCTGATCCTCAGCCGGCGCAGCATCCCGGCGTCGCCGGTGAAAATCTTGTCGCCCGGCTCGGAGATGGTGAGCACCACGGGGTCGCCCAGGCGGCGGGGCGCCCACTCCTCGATGACGCCCTTGAGGATGAGCGACGCCCGCCCCGGCTCCAGCGAGCGGCGCTCGCCGCCCGGGAGGTCCACGACCACCTGGTGCTCCTGGTCGGCGCGAGCCGCGGCGCGGGCGGCGCGAAGGCGCGATCCGGGGCTCATGTTGGCGTCGCGCCACTGCTCGACCGCGGCGACGAGCTCGTCGCCGGTCAGCGCCGGATCAAAGAGGGCGGCGAATGTCGGGCTCAACGCCCAGCGGCCCAGCCCGCTCGACGTCGGGACGCCGGCACGCTGACGCAGCGCGCCGTGCTCCAACCACGCCCGGAACGTCTCGTCGCGCAGGTTCTCCCGGGTGTTGTCGGCGTAGCGGGGCTCGAATGTCACCCCCCACTCGTTGAGCAGCGCCACCACGGCCTTCTTGGTGCGCTCGGCCGCCGAGCGCCATGCCACCCGCTCGTCGACGCCGGCGTGGGCCAGCACGCTGTCGGACATCCACGTGCACGTGGACGGGCGGGCCCAGGCGGCCGGTTCACCATCCCCCGCCGGCAGGACGGCATCGACGTAGATCATGGCCACCACCGCCGCCCCCGCGGCCGGGCTGGAGAGCACGCTGTCGAAGGCGGCCCGGGGGAAGACCAGTTCCAAGCGCCGGCTGGCCTCCTCCGCCGGGATCAGTGGACGGAAACTCACCGCTCCGGTTCAGGGCGGTAGGCCCGCCCCACCGCCTGTTCCAGGTCCTCGCCCTCGAGCTGCTCCCACACCGCCAGCGTCGGCGCCGGCGGCAGCGGCAGCGACTCCAGCTCGTAGGCGCTCAGGGC
>JBOGID010000038.1:0-10784 GCA_050742295.1 Acidimicrobiales bacterium | reverse complement strand
AGCGCCGGACCGAGGCGCAGGGCATCCCCGCACGGCGGTGGCGCACCGCCCTCGGCACGCTGCAGCGCCGCGACGCCGGCCTCCTCCTCGCCCCCCTGGGCCTGGTGGCCTGGGCCGGGTACCTGTGGTCCCGGTTCGGCAACCCCCTCCAGTTCCTCGAGGCGGAACGGGGCTGGGGGCAGTCCCCGGGCTGGCAGACGTGGCTCAAGGTCCCGTGGATCCGGGAGATGCAGCGGGCCCCGTACCTGAACCCGCCCCACTACCACCTGGTGGGCAACCTCCTGGCCGCCGTCGTGGCTGTCACGCTGGCCGTCCTGGTGTTCCGCCGGCTCGGCTGGGGCTACGGGATCTACTCGCTCGCCATGGTGCTGGGCTCGGCCCTGTCGACCAAGAACTTCATCGGGACGGGCCGCTACGCCATCGCCGCCTTCCCCTGCTTCGCCGTGGCCGGCCTGCTCCTGGCCCGCCGGACGGTGGCGCGCTGGCTCGTCCTGGGGGCCAGTGCCGCCCTTCTCGTCCTGCTTACCGAGCTGCACGCCCGCAACATGCTCATCAGCTGAACACGTAGCACGGGCGGCGGCCCGTGAGTCGTGGGGGCGTGACCACCCAAATCGACTTCGGCCCCCAGGGCGGTGACCCCCGCCGGCGAACAGGCGGTATCCGCCTCGACCTCAGCACCTGCGTCAACCGCTACGGACCGGCGCCCGCGGCCCTCGCCGTCCTCGGCACGACCGCCCCCGCCGACCTGCTGCTGCACCCCTACGAGGCGGCAGCCGAGGTGGAACGGGCCTACGGCGCCCTGCCCGGTGTCGACCCCGCCGAACTGGTCGCGGGCCGCGGCACCACCGAGTTCATCTGGGCCCTGGCCCGCAATGTCGACCACGACGGCGTGGCCGTCCCCCTGCCCGCCTACACCGACTACCTGCGGGCCTTCCCCGGCCGCGGCTTCCTCGCCCCCAAGCGGGCCGAACGAGCCTTCGTCGCGAACTCGATCGCCGCCCTCGCAGGAGCGGGCATTCTTGAGGCGTGCGGATGACGAACCGCCTGCGGGCGCGCCCGGACGTCACCGGCGTGGCGCTGGGGGCGGTGGCGGCACTCAGCTACGCGGCGACGATCGTCCTCGGGCGCCTGCTGGCCAACGACGGTGTGACCTCGGCCACCGCCCTCAGCTTCCGGTTCGGCGTGGCCGCCCTCGCCATCGGCGCCGTCCTCGTCGCCGGCGGGCCCCGCTCGCCCCTCCGCCCGGTGAACGGCTCCGGCTCGCCCTCCTCGGCGGCGTCGGGTACTCGCTGGAGTCGACCCTTTTCTTCCTGTCCCTCGAGCACGGGACGGCGGCCGCCGCCGCCCTCGTCTTCTACGCCTACCCCGCCCTCGGAGCCCTGCTCGAACAGGCCCTGCGGCTCGGGTCGCCGCTCCCGCTGCGCCGCCTGCTGGCCGCCGTGGGTCTGTCGGCGGCCGGCACCCTGGCCGTGGTCGCGTCCGGCGGCGAGGTGGCGATCTCGGGGGCGGGGATCCTGTTCACCCTCGGCGCGGCCGCCGTGTTCGCCGTCTACCTGACCGCCGCAGCCGCTACGTCCACCACACCGACGCCTGGACCAGGGCGGGCTGGGGCGCCGCCGGTGCAGCTGTCCCGTCCGTGGCCCGGGGCGTGCTCGGCGGCAGCCTGGCCGTCCCCGGTGAGCACCTGGCCGGCTACGAGCGGCGGCTCGCCGGGCTCGGGAGCCGGTTGTCGCCGAACGTCCGCTGCCACCACGGCCGCACCTCGGTCGCCGTCCCCGCCAGCCACGGGCTGAAGTGGGACGGCTGCCGGGCGAGACGATCGAACACCTCGGCGAAGGGCACGGCCTGGACGTCGCTCACCTCGCTCGGGTCGGGGTTCGGGGCGGCGCCCGCCAGGCCGGCCACGACGTGGACCCGCTCCCGCTCGTCCATCCCGCTCACCGGGTCGTGGGCGTGGTACTCGAACAGGCCGACTTCCTCGAGGGCGCAGTCCAGCCCCAGCTCCTCCCGCACCCGGCGGCGGGCAGCATCGACCACCGCCTCGCCGGGCCGGGGATGGCTGCAGCACGAGTTCGACCACAGCCCCGCGAACAGGTGCTTGCCGTCCGCCCTCCGCTGCAGCAGCACCCGACCCTCGGCGTCGAAGAGGAAGACCGAGAAGGCGCGGTGCAGTTGGCCCGGCGGACGGTGGGCATCGAGCTTGCCGGCGTTGCTGCGTTCGGAGCCGTCCTCGTTGAGGAGGACGACCTGGTCTGGGTCGTCGGTCATGGTCGGGTCCGGGACGCGAGGTTAGGCAACGCACGGGGTGCGGCCATCTCTGTGACGATCACGGCCATGGATTCCGAACCTGAGACCGCAGTCGCACGGTGGCGCCGCGCCGTGCAGGCCATGGCGGTGCCCAGGTCGATCGCGGGGGACGCCGAGGACAAGCCGGTCATCCTCGAGCCCGAGCGCTTCCGGTGGAAGCCCGATGTCGACGCCGCCCAGCCCGTACGGCCGTTGCGGCGGCGGGCGCTCGAGGCGTTGCCCGACGGCGGGTCGGTGCTCGACGTGGGCGTGGGCGGCGGGGCGTCGAGCCTGGGCCTGGTGCCCAGTGCCGGCCTGATCGTCGGCGTCGACCACAACCAGGGCATGCTCGAGCTGTTCGAGGCCAGCGCCCGCGAGGCCGGCGTCGAAGCCCGGGCCGTCCGCGGCCTGTGGCCCGATGTCGCCGGCGACGTGGAGCCCGTCGACGTGACCGTGTGCCACCACGCCATGTACCGCGTAGCCGAGATCGAGTCGTTCGCCCTGGCCATGGCGGCCAAGGCCCGTCGCCGCGTCGTCGTCGAACTGTCGGCCCAACCGCCCCTCGCCGCCCTCAACCCGCTGTGGAAGGCGTTCCACGGGATCGAGCGGCCGGAATGGCCGGTCGCCGACGCCGCCCAGGAGGTGCTGGCGTCCATCGGATTGGCCGTCGAGCGGGAGGACGTTGTCCTCCCGCCCCGCCCCCAGGAGGTCACGCCCGAGATGGTGGCGTTCGCCCGCGGCCGCCTCTCTGTGGGCCCCGAGCGCGACCCCGAGATCGAGGACTACCTGCGCAACCGCGAGCCCCAGGAGCAGCGCGTCGTCGCCCTGTGGTGGCGCGGATCAGCCCTACTAGCTAGCGGGAAGCGGGTTCGAGGGCCGGTGTCTTGGTTGGCCGCGTGCGGAGGGGCGAGGGCTCGATGGCGTGATCGACCACGCCGTAGCGGACGGCGGCCTCGTCGCGCAGGATGTAGTCGCGGTCGATGTCGCTGGCGACGTGTGGCACGCCCTCACCGACCCGGCCCTGCTCAGCGACTGGCTCGACGGCGAGGTGACGCTCGACGTCCGGCCCGGGGGCGACGGCGTGGTGGTGGAGCCCGACGGCGCCGTTCGCCGAGCGGTCGTGGAGGACGTCGAACCGCTGCGCCGGCTGGCCCTGCGCGGGTGGCCCGAGGACGGCGCCGGGCCCGAGTCCACCGTGGAGCTGGAACTGGCGCCCGCCGCCGACGGCGTGGGGACCCGGCTGGTCGTCACCGAGACCGTCGTCGCCCCCGCCTCGGCCCCGCCCGCATCGGCCTCCGCCCGCGCCTCTGCGGCGGCCCTCGACTTCCGGTGGGCCGTGCGCTTGCTGCTGCTCGGGTGCTGCCTGGTGCGCGTCGCCGTCGCCCGCCGGTGACGGGGTGACCGACGCCGAGCTCGACGCCGTCTTCGGGGCGCTGGCCGACCCCACCCGGCGCGGCCTGGTGGCCAGGCTCGCCCGTGACGGTCCCCGTTCCGCGACCGCCCTGGCCCGGGAGCTGCCCATGACCCGCCAGGCCGTCGTCCACCACCTCCAGGCCCTGGGCGGCGCCGGCCTGGTCGACGCCCGCCGCGACGGCCGGGAAGTGCGCTGCCAGGCCACGCCTGCGGCATTGTCAGATGCCGTCGAGTGGCTGCTGGGGGCCGGCGCCCGGCGGGACCGCCGTCTCGGGCGCCTACGCGCCCAGGTGGAGCGGCGTCCGCGCGACTGAGTCAGGCCGTGTGGCAGACGGCCTCGACGTTGTTGCCGTCGGGGTCCCGGAGGAACCCGCCGTAGTACGAGGGGTGGTACTCGGGCCACCTGCGGGGCTCGTGGAGGATCTCCGCTCCGGCGGCGCGTCCCGCTTCCACGAAGGCGTCGACGGCGGCCCGATCGGGCGCCGAGAAGGCCAGGTGAGCCTCCCGGAAGCCCTCCCCCGTCTGTCGTGGCCCGATCCAGAAGTCGGGCATGGGAGGGACGCCGAACCCGATCACCGGGCCGTAGGCCAGGATCCGCGTGCCGCCGATAGTGGCGAGCACGGTGTCGTAGAAGGCGGCGCTGGCGTCGACGTCGGCGCACTGGATGGACACGTGATCGAGCATGGTCTGATCATCGCGCCGCCCGCTGCGGGGCTCAGTCGAGCCGTTGCTCCAGGCGGATGGTCACCGTGTCACCCGCCTGCTTGGCGATGGCCTTGCGCACGTCGGCCTTGATCGGGAGCTTGTGGGTGCCGTCGCCGATGGCCATGAACGAGCTGCGGAACGGGTGGCCGTCGACGGTCCCGGTGATCTTCACCAGGCCCCGGGTCCCGAAGTAGTCGGCGGAGCCGGGCATGACCACGTACGTCCACCCGCCCTTTGCCGGGCTCTTCTGCAGGGCTGCGGTGAACTCCCTGTCCAAGCTGCTCATTGACGGGCCTCCTCGTGCCGTGCGTGTCCCGCCTGGTAGACGGCCCATTCAGCCACAACTCATCGCGGCCCGGCGGCGAGGTTTCGCGGCCCGACGAGCGGGGGTCAGGCTGCGTTGGCGGCCCGTTCGATCTCGGCGATGTCGATCTTCTTCATCCCGAGCATCGCGGCCATGGCCCGCTGTGCCTTCTCCTGGTCGGCGTCTGCGATCAGCGCTTCGAGGACCGTCGGGACGACCTGCCACGACAGGCCGAACCTGTCCTTGAGCCAGCCGCACGGGCCTTCCTCGCCACCCTCGGACAGCGTGGTCCAGTACCGGTCGACCTCGGCCTGGCTCTCACAGTTGACCTGGAACGAGATGGCCTCGGAAAAGGTGAAGTCGGGGCCGCCGTTCAGGGCGACGAACGGCTGGCCGTCCAGCTCGAAGGCGACCGTCATGACCAGCCCCTCGGGACGGGGCCCGGCCGAGCCGTAGCGGGTGACCTGGGTGATGCGGGAGTTCGGGAAGACCTGCGTGTAGAAGTTCGCCGCCTCCTCGCCGTCGGTGTCGAACCACAGACAGGGGGTGAGCTTGCTCAGTGTGGCCATCGTCCGTCCTCTCGCTCGGTGGCTGCCACAGAGGTGGACGAGCGACGGCATCCAAAATCATCGGCCGGGCCCGAATGGCTCCGTGGCGGGGTCAGTCGTAGGCGCGGATGGTGCGGACGTTGAGGAAGAGCATGAGCGCGCCGGCGACGGCGACCACCAGGAAGCCCGCGCCCACCGTCGCCCAGTCGGAGGACTCCAGGATGAGAGCGCGCATGCCCTCCATGAGGTAGGTCACCGGGTTGTAGGTGGCGGCGATCTCCATGGGTCGGGTGAGCAGGTTGCGGGGTACGAAGTTCGGCGTCAGGAACAGCAGCGGGAAGAAGATCAGCGAGCCCGACTGGGTGGCGGCGGCGCTACGCGACTTCAGGGCGATCAGCTGCATGAACCCCGAGAACACCACCGACCACAGGGCCACGAGGGCGAGGAGAAGGATGAACCCGAGCGGGCCGCTGGCGACAGTCACGCCGAAGGGCAGGGCGACCAACACGATCAGGATGGAGATGGCGGTGGTCTTGGCCGCCTCGGCGGCGAGCCGGCCCAGCACGATGACCGATCGTGAGGCCGGGGTCGCCCGGAGCTTGTCGAAGTACCCGCCTTCGATGTCCTCGACCAGGTAGAGCGCCGCGCTGCCGAACGACGAGGCCAGCAACAGGGCGCTGGGCAGCTGGAAGGCGGCGTAGTTCTGGCCTTCGAGGAACGGGGTGCCCCCGGAGGGGAAGATCTTGCCCGCCTGCCCGACGTTGACGACCAGGAAGAACAGCGGGATGAAGACCGTCGGCAGCAGGGCCTCGGGCGTCCTCAGGGTTTCGATGATGGCACGCCGGCTGAGGGCCAGGAACGCGTTCATCGCACCTCCTGCACCTGGCCCTCGACCCGCTCACGGGTGCGGCCGGTGGCATCGAGAAAGACCTCGTCGAGGGTGGGCTCGTGGTCGAGGGAACGGCGCTGCCTGAGGTCCGCCTTCAGCTGCTCGGGCGTCCCCTCCCGCACGATCACCCCGTCGTCGATGATGGCCAGCCGGTTGCACAGCTGGTCGGCCTCTTCGAGGTACTGGGTGGTCAGGAAGACGGTCGTCCCGAGGGCGTTGATGCGGCGCATCTCGTCCCACACCGTGAGGCGGCTGGCGGGGTCGAGCCCGGTGGTCGGCTCGTCGAGGAACAGGACCCGGGGCCGGTGCACCAGCGCCGAGGCCAGGTCGAGCCGGCGCTTCATGCCGCCCGAGTACCCCTTGATGCGGCGGTCCCCCGCCTCCACCAGATCGACCAGCTCAAGCAGTTCCTCCGCCCGCTTGGCGGCGTCCGCGGTGGAATGGCCGAAGAGGCGACCCTGGAGCACGAGCAGTTCCCGTCCCGTCTGGCGAGGGTCGAGTCCCGCCTCCTGCAGGGCGACCCCGATCCCCCGCCGGGCCTCGTCGGGCTCCTTGGCCACGTCCACCCCGGCGACCCGAGCGGAGCCCGACGTGATCGTCGTCAGCGTCGTCAGCATGCGCACGGTCGTCGACTTGCCGGCGCCGTTCGGCCCCAGGAACCCGAAGACCTCGCTTTCCTCGACGCGCAGGTCGACCCCCCGCACGGCATCAACCGACTCGCCGCGACCCGTGAACTGCTTGACCAGCTTCTCTGCTTCGATGGCGTAGGCCATTGCCGGACCCTAACCCCCGACGGGCGCGGCGGCCTCCGGATTCGGGCCTGGGCCACGGCGACCCGAGCCTGGCCAGATTGGGGTCACAAAACCGCCCACCGTGTTCGTATACTCACGCCGAACCAACGGTTGTTCCCTTCTTGGCGTCGCTCCAAACGACCAAGTGGGACATTCTTGGGCTGGGGCTCGGAGTCAGGGCGTCGGCGCGATCTGACATCGATGGCCTCCCCGACAACCGACCGACCGACTGCTCGCGGCCCCTGGGGCGACCGCGTCCTCATCGGACCGCTGGCGTTCCTCGCCCTCCTGGCTGCGGCGGCGGCCGATGGCCGCGCCCTCGATCGGGTCAGTCGGGTTGGTCCGGTGCTCGAGCCCTCGCGCGTCTCGAACGGGGAGGGGTTCGTCCCCGGATGGCTGTTGCGCGACCCGCCCGTCCTTGAGCGCTCGGCGCCGACCGTCGCAGCCACCGTCCCGACCCTGCCCCCAGTCCCCGCCACGCGCGTCGCGGACCCGGCCCCACCCGAGCCGAGGAAGTGGCTGCCCAGCGGGAAGGGCATGTGGATCTACGTTCCTGCCCAGACCGAGGGCGGCAAGGTCGACGCCATCGTGGCCAAGGCGAAGGCGACGGGGCTCACCCACCTGTGGGTCCGGATGGGATCGGCGTGGGATGGGTTCAACGTGGCCCCGTTCGTGACCCGCCTGCTCCCCGCCGCTCACGCCGCCGGCATCAAGGTCATCGGCTGGGACTTCCCGAAGCTCGAACCGGTGGATGCCGACGTCGAGCGCGCCCTCACGATGATCCGCCACACCACACCGGGCGGGCACCGGATCGACGCGTTCTCGGCCGACATCGAGACGAGGGCAGAGGGCACGCGCATCACCGCCGAGTCGGCCCGGGCCTACGGAGCGGCGCTGCGGACCGGTGCCGGGGCCGACTACCCGCTCATCGCCACCGTGCCGAGGCCGTCGAAGGAGCGGGCCAGCTTCCCCTACGCCGAGGTCGTCGCCGACTACGACGCCATCGCCCCCATGGTCTACTGGCTCGACCGCCAACCCGACACCGACGTCACCGGTGCGCTGCGTGACCTGGCGAAGTTCGGCAAGCCCGTGTACCCGGTCGGCCAGGCCTACGACGGGTCCCGCGAGGGCGGCCGGAAGGGCGTTCCCCCACCCGAGGAGCTGCGCCGGTTCATCGCCTCGGCCCAGCAGCACGGTGCGGCGGGCGTCTCGTTCTGGTCCTGGCAGGCGGCCAACCAGGCGGCCTGGGACACCATCGCGACGCCACCGAGTTCCGGGCCGCCGAGGTCCCGGCTGTGCCGCTCCAAGCGTTCAGCCCCTGAGATCCGGGTAGGGACAGGGCGTTGGACGAGCGACACAGGAGGAACCCGATGGCGCTGTCCGTGAGCGTGCCGCCAACCGAACTTCCGCCGGACCCACTGCCTGGCGACCCCTTCCCCGGCGCGCCGGCGCCTCCGGCGGAGCCCAGCCCGCCGATCGACCCTCCTGGCCCCCTGATACCTCCGTCGCCGGCACCCGGCGACGAACCCGTCCAGGTCCCGATCATCCCGCCGGGTGAGCCCCGCCCCGAGCCCGAGCCCGTGTAGGACGCTGGGTTCGGCGGCCAGGGTGTACACCCTGGGTCGTGTCGGACTTCGTCTCGGGTGCCGATCTGGCCCAGGGCCTCTACGAGGAAGTGATCGGCCCGGTGGTCGGGCCGCGACCGCACGCCGCCGCCCTGGTCGGGACCGGCCCCGATGTCCTGGGCTTCGACACGGAGCGCTCGACCGACCACGGGTGGGGACCGCACCTGCACGTGTTCGGCGACCACGAAGCGGTTGTCGAGGTGGAGAGGGACATCGACGCCGCCCTGCCGGAGACGTTCGGCGGCTGGCCGACGCGCTACGGATGAGACGAGGTGGCGGTCCGGCACCACGTCGTCGTGACAACCGTCGGCGGCTGGCTTGGGGACCATCTCGGGTTCGACCCCGGTGACGGCATCCGGACCCGTCGACTGGCTGGCCACGCCGCAGCAGCTCCTGCCCGAGGTCGGCCTTCGGTGCCGACACCTTCCCGGCCCGGGAGGAGGCCCTGGTGGAGGTTTTCCGGCTTGCCGCCCAGCACCACGACGCATCGGGCCTCAGTCCCACCCGTCGCTGCGGACGTGTCGTACTTCCACAGCCGCCCGTTCCGGGTGTTGGGGTCGAGACGTTTCGTGGACGCCTGCATGGGGGCCGTTCGGGATCGGTGGCTCCGCAGCCTTCCGCCCGTCGGAGGAATCGACCAGATCGTCGATTCGGCGGACGGCCTCAGCCACGCCGACCGTGCCCGGCTCACGTGCGTACGACTACGAAGTACCCCTCAGACCCACTGAATGCACGCGCCGGCGGCGAGAGATCCCACTCCTATCAGGCCTGTGACGAGGATCGGTGCAGGATCCTGACCGAACGGTCCGGCACAGTAGGAGGGTACGGTCTCCGGCAAACGCGTCACAGTGACAAACACTTCAGCCACTAACGAGGGTAGAAGCTGATCGACTGGCTTAGCTGTCGAGCAAGATCGGGAACGCCATCGAGTTGTCGAGAGCGTTCGGTTTCGGCCTCTACGGACTCTTGGCCCATCTTACGAAGATTGAGTCGATCGACCCATGCGCAAGACGCCCCGAAGGTTCATCCTGGCTTGCGGTGGCGTGTCTGAGTCGCCCTCAAGTACGCCTCCCTCAACGTCGACAAATCATCTGGGCAGAATGGCGGCTGCGCGAATCGGGGTGACCGGCTCTCGGCGGCGGCGGACATGGGAGAGGTCACATGCGAACGAACGAGCACGGGCGCTGGAACCGCAACAGCACCACGAGAAGGCGGGGGGTGGCCACCGTCGCGGCCCTGATCAACCTCGTCGCCTTCGGGCAGGTCCTGAACCCCGTCTCGGGCGCAGCGCGAGAGAGGACGCCGGCCACCACGGTCGTCCCTCCACCGCCCGCCTCCGTGCTTGCCGATCCGTTCAAGCCCGCTCCGGCGATCGCCGGCCCGTCGGTGCCGCCCGCCATCGCGGCCAAGGACCTGCCGCCCGTCGACGAGGCCGACCCGGTGGCCGTCGCCGTGGACCAGGCCCGCCGATCGGGCAGGCGCGTCGAGGTGACGGCGGCTCGGACCGAGACCGTGACCACCTATGCCAACCCGGATGGCACGCTGACCACCGAGCTGGCCGGCGGGCCCGTGCGGGTGAGGCAGGGCACCGGTTTCGTGCCCGTCGACCCGACCCTGGTCTCCGTCGGGGGCGCAATCGCGCCCAGGGCGACCCGGGGCTCGGTCAAGTTCTCCGTCGGTGGCTCCGCCGGTGGCGAGCTGGCGTCGCTCGCCTCGGACACCAGCCGCGTTGCCCTGAAGTGGCCCGGTGCCCTCCCGGCGCCGACGCTGGCCGGCAACACCGCAACCTACCGGGACGTGTCACCCGGCCAGGACCTGGTGGTCAAGGCGACCACCACCGGCTTCGAGAGCTTTGTCGTGCTCCGCACCGCGCCGAAGGCGGCCCCGGTGATCCGCATCCCCGTGGCGCTCCAGAACCTCAGCCTGACCCAGGGGGCCGGTGGTGCCCTGCGCCTCGCCGGCGGGGCCGGCACCAAGGACATCGTGGTCCCCTCGCTGGTGATGTTCTCGGCCGCCCGTGACGCCCGGGCCGACGAGCCGACCCAGGTCAGGGCGGTGGCCGCCACCGTCGAGCAGGGCGTGGGCGGCACCGAATAGGTGCTGCGGCCCGACTTCGCCTTCCTGAGCGATCCCGCCACCAAATATCCGGTGACGATCGACCCCGCGGGCACGCTCACCTCGAGCCTGTCGAACCACGTCGACAGCTCGTTCCCGACCACCAAC
>JBOGID010000037.1:0-9432 GCA_050742295.1 Acidimicrobiales bacterium | reverse complement strand
GCACCGCTCCGCACCGCCGTCGCCTCGCGGGGCCGTCCCCGCGCCCCTCCCCTCGCGGCCTGACGCCTGACGCCGCCACCCCAGCGGCACACCGCCAACACGCCAGCGAGGGACCCATGCCAGCACTGCGCCGTCTGACGGCGGCTGGTGCGCTGTTCCTGGTGGCCAGTGTGCTCTGGGCCCCGCGTGCCTCGGCCCACGCCATCCTGCTCCGGACCGAGCCCGCGCCCCAGACCACGGCCAAGACCGCACCGGACACCGTCCGCCTCCACTTCTCCGAGCCCGTCGAAGTCACCTTCGGCGCCGTCCGCGTCTTCGACGTGAACGGCACACGGATCGACTCCGGCACCATCCGCCGCACCGACGGCAACCGCGAGGTGGTCGTCCCCGTCGACCTGAAGGACGGGACGTACACCGTCACCTGGCGCGTCACGTCGGCCGACGGCCACCCCGTGCGAGGGGGCTTCGGCTTCTTCGTGGGCAACCCGTCCACCATCTCGGCCGTGGCCGTGCCCCTCGACTCGGGCTCGACGCCGGTCGTGACATGGGGCTACGGCGCGTTCCGCTTCCTGTGGTTCGGGGCCTTTCTGGGCGTGGTGGGGCTGGTGGCGGTGCGGCGGTGGGTGTGGACGCCGGCGGTGCAGGCCGCAGGCCTCACCCAGACGCCGGCGGCCGCGGGCTTCCGGCGCCGGTTCACCAAGGCGCTGCCTGCCATGTGGGTCGTGCTGGTGGTGTCGGGGCTGGCCCTGCTGGTGTTCCAGGCGGCCACGGTGTCGGGCCTGTCGCTGGCCTCGTCGGCCAAGCCCGAGGTGCTGGGCGACCTGCTCGGCACCACCTTCGGGCGGCTGTGGCGGATCCAGCTCCTGTTGGCCGTGGCCCTCGGCGTCCCGGTCTTCGCCCTGGTCGCCCGGCGGCCGCTGTGGAGCGTCCCGCCCCGGGCGTGGATCGTGTTGCTCGGCGTGCTGGCCGCCGGCCTGTGCCTGGCAACCGCCCTCAACGGCCACGCCCGCACGTTCGCCACCCCCGCCCTCACCGTCCCCAGCCTCGCCCTCCACCTGCTGGCGGTGGCGGTCTGGGCGGGCGGGCTGGCGGCCCTGGTCATCCTCGGGCGGCTGGGCTGGCGCCAGGTCCCGGGTGACGATCGCCCCGCCCTCCTCCGCCACCTCGTCCGCCGGTTCACCCGGCTGGCGGTCGTGGCCGTGGCGGTCGTGGCCGTGACGGGGACGATCGTGACGGTCGGCGGGTTCGGGGCCGTTTCGGACTTCTGGGACGTCACGTTCGGCCGGGTGGTGGCGGCCAAGATCGCCCTGCTGGTGGTGGCGGTGGCCCTGGGCGCCCGGCACCGTTCCCGCATCCCGAAGCTGCTCGCGCAACCGGCCACGGCGCCGGGCGCCGTCCCATCGTTCGAGCGCACGAGCAGGGCCGAGCTGGTGGTCCTCACTGCGGCAGTGGCGCTGGCGGCCGCCCTGATCGCCCTCGTCCCCGGCCGTTCCATCGCCCTCGCCGCCAAGGGCCCCGTCAACCAGGAACGCAGGGCCGGCGACTACACCGTCCAGCTCTACATCGACCCCACGCGCGTCGGTGACAACGAGGTGCACGTCACCTTCGTGAACGCCCGGGGCCTGGCCGCGGCCGAGGTGGCCAACGTCGAGGTGTCCCTGGCCCCCGCCGGCAGCGCCCTCCAGCCCATCGAGATGCGCCTGATCTCCCCGGGCCATTTCGTCGGGGACTCCACCCTTGCCGCCCCCGGCCGCTTCTCGCTGGCGGTCTCCACGCCGGCCGCGCCGGGGGCCTCGACGACCTTCGACTTCCGCCTCCACGGGGAAGACCCTTGAGCCACAGAGGAGTGCCGTACAGATGAGAAGATTGCTCGTCCTCGCCGCGGTAGCGCTGGTGCTGGTCGCCGGCGCCGCCCCGGCCTGGGCCCACGAGGAGATCAGCCCCTCTAGCGTCCCAACCGGAAGGCCGGCCTACCTGGTCCTGAGCGTGGCCAACGAGAAGAGGGTGGACCTGACCAAAGTGACCGTCACCGCGCCGACCGGCGGCCTGTTCGGGCACGCCACGCGTGACCCCGGAGGGTGGACGTCGACCCTGAGCCACACCGTCATCACGTGGACAGGCGGAGCGGTGAAGCCAAGCCGCTTCGAGCAGTTCGGCTTCGACATCGAACAGTTCGGTCAGCCCGGCGCGTTCGTCTACAAGGTGAACCTGGCCTACACGGACGGCAGCACGTCCGACGTGGACGTGCCCGTCGTCGCCGTCACCGACGGGTCGGCCCCCGCCGTCGGCACGCCGGCCACGACGGTGGCCGGGGGGACGGCCACCACGGTCGCCGAGCACGAGGAGGGTGGGGAGGAGGCGGCCGGCGCGGCCCGCGACTCCAAGGGCGAGTCCCGGGCCAACCTCGCCCTCGGGCTCTCGGTGTTCGCCCTGCTGGCGGCCATCGGTGCGTTCTTCGCGGGCCGGCGCTCCGCTCCGGCGCCGGGGTCGACCAGCGGCACCAAGCCGGCGGGCGGGCAGGACTGGTGATGCACCGCCTCCGTGCCGTGCTGGGGATGGCCGTCGCCCTGTGGGCCATCCCCCGGCCGGCGTTCGCCCACGGCGGCCACGGCGGTCATTGCAACGCCGGCGAGTCAATCACCAGCCTCGGCATCGGGACGTTCCTCGGCCTGATGCTCTTCCGCCCCTGGAGGAAGTCCGACATGAATGGGACCGCAAAGGCCACTCGCTGGCTCATCCCCGGCGTCGTGGCGAGCCTCGTCACCCTCGGCGCCTGCGGAGGCGACTCGGGGTCGTCGAGACCCCGGCCCCAGACGGCGGCGCGCCTGGAGATCACCCAGCCCACGCCCAACCAGAACGTGGCGCCCACCTTCACGCTGACCCTCAATCTGTTAGGGGCCAAGGTGGTGGACGCCGACAAGACCACCGGGCCCTTGCGGCCGGACGAGGGCCACATCCACGTCACCCTCGACGGCAAGCTGGTCTCGATGACCTACGGCACGAGCCAGGAGATGAAGGACATCGCGCCCGGTCCCCACAACCTCCAGGCCGAGTTCGTGGCGACCGACCACGCCCCGTTCGCCAACCGGGTGATTGTCGCGGTGGCCTTCAACGTCAACCCCACGTCGCCTGCGAACGCCTCGCCGTCGTGACCCAGCCGGTCCTGATCCAGAGGTGAGGGCGGCCGGCCGTGCCCGCTCCTCGCTCCAAGTCGGTGCCGCCCTGGCCGTGGTGTACGCCATCGCGGCTGTCCTCACCGGCAGCCGGCCCCTCTTCGACGGGTTCGCCCCGCCCACGCCCTACCGGTGGGTCAACCCGCCGCGGGAGTTCCGGACCGGCAACATGGCGCCGCGGCCCAGCACGGTGGAGGTCCCCCTCGGCCCCGGAGGGTCGTTCAACGCATCGGGGTCCAGCGAGGACGGCCAGGTCATCCTCAGCTTCGGGGAGGGCACGCTGCCGGCCCACCCGCCCGACACCAAGGTGATCGTGCAGATCACGCCCGTCGACCCGGCTGTGCTCGCCCCGCCGCCCGCGGGCCTGGCCACCGACGGCAACGCCTACCGGCTGGACTTCGCCCACGACCCGTCGCGCCAGCCCATCACCGAGCTGGCCATGCCCGCCGACCTGTTCCTCGTCGTGCCCGAACCGGCCCAGACCCTGTTGTTCTCGCCCGACGGGCGCACGTGGGAGAACCTGCCGTTCCGGCCCGTGCCCGACCCGACCCAGATCGCCGGGGCCTTCACCCGACCCGGGTACTTCCTGGCCGTGGCCCCGCCCGTGGGCCGGCCCAGCGACACCGGCTCCGGGGACGAGGGGAGCCGGGTGCTGGCGGTGGGGGCGGTCACGGTCGCGCTGGCCCTCCTGCTGGGCTTCGCACCGGTGGCATGGCGGCGTGTCCGGGGCTCGGGGGGTGCGCCGTGATCCGGCGGTTCGCGGCCGCCGTGGCAGCAGCCCTGCTCGTGGTCGTGGGCGGCGGGGCGGCGCCGGCCTCGGCCCACACCATCGGCGGGGTCACCGCCACCAACTACCGCTCCGAGATCACCGCCATCAGCCCGCCCGTGCCCGGCCTCACCATCCGCCTGCGCGATCTCGGCCGGCGGATGGAGCTCGTCAACCGCACCGACGAGGACGTGGTGGTCATCGGGTACCAGAACGAGCCCTACCTGCGGGTGGGCCCCGGTGGCGTGTTCGAGAACCGGAAGGCGCCGTCGCTCTACCAGGACAAGTCGAGCAGCCGGAGCCCGGGCGGGCTGGTGGCGTTGCCCCCCGAAGCCGACCCCACGGCGACGCCGGCATGGCACCAGCGCTCGGGGAGCCGGACGGTGTCGTGGCCCGACCACCGGGTCCAGTGGGGCACCGACGATCCCCAGTCCGTCAAGGACAACCCCGGCGTGGCCCAGACGGTGGTCTCCCGCTGGAGCGTGGCCTTCCTCCACGGCGGCAACTCGGTGGTGGTCACGGGACGCATCGCGTGGGTGCCGGGGCCCACGACGGTGCCGTGGTTCCTGGCGGCCATGCTGCTGTTCGCGGGGACGTTCGCGGCCGGCGCCACCCGCTGGTGGCCCCGACTGCTGAGCGGGGCCCTGGCCATCCTGCTGGCCGTCGACGTCGTGCGCCTGTACGGAGCCGCCACCGCCGGCGGGGGCTCGGTGGTGGGCGGCCTGCTGGAGGCCGTGGTGTTCGGCATCCTCGAGGTGGCGGCGTGGGCGGGCGGCGTCTGGGCCATCGGCGCCCTCCAGAAGGGCAAGGCGGTGGGTGCCTACGCGGCCATGGCCGTGGGGCTCGTCATCGGGTTCATCAGCGGCGTCGGCGACCTCCTCAATCTCGCCTACTCCCAGGTCCCCACCGCCATCCCGGTGGGGTACGCCCGCTTCGCGGTCGCCGTGTGCCTCGGGATCGGCTTCGGGCTGGTGGGCGGCGGGTTCCTGGCCCTGCGCCAGTTGGGTGTGTCGGCGGCCGCGCCCACGGGCGCCGGGAAGACCTCGTGACCTCGCCCATCGCCGCCCTGTCCCGCCCACCCCCGCCGGCGGCGGTGACGGTAGCCGTGCTGGCCGCCGGCTGCGTGGCCCTGCTGGCCCGGCCCGCGCTGCTGCCGCCGGGCCGGGACCCGACGGCCCGGCTGGTCGTGCTGTTCGTGGTGCTCGGGGTGGTGGGAGCGGCGTGGCCGCTGGCTCACTGCCGCTCGGGGGATGTCTCGCGGCCGGCCGCCACCCTTGCCCTGGCCGTCGGGCTCGTGGCCTTCACCGTGGGACGGTTCGCCACCGGCGGGCCGGCCGCCGTCCACCCGTGGTTCGTAAGGGCCGTGGTCCTCAACAGCCTGGCGGCGGTGGCCGAGGAGGCGTTCTTCCGGCGCCTGCTGTACGGGGTGCTCGAACGGCACGGCCAGGCGGTCGCCGTCGTGGGCTCGGCCGCCGCCTTCGCGGTGGTCCACGTGACGGTCTGGGGCCTGTGGGTCCTGCCCCTCGACCTGGCCGCCGGCCTGCTGCTGTCGTGGCAGCGGGCCGCCTCCGGGCGCTGGTCGGTGCCCGCCGCCACCCACGTGTTCGCCAACGTCCTGGCTCTGGTTTGACCCAAACCTGAACCTGAGCCCACCGCCTGAGAACAGGCGGTCTGCGGTTGTCGTTGGCACCTGCGCAGGGACGCACAGTGAGCCGAGTCTCGCACGGGCTGGAGCTTCGACGACCCGGACCTCGTCGTCAACGCCGGGCTCCTGCTGGGCACGCTCGTCGTGCGACTCGGGCGCGAGCGCCTGTTCTGTCAGTGAGAGGCACCCTCGGCCCGAAGGCCTGGGGCAGTCTCCGCCATCCGGGCAGCAACGAGCAGGCCCGATGCGACGCTCAGGGCGGCAACCATCATCACCGCAGCCCGGAGGTTGGACAGGTCAGCGACCACCCCTCCAAGGAGCGCGCCGACGACGTAGCCGGTGTCACGCCACAGCCGGTACGCGCCGACCGCGGTGGCCCGCCAGCTCGGGTGAGCCACGTCGCCCACCGCGGCGATGAGGGTCGGATAGACGAGGGCGGTGCCCAGCCCGATGAGAACGGCACCAAAGGCCCAGACAGCGAAACCCGTCGTTGTCGCCACCATGGCGAGGGCCACCCCCTGTAGGACCATGCCGGCCACGATCATGGGCTTGCGCCCCAACGTGTCCGACCACGCGCCCGTGAACAGCTGGGCGACGCACCAGACGCCGGGGTAGAGGGCGGCCAGCACGCCGATCGCCTGCACGGACTGGCCGTCGGCCGCGAACAGGAGCGGGAGGATGCCCCAGGCCAGGCCGTCGACGGCGTTGTTCACCAGGCCGACCTGGCTGACCGCCGAGAGGGTGGGATCACGCCATGTCGCCCGGGCGAAGATGGCGGCGAAGCCGTCCTCACCGTCGGCTCCTCCCGTAGCCGCGGCGGCCTCCTGGCGGGCGAAGCCCTGGGTCTCCCGCACGAACAGCGTGGTCAGGCCGAGGCCCAGGGCGGCGAAGGCGACGCCGAGGAGGAAGGGCTCTGGCCGCAGACCGTAGCGGGCGGCGATGGCCCCGGTGGCCAGGGCGGTGAGGGAGACGGCGCCGTAGCCGGCCGCTTCGTTGAAGCCCAGAGCCGTGCCCCGCCGGGCCGGCCCGACCAAGTCGATCTTCATGATGACCGTCGTCGACCACGTCATGCCCTGGTTCACCCCGAGCAGGACGTTGGCGGCGATGATCCATCCCCAGCTCGGGGCCCAGATGAGCAGGAGCGGCACCGGAACCCCGACGACCCACCCGGCCACGAGCACGGGCTTGCGACCGACACGGTCGACGAGGGCCCCGGTGGCCAGGTTGGTTAGGGCCTTGGTGGCACCGAAGGCCACGATGAAGGTGGCGCTGGCCGTGAAGGCGCTGAGGGCGAAGGTCTGCTCGGCCAGCAAAGGCAGCACGGTGCGCTCCTGGCCGACCATGCCTCCGACCAGGGCGTTGACGGCCACCAGGAGGCTGAACTGGGCAAGGTTCTCCCGCAGTCCCAGGCGCAGGACCGGGGGGTCCGCCGGAGCCGCCTGGCGGCTCATCCCACCAGGTGCTGATGACGGGCGGCCACCACGTCGCCCGGGCCTCCGACGAGCACGGCGAGGTCGGTCCGGCCCCTGGCGGCCAGGATGCTGGCCGCGCTCATGGCCCGTTCGCCGTGGCCGCACATGACGGTGAGCGGCCCTGAAGGCAGCGTCGCGGCCTGCTCGGCGGTGGCGCCCAGCTCCACGTTGAGGGCGCCTGGGACGTGGCCGGCGGCGAACTCATTGCTCTGGCGCACGTCAACCAGGGTCCCGACCGCGCCCTGGGCGGTGACGAGGGGCACAGTGGCGACAGGCAGGCTGGCGGCCCACCACGCCAGGATGCCGCCGGCCAGCTCCCCGGCCAGGCGCTCGTAGCCGATGGCCAGGCACTGGCGGACCACCTCGGCGCGGTCCTGGCCGTCGTCGAGCACCAGGACGACGGTCTGGTCCCGCCTGACGAGCCAGCCCAGCCAACTGGCGAACTGCGGGCGCAGCGGGATGGACACCGACCCGGGGATGTGGCCGGCGGCGAAGGCGTCCGCCGGCCGAGCGTCGACGACCACCACCGCCTCGCCATTCCCGATGAGGTCCGAGACGATGGTGGGCTCGAGCGGGTTGAGGACCGGCCACACTCCGTAGACGTGGGGGCCACGGCGGTTCACCCCCCGCAGTTCGAGGAAGTACGGCGGGTAGGTGCCGAACCCGGCGAGGAGCCGGGCCACGAAGGTGTCCTCGTCGCCAGCGGCCAGCAGTGGGTTGGAGGCGCGCTCCCGGCCAATCGTGGTGACCCGCGCGCCGCCGGGCGCCACCGAGCAGAACGAGCCGGCACCATGGGTCGGGTAGACGGCCAGGTCGTCGGGCAGGCTCAGGAGCTGCTCTCGGATCGACCGGTAGAGCGAACGCGCCAGGGCCTCGGTTTGCTCGGGCGCGGTGAGATCGGTCCGGGCCACGGCACCGACCAGCAGGGACCCACCGCTGAACAGCGCCACCGGGATGGGCCCGTCGCGCAGGAGGTAGGCGAGGTGCTCGGGGGTGTGCCCCGGCGTGGCCAGGGCCTCCAGGGTGAGGCCGCCGACATCGAGGCGCTCCCCGCCCATCAGGCCGCGGTTGGGGTGTTCCAGGCCGGCGGCGCGGGCGGCGACCACACGGCAGCCCCGGGCCGCGAGCTCCCGGCTGCCGGAGACGAAGTCGGCGTGCAGATGGGTCTCGACCGCGGTGGTGACGCGCAGGCCCCGTCGCTCCGCCTCGGCCAGGTAGGGGCCGGCCTGGCGCGCCGGGTCCACCACCATGGCGCTGCCGTCGCCGAGGTCGACGAGGTAGGAGCTGTTGCCCAGCCCCTCGTCGACGAGGGCCACTATCTCACGCATGGTCATGCCGTCGGCCTTCTGTCCTGGCCCGCGGCCACGGCCAGCCCGGCCCGCTTCCACTCGGGGAAACCGTCTTCGAGCCGGCGGGCCTTGTAGCCCCGCCGTCGCAGCTCGCGCACAGCATCGTCGGCGTAGACGCAGTAGGGCCCTCGGCAGTAGGCGACAACCTCGCTGTCCTTGGGCAGGGAGCGAAGGCTGCGGCGCAGCTCTTCGATGGGCACCGATCGTGCCCCGACGATGTGGCCGGAGCGGAACTCCGCCTCCGGGCGGACGTCGAGCACGACCAGGTCGCCACGGTGCAGCCGGTCGGTCAGCTCCTCCCGGCTGATCGCCTCAAAGGAGCTGCGGTCGCCCAGGTACGCCTCGGCCAGTCGCTCGATGCCGGCCACGTGCTCGGCCGCGACATCGCGCACGGCCGCCCACAGGCTGGCCACCCCGTCGCTGGCAAGGGCGTAGAAGATGTGCGTCCCCTCACGACGGGTGCGGACGAGCCCGGCCCGGGCCAGGGTGCGTAGGTGGTGCGAGGTGTTGGCCAGGGACTGTCCGAGCTCCTCGGCGACATCCTCCACGGAGCGCTCCCCTTGAGCGAGCACGTCGACGATCTCCGCCCGTCGCCCGCTCGCCAGCGCCTTGGCTACCTCTGCGAACGCGTCGAACAGCGCATCCTTGCCCTGGCGATCACCCATGGCGACATGGTGGGCGGCTTCGCTACAATTGTCAAGTGATCATTTGACTCTTTGAGCCGACACCCGGAGTGACGTCGCGGCTCTCACAGCTCGCCCCATCCCGGCACCCGACGACCAGCGCAGGAGAACCCAGGAGAACCCTTCGGGGGCCGACGGAGGGTCGGCGACACCCCCGTCCGCCGTCCTCAGCCCGAGGCTCAGAAGGGGAACCGGCCCGCTCTGGCCCGCCGGCCGTGCAGGCGGCCGTCGAGGCCCCAGACGCGCCCGGCCGGGACCAGCGCCAGGATGATCAGCGGGACGTACTCGTGGGGCTGCTCGAAGGCCCAGCGGTTGGACGACGCGTACAGCAGGGCCAGGAACAG
>JBOGID010000036.1:0-4968 GCA_050742295.1 Acidimicrobiales bacterium | reverse complement strand
CGCCTCCTCCTCCCCGGCCTCGGCGCCCTCGCCCTCCACGACCTTGGGGTTGGGCCAGGTGTGGGGCATCCAGTCGATCCCCGACAGGAAGTCGAAGAAGTCGAAGGACAACTGGAAGCGGAGGACTTCGGCGGTGCGCTTCCAGGAACCGACCGAGACCCGGACCCACAGGTCGCCGCGCTGGGAGTGGGACTCCACGAACCCGTCGCCGAGATCGCTCTTCAGGACCTCAAGCACGTCCTGGTAGGGATCGACGGCGGGCGCTTCGGTGGCTTCCGACGCCTCCGGCCCTGCCACTCCAGGTTCAGCGGACGACAATCGGCTCACCCTTCCAGCGCTCGGCCATGTCCTCGTTCTGGATGCGTTGCTGCAGCAGGACGATGCCCTCCAGCAGCGCCTCGGGCCGGGGCGGACAGCCGGGGACGTAGACGTCGACCGGGATGATCTGGTCGACGCCCTTGGTCACCGAGTACGAGTCCCAGTAGGGACCGCCGCAGTTGGCGCACGAGCCCATGGAGATGACGTACTTGGGGTCGGGCATCTGCTCCCACAGCCGGCGGATGGGCGGCGCCATCTTGTCGGTGACCGTGCCCGAGATGACCACCAGGTCGGCCTGGCGGGGACCAGCCGGGAACGGGATCACGCCGAGGCGCATCACGTCGTAGCGGGGCGACCCGAAGGCGGCGCCCATCTCGATGGCACAGCACGCCAGCCCCCACTGGTAGACCCACAGCGAGTACTTGCGGCTGTAGTTCAGGAGGTAGGTGAGGGGCTTGAAGACCTTCTTGTTGAGGGTCCCCTTCTCGACAATTCCCACAGGGTTGGTGCTCCTAGACCCAGCGAAGGACACCCTTGCGCCAGGCGTAGAGGAGGCCCAGGGCAAGGATGAGGATGAAGATGGCCATCTCGACAAGCCCGAAGAGGCCCATGGCCTCCAGGCGGGTCGCCCACGGGAAGATGAAGACGGCCTCGACGTCGAACATGACGAACAGCAGGGCGAAGACGTAGTAGCGGATCTGGCTCTGCGACCAGCCGAACCCGACGGGGTCCACCCCGGACTCGTAGTTGATGTACTTCTGCGCCTGCGGGCGGACGGGGCGGATCAGCCGGCCCAGGCCCAGCATCGCCCCCACCATGCCCACCGCGGCGAAGCCGAAGATCGCTACGGTGAGGTACTGCCGCAAGAAGTCGGACACGCCGGAAGAATAGTGAAGAGGTTCACGTAACGGCGAAACGTGAGAGCGGGGCTCGTGGGAGCAGGGGGAGAGGTCGGGGTCGTGGAGGTCGCACTGGAGCCGGCGACCCTGACCGTGGCGCCCGGTGCCGTGGGAACGGCGACAGTGCGGGTGCGCAACCCCGGGCCGGCGGCGGTCACCTGCCGGCTCGCGGTGGCGACGGCCGGGGTGGCGGACTGGGCCTGGGTCGCTCCTCCCGAGTTGACCGTGGCGGCGGGCGGGACGGCGACGGCCCGGCTGAGCGTCAAGGTGCCGCCGCCGCCCAAGCCGGCGGCCGGGCCGGTGCCATTTGAAGTCCAGGTCGGGCCGGTCCGCTACCCGGGCGTGGTCGACGTCCTGCCCGTTGCCAACGTCACCGCCGCCGTCGGACCGCCCCACGTCCTGACAGTGCGCAACCAGGGCAACGTCGCGGTCACGGCCGCGCTGGAGGGCGACGACGGCGCGTTGGTGACGCCCGGGTCCGTGACGGTCGAGCCGGGCTGCGTGGCGACCGCCGCCGTCAAGGCCCGGGCCGGGCGGACGTTCCAGGTCCACGTCCGGCCTGACCAGGGGCCGGCCGTCACCGCTGCGGGGACGATGCCGCGCCGGCGCTGGGCCCGCTGGCCCGTGCTGGTGCCCGTCGCCTTGGTCGTCCTCCTGGTCGCCGGCCTGCTGGCCCGCGGTGGCGGTGACTCGGCCGCGAGGGGTGCCGACGAGCCCGAGGACGTGAGTGGGACGATCGTCCCGCCTGACCCGAGCTGTCCCCTGAACACCCACCTGGCCGCCGACTTCAACGGGTTGCGCCGGGCCGGCGTCCCCGTGCCCGACCAGTGGTCGTTCCTCGAACCGCGGTCCGACCGCTGCAACCCGGTGCGGTTCAACCCGTGCGAGCCGATCCACTATGTGACGAACTCGGCGCTGGCACCGGCGGGCGCCCTCCAGGACCTCGAGGCGGCGTTCGCCCAGCTCAGCCAGGCGACCGGCATCACCTTCGTCAACGACGGGCCGACCGACGAGCCCGCCCTGTCGGGCCGTCCCGCCATCCAGGCCCAGCGCTACGGGCGGCAATGGGCCCCCATCCTCGTCATCTGGGACCACGGCCGGGCCAACCGCCTCGACACCGACAATCCCGGGGGCGGGCGGGCCACCAACATCAACGGCGTCTATGTCAGCGGGTTCCTGCTCCTCAACGTCGACGCCGTGGACGCCGACGGCCGCGCCCTGGCCAACGGGTTCGGCCCGGGGCCGACGTGGGGCCGGGTCATGATCCACGAGCTCGGCCACATCATGGGACTGGGCCACGTGGCGTCGCCCCAGCAGATCATGTTCGACGACCTGGGCATCCAGCGGGGCCGGGCCGAGTACCACGCCGGCGACCTGGCCGGCCTGAAGGTCCTCGGCCGGGAGGGCGGCTGCGTGGAGACGCCCCGGTTGCCGTGACGGGCGCTTACAGGCGCAGCAGCGTGGCGTTGCGGGCGAAGTCCAGCACGGCCTCGGGGAGAAACCCGACGAGCAGGGTGAAGGCGAGGGCGAGGCCGAGGGCGACCCCGGTGCCCATGGGGATGGGGAACTCGGGCCGTTCCTCCCCCTCGGCCGGCTCCCCGGACATGTACATCGTCACGATCACCCGCAGGTAGAAGAAGGTGGCGATGACGGCGGCCACCATGGCGATGATGGCCAAGGCGTACGAACGTGCCTCCACGGCGGCCGAGATGACGTAGAACTTGGACAGGAAGCCGCTGGTCAACGGCACCCCGGCCTGGGCCAGAAGGAACACGGTGAAGGTGAAGGCCAGCCCCGGTTTGGCCTTGGCCAGGCCCCGGTAGTCGTCGAGGCTGTGCCGCTCGTCGCCCTTGCGGCCCACGATGGTGGCGATCCCGAAGCTGCCCAGGATCATGAACGTGTAGGCGAGCAGGTAGAAGAGGGAGCCCGCGACCCCGCGGGTGCTCGCGGCCTGGAGGCCGACCAGCACGTAGCCGGCGTGGGAGATCGACGAGTACGCGAGCATACGCTTGACGTCGGTCTGCACCACAGCCAGCACCGACCCCACGACCAGGCTCAGCACGGCAAGCGCCCAGACGATCGGCTGCCAGTCCAGCCGGTTGGTGTTGAACGTGGAGAAGAAGATGCGGAGAAGGGCGGCGAACCCGGCGGCCTTGGCGGCGGCGGCCATGAAGGCGGTGACCGGCGTCGGGGCGCCCTGGTAGACGTCGGGCGTCCACATGTGGAACGGCACGGCCGCCACCTTGAAGCCCAGCCCGACGAGCAGCAGGGCCATGCCACCCAGGAAGACGCCCGACGTCACCGTCTGCTCCCGCAGGAAGGCGGCCACGATGCCGAGGTTGGTCGAGCCCGTGGCGCCGTAGATCAGGGCCACGCCGTAGAGGAGGAAGGCGGAGGAGAAGGCCCCGAGCACGAAGTACTTGATCGACGCTTCGAGGGACCTCGGGCTCTCTCGCTGGTAGCCGGCCAGGACGTAGAGGGCGATGGAGAGGATCTCGAGTCCCAGGAACACGAGGATGAGGTCGTTGGCTTTGGCCATGAGGATCCCGCCCGAGGCCGAGAGCAACATCAGCACGTAGAAGTCCGGGCGGTCGAGCCGCTCCCGCTCGAGGTAGCTGTCCGCCAGCAGGACCCCGAGGATGACGGCCGAACAGATGACCACGGTGAAGAACAGCGAGAACCCGTCCACCACGACCGCTTGGGCCACGGCGAGCCGGGGGCCCGAGCCGGGCCCCTCGCCCGTGACCTCGTCCCAGAGGGCGGCCGTGGCGATGAGCGAGGCCGACGCCGCGGACAGGGTGAAGATGGCGTAGCCGGGGCCGAAGTGGCGGTCGCGGAAGAACGTTCCGGCCACGAGGAGGGCGAGGGCGGCGCCCACGAGGATCAGTTCGGGGGCGAGCTGGCTCCACTCGACCTGCGGGAGTCCGATCGGCATGTGGCCCTACTTCCCCGTGCCGGCGGCGACGGCCGGCTGTTCGTAGTCCGAGTGGTCCTCGACGTGGGCGATGAGACGGTCGACCGACGGCTCGATCCGGTCGAGGACCGGTCCCGGGAAGACGCCCAGCACCACGATGAGGGCGACAAGCGGGGCCAGCACCACTCGTTCCTTCCCCGTCAGCTCCTTGAATGACTGGTTGGCGGCGTCGGGCACACCGTGGAACACCCGCTTGTAGGCCCACAGCAGGTAGATGGCGGCGAGGATCACGCCGGCCGTGGCCGCCACGGCCCACCAGCGGCGGGTGACGAAGGTGCCGATGAGCACGAGGAACTCGCCGACGAAGCCGTTGAGGCCTGGGAGGCCGATGGAGCTGAGCATGACGAGGGTGAAGACGGCGGCGAACACGGGCGCCACCTGCTGGAGGCCCTTGAGCTCGGCGATGGCCCGGGTGTGGCGGCGCTCGTAGATCATCCCGACGAGGAGGAAGAGGGCGCCCGTCGAGAGCCCGTGGTTGACCATCTGCAGGACGCCGCCCTGCAGTCCCTGGGTGGAAAGCCCGAACGTCCCGACGACGATGAACCCGAGGTGGGCCACCGACGAGTAGGCGACCAGCCGTTTCAGGTCCGGCTGCATGGTGGCAACGATGGCGCCGTAGACGATGCCGATCACGCCCAGCGTCACGAGCGCAGGCGCGAAGAAGGACGCGGCGTCCGGGAACAGGTAGAGACCGAAGCGCAGCAGGCCGTAGACGCCCAGCTTCAGAAGCACCCCGGCCAGGATCACGGATCCCGCCGTGGGTGCCTCGGTGTGGGC